>DAIOVR010000296.1:0-1058 GCA_036758905.1 Beijerinckiaceae bacterium | reverse complement strand
ACGATTCCTATTTTTGGAACGCGCTGCGTAACATGACCTTCTATGTCGCAAGTGTCTTGCTCCAATATACGCTCGCCTTTGGCTTGGCCCTGTTGCTCAATGCCGATATCCGCGCGCGTAAATTTTTCCGCGTCGCCTTTTTGTTGCCCTTTATGCTGAGCCCCGTTGCCGTCAGTTGGATGATCGGCAAATCGTTGATGGAATTTCGGTTTGGTCCACTGGCCAGCCTAGCGCGTCACCTAGGCTGGGAAAATCCAGCTTTTTTCGCAACCCCATGGATTGCTCGTTTTAACATTTTAGCCCTCGATGCCTGGGTATGGCTGCCCTTCATGATCATATTGATCTTGGCTGGTCTCCAAGCCATGCCAAAAGATATTCAAGAAGCAGCTAAGGTTGATGGCGCAGCGGGATGGACTTCTTTTTGGCACATCACGTTTCCGTTGATGCTGCCCGTCAGCGTAACGACCATTGTGTTGCGGATTATTTTTCAATTGAAACTGGCTGATATCGTCATCAACACAACATCCGGTGGCCCCGGTGGCGCAACCGATACGGTGTCGAGTTTCATTTTCCGCGAATACCGTGACAGGTCCAATGTCGGCTATGGCACCATGGCCGCTGAAGTGTACCTCATCATCATCATTATCTTCATCACGATCCTGCTTAATCTGGTTGGCCGCTTTATGCGCCGGGAGGCTGCCCAATGACCACTGCAAGCGAAGCCTATGCTGCTCGTCGCCGTGCATCGCAGCCTTGGAATTGGAGCAGAGCAACGGCAAAAATTCTCATTTATGCCGCGCTTCTGACATGGGCCTTTATTTGCCTCTTCCCGATTTATTGGACGATTTCGACATCGTTTAAAACCGCTGTAAACGTCACCCAAGGCGACATCATTCCCTTTATCGGCCGCTTTCAGGGCGATTGGAAAGGGTGGCGCTCGCTTGGTCTTTCGCCGGACACGATCTTTCAAGTCTCAACGGTACGTGATGAATTTCTTTTGCGTTTTGGCAACAGCGTCATGGCATCGGTTGGAGCGTCGTTACTGGCCGTTATCATCG
>DAIOVR010000295.1:0-1062 GCA_036758905.1 Beijerinckiaceae bacterium | reverse complement strand
CCCCCGAGAAGCAAGCGGGCTTCAAGAATATTGTGAGCGCCATATTGGCTGTTCGTTCCTAGTGCCAATTCACGGTCAGCAAGTTGTGATAGTCCGAAATCACTTCGTGCCGTTAATTGGAAGAAGGTCGTTAAGAGAGAAAAGGCACCAAAGGATTCAGGCCCGAGCAGCATAGGTGCCACAAAGGTTGTGCCAGCGCTGAGTGCTGTAACGATTGCCGCACCAATTGCATAGGCTGCGGGATGACTAAGATAGCTTAACCCCCGCCAGGCCTTCAATCGCAACAGGCCTGATTCAACATAGGATGAAGGTGCTGATCCGATATTTGTTGATATTGCAGGCTTCATGCCTCGGCACCGCGCCTTGGACGCCTTACAACCTCATCAATAATACCACCCACACGGCGTGAAATAACGCTCCAATCAAGGGCATTTCGCGCATGGTTTAAAGCGCCCTTCGAACAGTGTTCGTAAAGCTTGGGTGATGCAACAAGACGCATGATCGACGCGGCCAACGCTTCAGCCGTTACATCCTCCGCAATAAGGCCTGTCTCACCATCAGCTACTTGTTCGACCAATCCACCAACGGGCGTTGCAATGACGGGAAGCGCTGCCGAGAAGGCGGAGGCTGCAACGCCGGACTGGCTTGCTTCGATATAGGGTAAAACAACTGCGTCGGCATCAATCAACGCATCCGAAATTTCCGTGTCATCTACCCAACCATTATGAATGGTAACGCCCACTAAATCCATTAGCTTGTCGCGATAAGGTGATAAGTCGCCCGATCCGACAATCGACAGTTCAAACGACCAACCTTGCTTAAGAAGAATTTTATAGGCGTCGAGCAACAGGCCGAGCCCCTTATAGGCAACGATGCGGCCAAAGAAGAGCAACTTAAAAGGACGATTAATGGGAAACCGTCGCGGCGCGATAATTTGTTCGCCAAATGTAAAGGCACCATGCGGTATCGTATAAATGCGATCGGCTGGAAAGCCATAAAGGCGAACGGCCTCTTTCGCTACATGATCGCTTAAAGCGATGAGCGCATCAGCGGTTTTGATCT
>DAIOVR010000294.1:0-1100 GCA_036758905.1 Beijerinckiaceae bacterium | reverse complement strand
AGGGCGAGTAGATTGGCGGCGAAATGGGCCATTCTTGGCCGCTTGACCATCGAAAGGCCGATCATTGGGGCGGATAAGACACATCGCTCAAATAGGGAATCGTTCTGAGATAAAGCACGCAGCAGCACGGCTCCGCCCATGGAATGCGCCAAGGCCATGCGCTGAAGACCGCCGAAGCGATCCGTGATCACGTCGAGAATAGCCGAGAGATCGAACCTGTAATCGTCAAATTGAGCAACGTGGCCCTTTCTCGGATTGGCGAGCAAACGCTCAGAGCCGCCCTGCCCGCGCCAATCAAAGGCCATGACGTGAAAGCCGCGCTTCAGTAATTCGGCGATGGATTCAGAATAGCGCTCGATAAATTCCGTGCGGCCTTGCATCACGACGATGACTTTGCCGTTGCTCGCTTGGATTGGCGACCAAGAGGCGACGCGTAAGGTTAATCCGTCTCTGGTTTTAACCCATTCAACCTTACCAGCCTCCGGCAAAGGATTTTCAGGAATGGCGACAAGATTGGGTCTGGCGCTCAGCTTCACATAATCCTCCAACACACCCCTTGAAGCCCAGCATTACGCTCCCTACCTCAAGCATGGACAGACCATTCCGGTTGTCCGTCTAACGGTTCGGGCCCAACGGGACGAACCTTACGACTTCATGTCGCTTCTTTTGGAGGATATGCATATGCGTCACTTTGATCTCTCTCCCCTTTATCGGTCAACCATCGGATTTGACCGTATCTTTTCTTTGCTTGATCAAGCAACGGGGCCGGAGGCTACGACCTACCCACCCTATAATATCGAGCGAACCGACGAAAACGCCTATCGGATTACGGTGGCGGTTGCGGGCTTTGGCGAACCCGATCTCTCGATCGAAGTCAAAGAAAATACGCTTACCATTTCAGGTGATAAGCAGGCCGATGGCCATGTCGCAAAGCGCGAAGTCTTACATCAAGGCATTGCCGCACGGGCTTTTGTCCGGCGTTTCCAGCTCGCCGATCATGTGCAAGTGACGGGTGCAAGCCTCGAAAACGGCTTGCTGCACGTCGAATTGGTGCGCGAAGTGCCTGAGGCGAAGAAGCCCCGTGTGATCCCGATTGCGGC
>DAIOVR010000293.1:0-1123 GCA_036758905.1 Beijerinckiaceae bacterium | reverse complement strand
GCCAAATGGCCTTTGATGAATGTTGATGATGTCATTGGCGCCGTCTGGTATCCGTCCGACGGCAAGTGCAACCCGATTGATACAACCATGGCACTCGCCAAAGGCGCGCGTATGTCGGGCGTTGCCATTCACGAGAATATGCTCGTTGAAAAGATCATCGTCGAGAATGGCCGCGCGGTCGGCGTTGAAACCGCTGAAGGCATCATCAAAGCCGACAAGGTCGTGATCGCGGGCGGCATGTGGACGCGCTCGCTTGCCCGCACCATCGGTGTCGATGTGCCATTACAAGCCTGCGAGCATTTCTACATCGTCACCGATCCGATGGAAGGCATGACGCCCGATCTCCCCGTCATGCGCGACATGGACCATTGCGCCTATTACAAAGAAGATGCAGGCAAGCTGCTGCTCGGTGCGTTCGAACCCAAAGCCAAGCCATGGGCGCTCGATGGTATTCCCGCCGATTTCGAATTCGGCGAATTGCCGGAAGATTTCGATCACTTCGCTCCGATTTTAGAAGACGCGATGAAGCGTATTCCATCGCTCGAAAAGGTTGGCATCCGCAAATTCTTCAATGGCCCTGAAAGCTTCACCGCAGACCAGCGTTATATTTTAGGACCAGCGCCGGAAGTGAAGGGCGTATTCGTTGCCGCAGGCTTCAATTCCATCGGCATTCAATCGGGTGGCGGCGCAGGCATGGCGCTGGCGCATTGGATCACGCAAGGCGAGCCTCCGTTTGATTTGTGGGATGTCGATATCAATCGTCTCTATCCGCATCAAAACACAAAACACTTTTTGATCCCGCGCGTGTCGGAAGCCTTGGGCCTTCTCTACGCGATGCATTGGCCGTTCAAACAATATGAAACCTCGCGCGGCGTCCGCAAAACCGCCCTACATGATCGCATCGCCTCGGCAGGCGCCTGCTTCGGCGAAGTCGCGGGCTGGGAGCGCCCGAACTGGTTCGCGCGTGCAGGCCAAGAGCCTAAATACGAATACACTTTCGGCAAGCCGAATTGGTTCGATAACTCACGCGACGAATGCAAAGCCGTACGCGAAGCAGTAGGCCTTTTCGATCAAAGCGCGTTCGCTAAATTTACCGTCAAAGGCCGCGACGCGATGAAGTTGT
>DAIOVR010000292.1:0-1125 GCA_036758905.1 Beijerinckiaceae bacterium | reverse complement strand
ATCCTTTATTTCTCAATTGGCCAATCCCGCCTATCCGATGCCGGTGCCCGCGCAACATGTCGTAGCGATTTTCGAAGTGTGCCATTTTTCAGATGCTGAAAGACGGTCATTTCTGGATTATTATGGCCTCGCACATCCTGAGCGCCTAAAACTGATCAGCGATAGTTCGGCGACGCGTAGAATTATATTGGATGTACCCGATTTTAATGACCCGATAAAAAACGCGGTCATTGATACTTTGCTCGATGGTTTGTTGCGTAATCTAAGTCGACTAATCGACGATACAGAATCAAAGCTATAAGAACCTTAAAAGGGCGTACAAAGGGGGGCCTATGAAAAAATTAATAAACAGCGTAGATACAATTCTGACCGAAGCGCTAGACGGCTTTGTTGCTACCCATTCCGAGATCGTATCTTTGGGCGATGAGCATAAATTTATTCGCCGTCGGGAACTGTCCAAAGGAAAAGTAGGCATCATCTCCGGCGGTGGTTCTGGACATGAACCGATGCATGCAGGCTTTGTTGGTCGTGGTATGCTTGATGCAGCCTGCCCCGGACAGGTGTTTACTTCACCGACCCCTGATCAGATGGTCGCGGCCGCTGAAGCGGTAGAGACCGGCGCCGGCGTTCTCTACATTGTCAAAAATTATGAAGGCGATGTGATGAATTTTGAGATGGCCGCAGAGATGACGTCAGGCACAGTCCGGACAGTGATCATTGATGATGACGTGGCGGTTGAATCCTCGACCTATTCCATCGGCCGGCGCGGCGTGGCAGGCACGGTTATTGTTGAAAAAATTGTTGGCGCAGCCTCGGAAGAAGGGCGTGACATCGACGCCCTGCAAGCGCTTGGCACAAACGTGAACAAACGAACGCGATCCATCGGTGTTGCTCTGACATCCTGTACGGTCCCTGCGGCAGGCAAACCCACTTTCGCGATCGGAGATGACGAGATAGAAATGGGAGTAGGTATTCATGGGGAGCCCGGCCGCCGCCGCCTCAAGCTTACAAGCGCGGATGACATTGCTGCCGAGATGACGGGAGCCATTCTTAACGATCTTTGGATTGGGCCGGGTAAGTCGGTTATACTGCTAGTGAATGGCTTTGGTGGCACACCGTTAATGG
>DAIOVR010000291.1:0-1156 GCA_036758905.1 Beijerinckiaceae bacterium | reverse complement strand
TCTTCCCCTGCCAAATTCTGCAGAAATATAAAGATATCTTTGGATTCTGAACCCCTAACTAATAGCCCATATCTCCCATATGAATGCTGACCATCTAACCCTTTTCACTGGCAATGCAAATCCCACGTTGGCGCATGCGGTTGCTAAAGAGCTCAACCTTGCAATGGGAAAAGCCTTTGTTGGACGGTTTTCGGATGGCGAAATTCAGGTCGAAATTCAAGAGAACGTTCGGGGCAAAAACGTTGTAGTAATCCAATCCACTTGTGCTCCTACCAATGATAATTTGATGGAGCTGATGATCATGATCGATGCTCTAAAGCGAGCATCTGCGGGGCGTATAACCGCAGTGATCCCTTACTTCGGATATGCTCGACAAGATCGTCGGCCACGCTCTGCGCGGGTGGCAATTTCAGCCAGAATCGTCGCCAATATGTTGCAATCCGTAGCAGGAATCGAGCGCGTTTTAACCATGGATCTCCACGCCGACCAAATTCAAGGCTTCTTCGATATTCCGGTTGACAACATTTATGCCTCTCCTGTTTTGCTGGCTGACTTGCAAGCTCAGAAGACTCAAAAAGAGTTAATTATTGTCTCTCCTGATATCGGCGGCGTCGTCCGTGCCCGCGCAATGGCGAAGCAATTAGGTACAGATTTAGCAATTATTGATAAACGCCGCCCCAAGGCCAATGTCTCAGAAGTGATGCATTTAATCGGTGAAGTAGAAGGCCGTCATTGCGTGATCATGGATGACATCATTGATACCGGCGGAACCTTGTGCAAGGCTGCGGAAGCGCTTAAAGACCGCGGCGCCAAGGGTGTAACCGCCTACTGTACCCATGCTGTGCTTTCTGGCGGTGCAGTTGCCAGAATCGCTGCCTCGGAGCTCGACGAGCTCGTGGTGACCGACACTATCCCTTTAAGCACAGAAGCCTTAAAAGTAGGCAAAATTCGCCAATTAAGCGTCGCACCCATCCTTGCCGAGACCCTGTCTCGTATTAGCAAGGGTGATTCAGTGATGTCCTTATTTGCTGAATAATCCCAAAAATCGAGCCTAATCCCCCTTTTATGAGGTTTTTTGGTCATTTTATGGTCAAAACGCCCATTCCCACGATATAATCGAAGGCTTTTCTGTTTGGTCGCGAACGGAAATTAACCT
>DAIOVR010000290.1:0-1176 GCA_036758905.1 Beijerinckiaceae bacterium | reverse complement strand
TCGAAGCCTTTTGCCCCTCGTGCACGAATCCGATGTCTTTATTTGGCAAATAGGTTTCAACCTCCAACACAGCATCATCGGGCACGATCCGCATGGCTTCTTGGCCAGCGTTGAGCACCTGTCCTACATTAATCACGGAGGAGGCCTGCACCGTGCCCGCTACAGGGCTGCGGATAACGAGATTGTTGACGCGGATTTTCGCCTTCTGAAACCGAGGGGCCGCCTCGTCGGCGAGCTTTTGGGCGTCGGAGCCTTTCGCCGAATTCTCGGCAATGAACGCATTTAATGTCCTTCTGGCTTCTGCCGCGAGTGCGTCGATACCGCGTTCGGCTTCGGTAAATTGGCCACGTTCGGTTGCTAGAAACGTGCGTTGATAGGCTTGCGATTCAAGCGCATCGATCAGGCTTGCTTTGGTGCCTGACGCGCTTTGTTGAAGCGCTTGGCGCATATCGACGCGGTCGCTCAAAATCGTCACCAAGGCCTCTTGTGCTGCAATGGTTTCTTTCAACCGATCCCGCTCGGCCAATTTCTGGCTTCTTTGGGCTTCAATAGATGCCAGTTGCGCAGCGAGGCTGTTAAGGTCAGTCGCCAGAACGGCTTCTTCACGAGCTCGCACGGATGCAGGGATAAGATCGGGCCATGCGATTTTCGGTAAAACACTGGGCGTGGCGGCTGCTGCGACGACGGTTGCGCGCCGCAACGCCTCGGCGCGTGCATTGATCAATTGCGCGGCGACGGAATCTGCATCGGCTTGCGCTTCATTGTCCTGCAAAGTGATGAGGATTTCGCTCTCCGTTACTTTTTGCCCATTGATTGCAAGAATTTTCGTAATCCGGCCGCCTTCTAAAGGCTGAACGGTTTTCACTCGACCTGAGGGTTGAATTTTTCCTTGGGCGATGGCCACGATATCGGTCAACCCGAACCAGCTCCAAGCGAGCGCCAACACTACCATCGCACAAATAGACACGAGCAATGCTAACGCTATCGGGGAGGCGGGGCGTTCTAAAATCTCAAGCGCGGAGGGCAAAAACTCTTGATCGCTACGGGTCATGAAGGGAAGCGTTAAAGGTGTCTTTGGAGCCCCAGGAAGAGCCTTGGCGGGCGTCGGAAGGGCCTCGTTGGTCATGCCGCGATACCGGAGCTTTGGATCGACCATAGGCGTTTATAGAGGCCCTT
>DAIOVR010000289.1:0-1199 GCA_036758905.1 Beijerinckiaceae bacterium | reverse complement strand
GTTTTGGCGCATCGCTCGTTGTTTCAGAAATGGTCGCTTCCGATGATTTTGTGCGCGGATCCGAGGAATCTCGGTTACGCGCTGAAGGTAACGGTATTGATCAACATGTCGTTCAAATCGCAGGTTGCGAGCCGCATTGGATGGGTGAAGCTGCCCGTCTTGCTGAAGCAACCGGCGCTTCCGTTATCGATATCAATATGGGTTGCCCGGCTAAAAGGGTGACGGGTGGTTATGCAGGCTCAGCCTTGATGCGGGATCTTGATCACGCCGAGCGGCTGATTGAGGCTACCGTCGGTGCGGTGTCGATCCCTATAACCGTTAAAATGCGTCTAGGTTGGGATGAGCGTTCAATAAACGCGCCGGAACTTGCCCGCCGTGCTGAGGCGCAGGGTGTTAAACTGATTACGGTTCATGGTCGAACACGCTGCCAATTTTATAAAGGCCAAGCAGATTGGAGCGCTATCCGCGCCGTCAAAGAAGCTGTCACCATTCCGGTTATCGCTAACGGAGATTGCCATTCATTGTCTGACGCAAAGGCGATGCTCGATTCATCAAATGCCGATGGCGTGATGATCGGACGTTCCGCGTTAGGCCGCGCTTGGTTGGTTGGCCAAATTGCCCGTGGATTAGAGGGTGGCAATACCATCTCGGAGCCCAAGGCCGAAATTAGGCTTGAGGCCGCCATAGAGCATTACGAAGGCTTGTTATCGGCGATGGGGATTGAAACGGGGATCCGCCATGCGCGCAAGCATATCGCGGCCTATGCGGATGATGCACTCAGCCTGTCAGAAGAAGACCATTCCGAATGGCGCCAAGAGATCGTGACGTCGAATTCGCCGACAAGGGTCATTCAATTGTTGAAACTGTTATATCAGACCAAGCCAACGCGGAGCGCGGCATGACGATACCGTCCACTGGTCGCTTAGGGTTGGTTGAAAATCGAAGCGAGGCGATTTTGAACGTCTTGCCCTTGCCCGTGATTGTTGTGGGTAACGATAATCGTGTTGTTGAAGCCAATTTGGCAGCACAATCGTTTTTTCAAATGAGCCGCTCTGTTTTAAGGCGGCATCGCTTGGCTGAAATTGTGCCTTTTGGCTCGCCCTTATTGTCCTTGATCGATCAGGTACGCGCCAATGGTGGCAGTGTGAGCGAGTATCGCGTCGATATCGGTACGCCGCGCATTGGTACGGACAAGATTG
>DAIOVR010000288.1:0-1274 GCA_036758905.1 Beijerinckiaceae bacterium | reverse complement strand
ATGATCGCCACAATCTTATGGAGCGCCCTATGTCCGTGATCCCTTTTGACCTCCGTGACGGCTATATCTGGCTCGACGGTAAACTCGTTGACTGGAAAGACGCCAAACTCCACGTCCTTAGCCATGGATTGCATTATGGCTCGTCGGTTTTTGAGGGCGAACGGGCCTATGGTGGACAGATTTTCAAATCAACCGAACATTCGGAGCGTTTTCTTCATTCTGCGGAAATTCTTGGGTTCGATATCCCCTATACGGTCGCTGAACTTAATGCGGCGAAGGACCTCGTCGTCGCCAAGAACGGCTTCAAAAATTGTTATGTTCGTCCGGTCGCATGGCGCGGCAGTGAAATGATGGCGATTTCGGCGCAGAACGCCACGATCCATGTTGCAATTGCCACGTGGGATTGGCCATCCATGTTCGATACCGCCCAAAAAATGAAGGGTATTCGGATTGATATTGCCGATTATCGTCGTCCAGATCCAGTTACGGCCCCTGTCCATGCAAAGGCGGCAGGCCTTTATATGATCTGCACAATATCGAAACACCGCGCCGAGAAAAAAGGTTACGCCGATGCGATGATGCTTGATTGGCAAGGTCGTGTCGCCGAATGCACCGGAGCGAATATCTTCTTTGTGAAGGACGGCGAGCTGCATACGCCAATTGCTGATTGTTTCTTGAATGGCATTACACGCCAAACGATTATCGCGCTTGCTAAAGAACATGGCATCGCAGTCCATGAGCGTCGCATTATGCCGGAAGAACTAGCTGGTTTTCAGGAATGCTTTATCTGTGGCACAGGTGCCGAAGTAACCCCGGTTTCTGAAGTTGGTTCTTACAGCTTCACTCCGGGCGCCGTATCGCGCACGATGCTTGACGCTTACACCGCAGCCGTCACACCAAAGGCGATGGCAGCAGAGTAATCGGTTACCGTTAGTAGAGCCGGCCGCCTGTAGGTACTGGGCGGTCGGGTCTGATTAACATGACCTTGCCGTTTTCATCCGGCACACCAAGCGTTAAAACTTCCGACATAAAAGGGCCGATTTGACGGGGTGGAAAATTCACAACCGCCAAGACTTGGGTGCCAACAAGAGCCTCTGGTGTATGGTTTTCCGTAATCTGTGCGGATGAACGCTTCACGCCGATATCACCGCCAAAATCGATTCTTAATTTAATGGCGGGCTTACGCGCTTCCGGAAACGGTTCAGCAGCAACAATCGTCCCCACCCGGATATCGACTTTTAGAAAATCATCAAATCCAATTTGGGAAGTTAAGC
>DAIOVR010000287.1:0-1281 GCA_036758905.1 Beijerinckiaceae bacterium | reverse complement strand
TTGCGCATTATTGCGTCGCAGGTCGAGCGGATTGAGGCTGAAATTGATACGCTCAATAAGGAGCTAAAGCCTCTGCGTTCCTTCGTGTTACCGGGCGGCGCGCCAGCGGCAGCCGCTTTGCACCTGTCCCGCACGGTTTCCCGCCGCGCTGAGCGCTTGATGGTGGAATTGGCAAGCCTGCCGGACGAGACGGTGAGCGAGCCTGCTCTGCACTATATTAACCGCCTCTCGGACTTCCTGTTCGTCGCCTCGCGCTATGTTAATCGGCGGGGTGAGGGCGACGTGCTTTGGGTGCCCGGCCAGAACCGATAAACATCGGTATCCAATTTCCGACAAACATCGTCGCGCTTGGTCTATTGTTTGACGCACAAAGCGTTGACAATATGCGCCATCGGTTATTAGGTCGCCGCGTCTTGTGCGAAGATCGCAAAGCCTGAGACATTGTCTCGGTTTGGATCTTAACGAAGGTTCTCGCTCGGCTCTTTAGGATGATGATGATGAAGATAATTGTGCCGGTTAAACGGGTCGTCGATTACAATGTGAAAATCCGCGTGAAGCCGGACGGCTCGGGCGTTGATCTTGCCAATGTGAAAATGTCCATGAACCCCTTCGACGAAATCGCCGTCGAAGAAGCGCTTCGTATCAAGGAAGCAGGCAAAGCGGATGAGGTGATCGTGGTGTCGATTGGACCTGCGGGTGCCGCTGAAACGCTCCGGACCGGGTTGGCCATGGGTGCGGATCGCGGCATTCTGGTTAAGGTTGACGACGTCGTCGAGCCTCTCGCCGTTGCCAAGATTTTGAAGGGTGTTGCGGAGGCCGAAGGTCCGGGTCTGATGATCCTCGGCAAGCAGGCCATTGACGATGACGCAAATGCGACGGGCCAAATGTTGGCTGCCCTTTTGGGTTGGCCGCAAGGAACCTTCGCTTCCAAAATCGAGATCGGCGATGGCATGATTACGGTCACGCGCGAAGTTGACGGTGGCTTGCAAACGGTTGAGCTGAAATCACCCGCCATTGTGACGACGGATCTTCGGTTGAACGAGCCACGCTACGCTTCGCTGCCGAATATTATGAAGGCTAAGAAAAAGCCAATCGATGAAAAGACGCCTGCCGATTATGGTGTTGATGTCACGCCCCGCCTGAAAGTGGTAACCACCGCCGAGCCTCCGGGCCGCAAAGCGGGTGTGAAAGTTGGCTCTGTTGCCGAACTCGTTTCAAAGCTCAAGACCGAAGCAGGAGTATTCTGATGGCTACGCTTCTTCTCGCCGATCACGATCATCA
>DAIOVR010000286.1:0-1322 GCA_036758905.1 Beijerinckiaceae bacterium | reverse complement strand
CGTTTGGCGACGTTTGTCAGGCGGCCTGCCCTTTTGTGCAGCTAGGCGCCGCGCTAGCCACTCTTCACTCAAAACCCGTCTCCTTAAAGCTTAGACCTTTCTATTCCGATATATTCAAGACCTATTAGGGCAGTCGCCCAATACGCTAATTATAGCCAATAAATCTATTTGATGAACCAATTAGCTTATTTTATGTAATTACATAAGTAGTTATATTAATCGAGCATTCTGACATTTAATTTACGGACGTAATGCAATGGGGTTAAATTGGTATGCAGCTTTAGTCGTTTTTAGAAAACACCAATACGCTTCTTCCAATCTAGGCTCAGGACCTATTAAATCGCTTGCAGAGATAGCATTTGGTTGATTCAATGGCGGCGTGAGGAGGCGCTGCCATGAGTGATCTGATCTGGTTATCGGAGGTGCAAATGCGCCGGATTGAGCCATATTTTCCGCTGTCGCACGGGGTTCCACGGGTTGACGATTGCCGGGTCATCAGCGGCATTATCTTCGTGATCCGCAATGGCCTGCGGTGGCGTGATGTTCCTGCCGAGTACGGTCCACCCAAGACAATCTACAACCGGTTCATCCGTTGGAGCCGTTTGGGCGTGTTCGATAAAATCTTCGCGGCTTTGGCAGCCAAGGGCGGAAAGCCAGACCAGTTGATGATCGATGCGACCCACCTCAAGGCACACAGAACGGCAGCCAGTTTGCTCAAAAAGGGGCTGTTCCCCGCCGTATCGGGCGAACCAAGGGTGGCCTGAACTCCAAGCTGCACGCGGTTTGCGATGGCAATGGCCGGCCTCTGATCATGCTACTCAGCGAAGGCCAGATGAGCGATTTCAAGGGTGCGGCGCTGATGATCGACGCTTTCCCGAAGGCCAAATCCCTGCTCGGCGACAAAGGGTACGACGCCGACTGGTTCCGCGCTGCCCTGGCTGAACGCAAAATCGAGGCCTGCATCCCTTCCAAGGCCAATCGCAAGACGCAAATCCCTCACGACACAGTGCTCTACCGTCGCCGGCACAAAATTGAGAACATGTTCGGCAGGCTGAAGGACTGGCGCCGCATCCACACCCGCTACGACCGCTGCGCACACACCTTCATGTCCGCAATCTGCATCGCCGCAACCGTCATCTTCTGGCTCAATCAATGAGTCCTGAGCCTAAAATTACAGGGCATAGACAGTTTTTATCCGTTGATTCGTAATATTAATAAGAAAAATAGCCGAATTTCTGGCCCTGGGGCAAAAGGAAATTTCGAGCCTCTATTTCCAGGCTATATGTTTGTCGGCTTGCCAGAGCAGGGCGTTCGTTGGCAAT
>DAIOVR010000285.1:0-1328 GCA_036758905.1 Beijerinckiaceae bacterium | reverse complement strand
GGCCTTCCCGCGCATCAACCCGATGTGAAGGAAGAAAAGAAAGGCCCGCGCGTCGGCGCACCGCAGCAGGCGATTGATGGCTTCTTGAAAGGCGCAGGGCTTACCGATCTCTCGCAAGCCACGATTCAAACTGATCCGAAAAAAGGCGATTTTTATATCGCTATAGTCGAGAGCAAAGGTCGGCCTACGCCTGATGTGATTGCCGAGATTATTCCGGGCATCATCAAAGCGTTCCCATGGCCCAAAAGCATGCGTTGGGGCAAAGCCTCGTCTGAAGCAGGCGCGTTGCGCTGGGTGCGTCCGTTGCACTCGATTCTCTGCACCTTCGGCTCTGATACCGAAACACCCGAGATCATTCCTTTCGAGGTGGACGGCTTGCATTCCGGCGACATCACCTATGGCCATCGCTTTCTCGCACCCGCGCCGATCCATGTGCGCCGCTATGAGGATTACGTCGCCAAGCTCGAAGCCGCCAAGGTGGTCCTCTCCACCGATCGCCGCAAAGAAGTCATCGCCAATGACTCGCGCCACCTTGCTTTCGCGCAAGGCTTGGAACTTGTCGAAGACGAAGCGCTGCTGGAAGAAGTCGCAGGCCTCGTCGAATGGCCCGTGGTGTTGATGGGCTCGTTTGAAGAACGCTTTCTGGATATTCCGCCGGAAGTTATCCGCGCCACGATCCGCGCCAATCAGAAATGTTTTGTGCTGCGCAAAGCAGGTTCGAACACGCTCGCCAATAAATTCCTGCTTACCTCGAACATGATCGCGAAAGATGACGGCGCCACCATCATTGGCGGCAATGAACGCGTGGTCCGCGCGCGCTTGTCGGACGCGAAATTCTTCTGGGAAACCGATCTGAAAGTGAAGCTCGAAGACCGGTTGGAAAAGCTCAAAAGCATTACCTTCCACGCGAAACTCGGCACGCAATATGAGCGCGTTGAACGTATCGTTGCATTGGCCAAAGAACTCGCTCCCATCGTCAAAGCGGATGTCACGCAAGCCGCACGAGCAGCGCTTTTATGCAAGGCCGATCTCGTCTCCGAAATGGTTGGCGAATTCCCCGAAGTGCAAGGTCTGATGGGCCGCTATTACGCGACACGCCAAGGCGAAGCACCAAGCGTCGCAGCGGCGATTGAAGAGCATTACAAGCCGCAAGGCCCGAGTGATATCGTGCCGACGGATCACGTTTCAATTGCCGTTGCACTGGCCGATAAACTCGACACGCTTGTTGGCTTCTGGGCGATTGATGAAAAGCCTACTGGCTCGAAAGATCCTTATGCGTTGCGTCGTGCAGCGTTGGGCGTTGTGCGGTTGGTTTTGGAAAATGAAAT
>DAIOVR010000284.1:0-1396 GCA_036758905.1 Beijerinckiaceae bacterium | reverse complement strand
ACGCAGGCCCCATCCGCCGTTGAAACCATCGGTCGCGCGGCTATTGCAGCGTGTAAGGGCCATGAAAAAGCCTGCCTTGATGCCGCAGCCTCGGCGTTAAAGCCGACGGATGGCTCGGATCCTCTCGCCGCTTTGTTAAACGAAGCCAGCAATGATGCCGCAGTCCCATCAAAATCGCGGCCTGTAACTTTGGCTGACGCTTTGCCGGATACAACCGCCATTCCGCTGCCACCGCGGCGCGAAACAGCCCCTGCGCTGCCGGCAACAGGCCAGAAAAAGATTTAACCTCGACCAATCCGCTTACACGCTTTAAACCCATGCTCTGAATAAGGGGCGTGAGATGGCTGCAAGCTTTAATGAAATCATGGAAAATTTCGGCTTCCTCGAGGATTGGGAAGACCGTTATCGCTATCTGATCGAGCTCGGCAAAGATTTGCCGCCGCTTGAAGAAAGCGAAATGAACGAAGATACACGCGTCAAAGGCTGTGCATCGCAAGTCTGGGTGATCACTTCAATCAATAATGATGGCATAGAGCCTGTTCTCTCCTTTCGTGGCCAAAGCGACGCGCACATCGTCAAAGGCTTGGTGGCGCTTACCCTTGCGCTTTATTCAGGCCGCAGCGCTTCCGACATCTTGGCACTTGATGCGCTGGATCTGTTTCGCCGCATAGGTTTGGCCGAACATCTCACGCCGCAACGCTCTAACGGCGTGCGCTCAATGGTTGAACGAATTCGTCGAGACGCTAAGGATGCATTGGCTATTAACCAATAGAAACCAACACCAATTACATTAAAATTTATGAGCCTCCTCTGTCGGCAACCTAATTTTAGGTAATTTTAGTATCTCGCGATGCAGGGCCAAAATTGGGAAATCGCCATAACTATTGGCTATGCTTCGGTCATTCTCATGACCTGTAATAGCGTTTTGATACTCCGTTGGAATTGCATATTGACGACAAAGTGACTTAAATCGGTGCCTCCAAGCATGATTGGGAGAAATATCTCGATCCTCAATCCCGATTGAACGTACCCAAGTTGTCACAAGTTTGGGCCTATACCGAGCCCCTCCGGGGTCCAAATCGTGGCTGAAAAGACAACCGTCGGGCTGTAACTTCACAAATTCAAGGAACCCGAGAGTTATTAGCTGAGGATGGATTGGAACAATTCGATATGATTTTGTCTTAATCGACCCCGCGGACGGGGTTAGGTGGAGACACCAGATATCTTCATACTGGCGAACATCCTGCTTCCGTAATTGACATATTTCACTAATACGGGCGCCGGTATAAGCACAAAGCCATGGCGCCCATTTTCTGAGATGAAAAACGTGAACCTTCTCCGGCCCTCTTTTCAATAGCCATGATGAAACGAGAATTTTTTTCGCTTCTTCAGCCGT
>DAIOVR010000283.1:0-1399 GCA_036758905.1 Beijerinckiaceae bacterium | reverse complement strand
TCGAGGAAGCATCCGCGCATGATGGCAATGCGTTCTCAGCCAAAGTGATGGACTACGCGAAAAAGGAAGGCGCTAAAGCCGTCGTCGTCTCGGCCCAAATCGAGAGCGAAATCGCCGTAATGGAAGCATCCGACCAAAAAGATTACTTGGATGCCGTTGGCCTCGATGAGCCGGGTCTTAACCGCGTTATCCGCGCGGGCTATGAGCTCTTGGATCTGGTGACCTATTTCACCGTCGGCCCTAAAGAGGCGCGTGCCTGGACGATTTCAAAAGGCACCAAAGGCCCCGCGGCCGCAGGCGTTATCCATACGGATTTCGAAAAGGGCTATATCCGCGCCGAAACGATCGCCTATGCCGACTACATCGCCAACAAAGGCGAAGCCGGTGCGCGCGAGGCTGGAAAGTTCCGCCTTGAAGGCAAGGAATATATCGTCGCCGATGGCGACGTGTTGCATTTCCGCTTTGCCAATTAAGGCATCAACTGCCCGCCATTGACCTCAATGATCTGTCCGGTGACGTAGCCGGACAGACTATCGGAGGCGAGATAGAGGAACGTGCCGGCGCATTCTTCGGCCACGCCGAGGCGTCCCATGGGTATCGTCTGACGCATCGTTTCAATCTGTTGAGCGTTTGAGTAACGCTCATGAAATGGCGTTGCGATTGTACCGGGTGAAACCGCATTGACGCGGATATGGGAGCCGATCAATTCCTTCGCCATGCCTTTCGTAAAAGCCGACACGAAGGCCTTGGTTGACGCGTACAACACCGCACCACCACCGCCGCCATTACGCGCCGCAATCGACGATACGTTGATGATGTTGCCAGAGCCTTGCGCCTTCATGACATCCGCAGCGGACTGCATGAATTTGATCACCGAGCGGATGTTGAGATCGAGCACGCGATCATAATGCTCATCGGTAATGTCCGGGAGCATTTTACGACCCAACATACCGCCTGCATTGTTGATTAAAACATCGAGCCGACCGAACTGCTTCACTGTTTCCGATACAATCCGAGCAGGCACCGCTTTGTCCATCACATCGCCATGACAAATCGCAGCTTCTCCACCTTCTGCGATGATCGCCGCACAAACAGCTTCTGCTTCTGACTTCGAGGCATTGTAATGAACCATCACCTTTGCGCCATTCGCGGCGAAGGCCTTTGCTGCAGCAGCTCCAATACCCGTCGAGCCGCCGGTCACGAGAACGACCTTGTCTTTGAGATCAGCAATCATACGCTTTACTTTCTTTTTATCGAGATGAAGGGACTCAATGGCCGTCAAACGCAATCAAGGTTCGAACAGGCACGCCAAGCGCCTCTAATTTGGCGCGCCCGCCAAGTTCCGGAAGATCAATCACAAAACAGGCGGCCACAACTTCGGCGCCCATTTTTTGTAAGA
>DAIOVR010000282.1:0-1404 GCA_036758905.1 Beijerinckiaceae bacterium | reverse complement strand
GGCCAATGGCGACCGCCTCGCCATGTACCAAACGAGCGCCGTCATAAGCCACGATACGCTCGAAGGCATGCGCGAAGGTATGTCCAAGGTTAAGCAAAGCGCGATCACCATCCTCGCGCTCATCGCGCATCACAATCGCGGCTTTAGCCTTACATGAAACCTCGATCGCATGAACTCGATCAGGTCCTCCGGCAAAAATGCCTGAATGATGCGCCTCAAGCCAATTGAAGAAGGGGGCGTCCGAGATCAGCCCATATTTGACGACTTCGGCATAACCCGCGGCAAATTCTCGTTTTGAAAGCGTGTCGAGTACATCCACATCGGCTAAAACGAGGCTCGGCTGGTGAAAGGCACCGATCAGATTTTTGCCATGAGACGAATTTACACCGGTCTTGCCACCCACCGACGAATCCACTTGCGCCAGCAATGTTGTAGGAATTTGCACGAACCGCATACCGCGACGGGTAATCGCCGCTGCAAAGCCCGCTAGATCACCAACAACACCACCGCCTAAAGCCACGACGAGATCGCCGCGTTCCATCTTGGCGGATAAAATACCATCTACCACCCGATCAAGCTCAGTCATGGATTTTGAACGCTCACCCGAAGGCACGCGGATCGCGGCCGTACGGATGCCTGCTGCCTTCAAACTGTCTTCCAATACCGGCAGATGGATCCCGGCGACCATTTCATCGGTGACGATGGCACAGGCTGCACCGGGCGCCAAAGCAGCTATGCGCTCGCCTGCTTCCTCGAGAAGGTTGCTGCCGATGGCAATGTCATAGGCGCGACCGGGCAAATCAACACGGACATGGGCTTGCGAAAGAGGCTTTGCCGTCACGAGAGGAACTCCAATGCCGAGATGACGCGAAATCGCTGCAATAATTTCATCAACAATCACATCATGGGCAACATCACGTGATTGGATGTGAAGATCGGTTAGCGCATAGACGGGATACCGCAGATCCATCAGGCCTTTTAACGTCCCTTCCGGATCAGGATTTTGTAAAAGCGGACGGTTTGACCGCTTACGCACCCGCCGCATCAACACATCGAAATCGGCCTTCAGCCAAATCGAGAGGCCCTGCTCGCCGATAAGCTGGCGGGTCGTTTGGTTCATATAGGCGCCGCCACCGGTTGCCAAAATCATTGGCCCGTCGCCCAACAAGCGCGCGATCACGCGCTGTCCGCCTTGCCTGAATTCAGCCTCGCCGCGCTTTTCGAAAATCTCCGGAATGGTCATTCCCGCGGCACGTTCAATTTCGGTATCCGCGTCGAAAAAAGGCAGACCGAGCCGTTGCGATAAACGCTTGCCGACGGAGCTTTTGCCTGCTCCCATCATGCCGACTAAAACAATCGACCGCGACCCTAGCGCCTTCGAAATCGGCGCCATTTTATCGGGCT
>DAIOVR010000281.1:0-1426 GCA_036758905.1 Beijerinckiaceae bacterium | reverse complement strand
ATGATCGCCACAATCTTATGGAGCGCCCTATGTCCGTGATCCCTTTTGACCTCCGCAACGGCTTTATCTGGCTCGATGGTAAACTTGTCGACTGGAAAGATGCCAAACTCCACGTGCTCAGCCATGGCCTGCATTATGGCTCATCGGTTTTTGAGGGCGAACGGGCCTATGGCGGTCAGATTTTCAAATCAACTGAACATTCGGAACGTTTTCTGCATTCGGCTGAAATTCTTGGGTTCGATATTCCTTACACGGTCGCTGAACTCAATGCAGCGAAGGACCTCGTAGTTACCAAAAACGGTTTCAAAAATTGTTATGTCCGTCCGGTCGCATGGCGCGGCAGTGAAATGATGGCTATTTCGGCACAGAACGCCACCATCCATGTGGCAATCGCCACATGGGATTGGCCATCCATGTTCGATACGGCACAAAAAATGAAAGGTATTCGGATTGATATTGCCGATTACCGTCGTCCGGATCCGGTTACCGCCCCAGTCCATGCAAAGGCGGCCGGCCTATATATGATCTGCACGATCTCAAAACACCGCGCCGAGAAAAAAGGCTATGCCGATGCCATGATGCTCGATTGGCAAGGTCGTGTCGCCGAATGCACCGGAGCGAATATTTTCTTTGTGAAAGACGGCGCGCTGCATACGCCAATTGCTGATTGTTTCTTGAATGGCATTACACGCCAAACGATCATTGCTCTCGCCAAAGAACATGGCATCGCCGTCCATGAACGTAGGATCATGCCGGAAGAGCTAGCTGGTTTTCAGGAGTGCTTTATCTGCGGCACGGGTGCAGAAGTAACGCCGGTTTCTGAAGTTGGTTCTTACAGCTTCACACCTGGCGCCGTATCGCGCACGATGCTTGACGCTTATACCGCAGCGGTTACACCAAAAGCATTAGCAGCTGAATAATCAAACGCCGTTCAATAGAGCCGGCCGCCAGAAGGAACTTGGCGGTCGGGTCTAATTAACATCACCTTGCCGTTTTCATCCGGCACGCCAAGCGTTAAAACTTCCGACATAAAAGGGCCGATTTGACGGGGTGGAAAATTCACAACCGCCAATACTTGGGTCCCGACCAGAGCCTCTGGTGTATGGTTTTCCGTAATCTGCGCGGATGAGCGCTTCACACCGATATCGCCGCCAAAATCGATCCTTAATTTAATGGCCGGCTTACGCGCTTCGGGAAACGGTTCAGCCGCTACGATCGTACCCACGCGGATATCAACGTTCAAAAAATCGTCAAAGCCGATTTGGGCCGCTAAGCTGCTCGATCCACTCATCACATAAGGCTTTCAAATAGACGGATCTAAATCCGGATTGCCTCGCGATGTCGGTGTTCGATCCGCCATCCGAAACCCACGTTCAGCAATACGGTGCAAGGCGCCTGATAGGGGCGCGGTCAATCGGCATAAATC
>DAIOVR010000280.1:0-1429 GCA_036758905.1 Beijerinckiaceae bacterium | reverse complement strand
ATACTGCCCTTCATACGGAATGAGCCCGCCTCATCCACCGTGCCCGTGGAGATCCGCAACCCGACAGGTCGATTATTCCACACACCGGAACCATCAACGCGCCATGGCCCCATCAAAGAGGCAGCGGTCACCTCTAAATCAAGCTTGGTCAGCGTAATCGCCGGTACACCCGGCGCCGGTTGCACAGCCATCGCCCCGTCTTTGATCGTCAGTTTCTCGATCATCACCGGCACGCCTGCCAAGGAGGCGTTCGGTTCGGATGCAGAGGCGGAGCTACCCCCCTTTGTTCCACTATCCGATCCCCTAGCGACATTGAGCGACGGCTGCTCAATAAGTGCATCCATGACATGGACCTCGCCCTTCAATAGCGGCATTGTCGCAATATCAAGGCTCACCCGCTCGGCCTTGGCGGCCATGCTGCCATCAGGTGCCCCAATGGCAATTTTTTCAAGGTGAACCACCGGAAACGGTAAAATCCGAATATCGATCTGGCCCCCAATGGTTACTGGAAAGCCAACGGCTTCCGATAGGGTGCTTTCGATAAAGGCGCGTTGGCTATTAAAATCGACAACAAAAGGCGCAATCAGCGCCGCAAAGAGCACGCCTATCACCAAAATTGCCAAGCCAGTTAAAAATTCGCGCACAGAAAATCCGTAAATTAGTTCCAAAACCGTATAAAGACGTATTTCGTCCTCATTTCCAACAATGATATCGGCTAAGTGAAGATCATGCGATGATTATCCTTCCGATTCATGAAATTTAGCGGAACAAATTACGAAGGCGACACTATTTTTTTAAATTCGAAGCGCTATTGCTTGCCTTTAAACACCTCTTGCGGGATGATTTTGACCTATACCAACGCGTGACGGTAAGAATGACAGCTAAACGAAAGCTCAATCCGCTGTTTTTTGCTCCTTTCGTTTCATCCGTTCTACGGATCGAACCGGACTGGATCGACGGGAATGGCCATCTCAATATGGCCTATTATAATGTTTTGTTTGAGCGCGCGATTGATGAGGCCTTTGAACTCATTGGCCTAAACGAGACCTATTATTCGGAAGGCCCCGGCACGATCTTCATCGGCGAGGCCCATTTGCGATATCGCCAAGAACTCTATGCCGACAGCCCGGTCAGGATCACCGTTCAGCTGATCGATTATGATTCAAAGCGCCTGCATCTCTATTTGGAAATGCGCCATTCCCGCGAGGGCTGGCTAGCGGCCACCTCGGAATTGATGGCGCTCCATGTCGACAAGACCTTGCGAAAAGTATCGCCCTTCCCGCCCGATATTTTAGATGCGATTGCCGTTATGCAATCGGCCCATAAAGCCCTGCCCCGGCCCGAGCATTTGGGCAGCACGATCGAAATCCCCTCCCATTCGGGCAAAGGCAAGGTCGGCCTTCATTAACTTGGCCCTTAGGCCCAAGAC
>DAIOVR010000279.1:0-1459 GCA_036758905.1 Beijerinckiaceae bacterium | reverse complement strand
AAGCTAGCCGAAAACCAACTCATTTGGCGCCGCGATGATGGTGAAGAAGGGTTCGCCCGATTAGGGAATTAATTGCTTATTCTGCCAATGCGAAGTGGAGGTTTATCACCCCCTCAACCGTCATTGCGAGCGAGAGCGAAGCAACCCAGTTAACAGAGCGTAAAAAGAGCACTGTGTTGCTACTGCGTTTTTTCTTTCACCATCAGCTGGGTTGCTTCGCGTTCGCTCGCAATTGTGCAGGTTCACAATTTCGCTGATTGGGTCTTTCCTATGATTGGGAGGATCGGCAATGCGCGACAACAGTTTCGACCGGACGATTGAACGCAATTATGTTCAGAAGTGGCGTTTTTTGATCCCTGAATACGAGGCGATCAAGGCTGGCCAACACGAGATATTCAAATCGGTGGGTGCGTTTTACCGTCACCACGGCACGTGTTCACAAACCTTCCGCAAATATTATAATCGCTTTTTGCAAGGCGGCGGGCGCGATGATGATCTTCTTCCTCGGCGGCGCGGTGCAAAATGGCGCATTCGTCGCGAGCCTGAGGGCATTGATGCGGAGATCGTAGCGGCCCGCCAAAAGGGGCTCAACCGCTATGAAATCCATGCTTTGCTCAAGGAGCGAAACCTTAATCCACCCTCCCTCTCGACGATTTACCGGAGATTGCGTCACTATGGGTTAAACCGGAGGAGCAAACCGATGATCGAAGAAAAACGCCGCATCATTAAGGAAAGGCTGGGCGAACTCGGCCATATCGACCTACACCAATTGCCTAAAGATATTTTCCTAAACGCCCCTGAGCGTCCAGCCTATGTGGTGAGTGTGATCGATTCTTGTTCGCGGCTCGCCTGGGCTGGAACGCTTGAAAACAAGCGGGCGCTACCCGTTATGTTCAAAACCTTACGCCTCTTGCAAACGCTCGATGCAGAATATGGCGTTCAGTTTGCAGAAATCTTGACCGATAATGGCGCCGAATTTGCCAGTCGAAGCGCTCCCGAAGACCATCCTTTTGAGGCAATGCTCATCGAAATGGGCATTAAACACCGCTACACGCGGCCTTATCGGCCCCAAACCAATGGAAAAATCGAGCGATTCTGGCGCACCTTGAACGATGATGTGATTGACGGATCAACCTTCGATGATCTTGCCCACTTCACCAGCGAACTCTTCGACTACATGATCTACTATAATAACCACAGACCACATCAAGCCATCGGAGGCCTAACACCAAAGGCCTTCGCTCAAACCAAAATTAACCAGACCTGATCATCGAATTAGTGAACCTGCACAGCAATGACGGTTAAAAATTGACGGCTTGGCTTTAAATATTCCCGTCCGCCTCTTCCTCGCGCTCATCTCTCGCCCGATGCTTCGTGCCGCGATATCCCGTTGCCACCACGTAAAGCTCGGCCGAATCAGGGCGGCTGGCCGCGGGCTTGTAATGCCGAACAGCGGTAA
>DAIOVR010000278.1:0-1545 GCA_036758905.1 Beijerinckiaceae bacterium | reverse complement strand
ATGGCCGCGCTATCAAAGATCCGATTTCGGTTCGAACCCCAAAAGGAATGGCGGGGCTTGTGTTGAATACTCGCCGCCCGGTCTTTGCCGATATCAGAACACGTGAAGCGCTAAGTTATCTCTTCGATTTTGAATGGATTAACACGGTCCTCTTCGAAGGCGTGTATAAACGGACGGGTAGCTATTTCGAAGGTTCAGATCTTTCGTCAGCAGGCAAGCCAGCTTCGCTTGGTGAAAGAGCAATCTTGGCGCCCTACCCTGATGCCGTTCGAAGCGATGTAATGGAAGGACAATGGCATCCGCCTTTCTCCGATGGATCGGGACGTGACCGTGCAAACGCACGCAAAGCCTTTGATCTTTTACAGGCCGCCGGTTGGTCTTTGAACAAAGGAATGATGACGAATGCTAAAGGCGAGGCTCTCGCTTTTGAGATCCTCGTTGTCAGTCGCGTTCAGGAACGGCTAGCCTTAAATTTCTCGGAATCATTGCAACGTCTCGGCATTAAAATGACCGTACGTTTGGTCGATGATGTACAGTATTGGCAACGGGTCTCAGCGTTTGATTTCGATATGATCCAATTCACCTGGGGTGCTTCGCCATCGCCGGGAAATGAACAATATAACAGATGGGGATCACGGTCTAAGGATCGACAAGGTTCGCTCAATTATGTGGGCGCATCCAATCCAGCAATCGATACTGCCATTGATGCAATGCTGGGTGCCCCTTCCCGGGATGCATGGCTGGATGCCGTTCATGCGCTCGACAGGGTTTTGATTTCCGGGTTTTATGTGGTTCCACTGTTTCACGCGCCAGAACAATGGATCGTGCGTAATGCCGCCGTCAAACGACCGGATTATACACCGCTGTTTGGCTTTGCCCCTGAAACCCTCTGGCGCGAGGATTAATTAATGTCTGAACCGCTCGTGATTGATATTGTGTCTGATGTCGTTTGTCCGTGGTGCTATGTCGGCAAAAAGCACATTGAAAAAGCCCTTGCAAATATGCCGGATATCGATGCGGTTGTCCGTTGGCATCCGTTTCAGTTGGATCCTAGCATTCCTGCTGAAGGATATGATCGCAAAGCCTATATGGCTAAAAAATTTGGTGATGGTGGCCAACTTAAGGCGGCACATGAGCGGCTTGAAGCGCTAGGAAATTCTAACGGCATTACTTTTCAATTCGATGCGATTAGCCGTTCACCCAATACACTCGATGCGCATCGCTTGATCCGCTGGGCAGATGAGGCTGGGGTTCAAGACGCGGTTGTATCGAGCCTCTTTCAATCCTATTTCGAAGAGGGATTGGATATAGGTGATCGTTCCGTCTTGGCTTTCATAGCAGGTAAAGCTGGCATGGATTCCGATTTGGTTACCGCACGGCTAGAGACGGATATGGACGTTGAATCAGTACGCGCTGAGATTGCGGAAGCTGGCCGCATTGGCGTATCGGGCGTTCCATTTTTCATCTTGGCCCAAAAGCTTGCCGTTTCTGGTGCGCAACCCAGTGAAGTACTGATGGATGCTATTCGCCAAGCTATGGCCGCTT
>DAIOVR010000277.1:0-1548 GCA_036758905.1 Beijerinckiaceae bacterium | reverse complement strand
GCCTTGGTCCGCCTCGGATCCGGCATTTTATCGGATCGCCCAACAAGACCCTGAACCGCTTGCCAGAGCCCGCTCAGCCCTGCTAATCAACCGACCTTACCAACAAAGGAAAGCCCCATGCCAAGCCGCCGTAAAATTCTGGAAGCTCTTGGAATCATTGGAATTTCAGCCGCTCTGCCCGCGTCCTTCGCGCAAGCGCAAGCCACCAAAGACGAAGAGCTGAAGATCGCCGGCCCCTTGGGCGATGTGTTTTTAGGCAAAGACGACGCCAAGGTCACGATCATCGAATACGCCTCGATGACCTGCCCCCATTGCGCGCGGTTTCACACCACGACTTTCCCCGTTTTGAAGCAAAAATACATCGATACGGGCAAAGTTCGCTTCGTTTTGCGCGAATTTCCGTTCGATCCCCTAGCCACCGCCGCTTTCATGCTGGCGCGCTGCAATGGCAATGAGAAATATTACCCGATGGTCGATTTGCTGTTCACGCAGCAAAAATCATGGTCAGGCACCGCCAATCCGGCAGAATCTCTGTTAGCAACAGTCAAACAGGCCGGTTTCACACAGGAATCTTTCGAAGCCTGCTTGAAAAACCAATCCATCTATGACGCCGTGAACGCCGTTCGAGATCGGGCCGAAAAAGTCTTCGGCGTTGACTCAACGCCTACCTTTTTTATCAACGGACAGAAGCAAAGCGGTGCGCTCAGCATTGAGGAACTCGATAAAATCCTCACTCCCCTCCTCGGTGGCTAACATCACGTCCCTTCCCAACGGAGGGGTGCGGTGAAGCTTACGCGCCTTCGGATCACGGGCTTCAAATCCTTTGTGGACTCGACCGATTTCTTAATCGAGCCGGGCCTAACCGGCGTTGTCGGGCCGAATGGCTGTGGCAAATCCAATCTGGTCGAGGCGCTGCGCTGGGTCATGGGCGAAAGCTCGCATAAATCCTTGCGCGCCGCCGGAATGGATGACGTGATTTTCGCAGGCAGCGGCAATCGCGCGGCCCGTAATATGGCCGAAGTAACGCTGTCCATCGACAATCAGGACCGCAAAGCGCCCGCCGCCTTCAACGATGCCGAGATGCTCGAAGTCACCCGTCGCATCGAGCGCGATGACGGCTCCGTTTACCGCATGAATGGCCGCGAAGTCCGCGCCCGCGATGTGCAGCTTCTATTTGCCGACGCCGCTACGGGTGCCCGCTCGCCCGCCATGGTGCGCCAAGGCCAGATCAGCGAAATCATCAACGCCAAGCCGAGCGCCCGCCGCCGTATTCTTGAAGACGCCGCAGGCATTGCAGGGCTACATGGCCGCCGCCACGAGGCCGAGCTTCGGCTGAAAGCGGCCGAAGACAATCTCACCCGCGTCGACGATGTGTTGAAGCAAATCGACTCGCAAGTGGATGGTTTGAAGCGCCAATCCCGCCAAGCCCAGCGTTATAAGACGCTTTCCGCCGAAATCCGGCAAGCCGAAGCGGTTTTAGCCCTGCGCGCCTGGCGTGAAGCCAAAAACAACATCGTCAATGCCGAGCAGCAAGCCGCCGCCGATATC
>DAIOVR010000276.1:0-1572 GCA_036758905.1 Beijerinckiaceae bacterium | reverse complement strand
CCGACCCCCGTTCGGGGGCCACCCTCTCCCGCAAGGGGAGAGGGAAGATCGAACATCTCCGTCATTGCGAGCGAACGCGAAGCAACCCAGTTGATGGTCGAGGATAAAATGCGATGGCAAACATCGCGCGTTTTTAATATCGGCAAGCTGGGTTGCTTCGCTGACGCTCGCAATGACGGATGAGATTACGCAGCCGACCGCGCCATAAATTTACCCTCTCCCTGTCCAACCACATCTCCGCGCCTCACAATCACAACAATAGCGCGTAAAAAACAAAAACCCCGCCGAAGCGGGGTTTTATCTTCATCGTAGGGAGCTTGTTATCGCGCTTTCCTACGATGGCCCATGGCGGGCAAATGCGAACCACAGGACTTGAATTGTGGATCGCCAAAAGGCGAGAGCCACGCACCCTCCAAATATCGTTTAGCCAAGGTGTTTTGTCAAGGTTGCGAGCCCAAAGCCGTGTAAAATGCAGCGCTGAACCGATTGAAGCGTAGCGTGGGAAAGCGCGCCTCGATAATAGAGCCTGCTGCCAGATCGTTCCTTGCCCAAAACCGCAAAAGAAAGCCGTTTGAACGATACCGAATAAACCATATCACCCTTCAACCAAATATTCTCATTCGTCCAATTGGCCGGAAGTGGTTCAGGCAGCTTTATCGGCAAATGGTAAGGCATCATCGGATCGGGCTTCGTTGTGCTCAAACATACAATCGTACAAAGCCCCGGACGCGATTTGATAATCGGGCTGATCACAATCACGGGGCGCTTTTTAATCATTTCCGGTGGCATAAATCCGGTCGAGAAATCGCAAGCTAAAATGGAACCCTGCTTGGGATGAAAAGCAATGGCCATGGGTTACCGTTTCCGCCCCTTCTTCACCATCGCGTCCGTTATCGCCACCGTCTCGACACTCACGCGCGTCACGCGCATCAGCAGATCAATCACCTTTTCATTGTAATCGGCAAAGCGATAGGTGTTGAATTTCTCGCGGATGGTCGGGTCTTTCGGCGTATTCTCTTTGTATTGATCCAAAATCCAATCTATCGCCGTTCGGTTGCTAAGCTTGTAGCGCCATACTTCGGGTGGAATGCCGTTCAATTGCGTCTCGCTATCAAGAATAATATTCCCTGTCTCGTGATTGGATTTAAGCACGGGCTTTGGGTTTAACCCTGCCGCTTTGGCTTTAGTATCCTCAGAGTCAATCCGTTCAAGCGGCCAAGGCTCAACGGTTTCAAAACCCGTATGCAATGCCATGAGCGTTTCGCCCCACGCAGCCCATTGCCAAAAATCGGGATAGAACGGAATGCGCGGAAATTCCCGTTTGAGGTTCAACGCATATTTTTCGCGATAAACCGGATCATGCAGCACCGCATAGACGTAGTGAAAAATATCATGCTTGGTAATGTCGTTATCGTTCGGCGCAGCCTTTTCACCGTCCTTACGAGCTGAACGAATTTCTTCGCCGTCATTGCGAGCGGAGTGAAGCAATCCAGTTGATGAATCCGAAAGAGTCTGGATTGCCGCGTCGCGCTGCCGCGCTCCTCGCAAGGACGGATCAGCATAGGCCACGCG
>DAIOVR010000275.1:0-1596 GCA_036758905.1 Beijerinckiaceae bacterium | reverse complement strand
CCTCCGGCACGCAGTCCAAATCCGAAGAATTGGGCTATGGTGATGCCGAGTTCGTACCGTGGACGATCGGGGCGACGATGTGAGGAAGTTATCGCGTCTTCCTTGACTAAACTACGGATAAGCCGTATATGCTATCTTATCAATTTGAATGGGACGATGCGAAGGCTGAAGCGAATTACCAAAAGCATGGCGTGGCCTTTCTGACCGCAACCAAAGCGTTTAATGACGTTTACGCTATCGATGAGGTCGACGACGGCATGAGATATGACGAGCAGCGGTTCAGATTGCTTGCCAGAGTCGGCGAGGTTCTTTTGCTCGTTGTGTACAGCGAACGCGGCGAAACCATTCGCATTATTTCAGCGAGACAAGCAACCAGACGGGAACATGACCGATATTTTCGTGAAAATACACAATACTGACGGTAAGCCTGTTCGCGTTCATCCCGATGGGCGCGAGGAAGTGCTTGTCGAACACCCTATTCGTCCTATGACGGAAGAAGAAATCCATACCGCAGCGTTGAGCGATCCCGATAATCCCCCTTTGACGGAGGACGATTTTAGCCGGATGAAGCGCACGCCTCAGGTGAAGATCATTCGTCGCGCGCTTCGTTTGTCGCAGGAGGAATTTTCTGGCCAATTTCATATTCCGCTTGGTACGCTGCGCGATTGGGAACAAGGACGCAAAGAACCCGACACCGCCGCCCGCGCCTATCTCAAAGTGATCGGCAGCAATCCCCAAGCCGTGCTTGATGCGTTGCAGGCGTAACCCTCACCGCGTCGCCATATAACCCGCCACCAAAAGCTCGGCGGTTGCCGGATTACACGCCATAGGAATATCATACACCAAGGCCAGCCGCGTCAGCGCTTTCACATCGACATCATGCGGATGCGGCGAGAGTGGATCGACGAAAAACACCAGCCCGTCGATTTTGCCTTCCGCAATCAGCGCGCCGATTTGTTGATCCCCACCCATCGGCCCGCTTTTCATCAGCTCGATGGTGAGTTCGGGGCAACGATCTAAAATGCGCGTGCCGGTCGTGCCGGTGGCAACAATATCGCACAGCGCGAGATTCTCGCGGTGCTTTTCCGCCCAATCGACCATGCGGTTTTTCATCTGGTCATGAGCAATCAGCGCGAGTTTAAAACGGGCCATAACAGCGTATCCTTTCGAAATAAGCGATGCCACCATAAAGCCCCGCGACACTTTTCGAAAGCATCCACATCAGCGATCGAATTGTTGAAAAATGAGCAGCACGCCTTGCCATTGCCTTGTTGAACCTCAATCAGCCCAGCCGGGTTGCGCGATTGTCAATGAGGCGATTTTCCATGCGCTCCTTTATGCTCGGCGCGATGAGGATGGCAGGGCTCACATTCGCCGCCCACGCGGATGCGATCAAGCCTGCGAGTGTGAATAATGCGGGTGATAAATTCGAGCGCATCGGCATGACAAATGGTGAGGAAATGCATTTCCTACAACCCTTGGTTAAGCGTCAAAGATCGCCTCTAAAGCTGGTTGCGCGCTAAAAAATACGCGGTTGACACACGTAAAAATCCATATACCGATGGAAGTATAAAAATTTAATTGACGTAGAGGAAA
>DAIOVR010000274.1:0-1608 GCA_036758905.1 Beijerinckiaceae bacterium | reverse complement strand
CTTCATGCGATATCACAGGGGCCTTAGGCTTAACCGCAGACGTGATCGAAACACTATTGGCCGGGCGAAGCCGGTTGGCTTCTTCAGCATAAAGCCGCACGAGTTCCGTCAAGCGATGGACCTCGTTTTCCAAAAAAGTGACATGTTCGTCTCTGCTCATGGGAGGAACATCGCAAGGAAAGCTTAATAAAGCGTTCGCGTTTGATTAAACTTTGACGATCTTTCCCGGATTCATGATGTTGAGCGGGTCAAGCGCCCGTTTAATCGCGCGCATCGCATCCAGCGTTGCTGCGGGATGCTCATCGAGCAGATATTTCATCTTCTCTTGACCCACCCCGTGTTCGCCCGTGCAGGTGCCTTCCATCGCCAAAGAACGCTCGACCAACCGATGCAGAAACGCGCGGCATTTTTCAATTTCAGCCGCGTCATCCATGTCGCACAACAGCGTGAGATGAAAATTGCCATCCCCGACATGGCCTACAATCGGCGCCACAAGGCCTGTTGCTTTGATGTCTTCCTGCGTCGCGACAACACATTCCGCCAACCGCGAGATCGGCACGCAGACATCGGTGGCAATCACTTTGCAGCCTGGCCTGAGAGTCAGGGCCGACCAATAGGCATCGTGCCTGGCCTGCCATAGGCGGGAGCGTTCTTCCGCCTTAGTTGCCCACTCGAAGGGCCCACCGCCCAAATCGGCCGCGATCTCGCCAAAGCGTTTCGCCTGTTCTTCAACGCTTTGTTCCGTGCCATGAAACTCCACAAAGAGCATCGGGATTTCTTTTAACCCCAAATTCGAATGCATGTTGAAGGCCTTCACCTGAAGCTCATCGGCAAGCTCGATCCGCGCAACGGGAATACCCGATTGGATCGTAAGTATGGTCGCATCGCACGCGTCTTTGACGCTCGGAAAGGGGCAAATCCCCGCCGATATGGCTTCCGGAATGCCAGCCAATTTTAAGGTGATTTCGGTAATGATCCCGAGCGTCCCTTCAGCGCCAACCATAAGGCGCGTTAGATCATATCCGGCGGAGGATTTTTTTGCCCGCCTTGCGGTGGTCATAACCTCACCATTCGGCAGCACAACCTTAAGCGACAGAACATTATCCTTCATCGTGCCATAGCGCACGGCATTGGTACCCGAGGCGCGGGTCGATACCATCCCACCCAGCGAGGCGTCCGCGCCGGGGTCGATGGGGAAAAACAATCCCGTATCGCGTAATTGCTCATTGAGTGTCTTGCGCGTAAGTCCGGGCTGGATCACGCAATCCAAATCTTCAGCGTGAACCTCAAGCAGCCTGTTCATCCGGCTTGTGTCGATCGATACACCACCCCAAGGCGCGTTCACATGGCCTTCAAAGGAAGTGCCCGTTCCGAAGGGAATCATCGGGACGCGATACCGACTGCAAAGCTTAACAATATCGACTATTTCTTCCGTAGTGTCTGGAAAAACCACAATATCGGGAAGCTGTGCCGCAACCCAAGTCAGGGAATTGGCATGCGTTTGCCGGATACCCGCAACGATTGTTGCGCGCTCGCCAAAACGGGACGTCAATTCCGTCAAGACGGCGTTAAGGTCACTTTCCGAGGGTTTGCCTGAAAGCGGAATTG
>DAIOVR010000273.1:0-1653 GCA_036758905.1 Beijerinckiaceae bacterium | reverse complement strand
TCCGGCATTTCGGAGGCTTGCAGGCCATCGGTTGCGCCGCCGAAGGGCGTATTGGCACCACCCTTGGCTTGGCCATTACCCGATGGTGTTCCTGCAGCACAATTGCCATCGAGCGTGGCTTTAAGCGTATCGCGCCGTACTTCCAAATCACCCGAGGAGTCGCGCGCCGCTTCCTGCTTCAAGGATTCGATATCTTGTTCCAGCTGGCCAATTTGAGCTTCAAGCGACGGGCATTTTGCGGGTGCAGGGCCGGATAAAAGCGGGATGCGCATATCGTTGCAGCCAATCGACTTGGCGTAGGCGGCGGTGCGATCGAGCTCCCGCTGTGTCTTTTTCAGCGTTGCCGACAAATCAATGTTTACATTCGACGAAATCGAGCTTTCGACGGCGGCGAGCTCCGCTTTTAACCGGTCGCAATAGCCCACGCCCTGCGCTTGCGCGAGCCCAACGCTCAGCGAACAGATCGCCATCAGGGATAAGAAAACGTAGGCTTGACGGTTGAGCATCGAACTTTCGCACCAGAGAAGAAGACGTATGGGCCTCACGATCGCGTCAAAAAGATGACCGATCCGATACGCGTCTTTCCATTCCCGGCTGCAGGCGTCAAGCGGTGTTCGAACCTAGGGTCCTATTGCGAGCGGGATTACTCGGCGCAGGTTACGATATAGGACGGGACCGGGGCCTTGGTTGAGGCCTTTTTGGATAAGGAGGCTGTAATATCGGTCATATCGGCGGCAATATAGCTGACCGAAGCGCTCATTCCGTTCACTTGGCACCACGAATCGGCGATCAGCTTGGCGCAAGGGCCGCCTTCGGCCAAACAATCATCCATGCCGTAGCCATCATCGGCCGGAACCACAAAATCGCGCAAGGCCGAATTTGCCGAGAGCGAAACGCTGGAGGAAAGCGCTAAAGCGATCGAAAACGCCGACAGGATCTTGAAACCACGCATGAAACTATTCCGGAAGACTGACAATTGCGCGAAAATCCATCCGAACCATTGCAATTTCGTTAAAATTTGACCGCTAACCCTTAAAATTTATCCGATTAAGGTTAAGGCGGCGCTCTCGATGCATGCGTTGAACTTGACGGGAGGCTTGCGCATCGGCATGATGAAAGCATGAACCGTCCCTTCGCGCTCTGCATTTGCGAGATTATGAGCTAGCATTTTTGCTGGCCGGGGCCGTTTTTCTCTTGATTACAGAGCAAAGGTTTCCGATAGCCAGCTAAGGCAGGAAAACCCATGGCACTCACGCTTTACAACACGCTGACCCGCAAGAAAGAGCCGTTTACGCCGATCGATCCGGCGAATGTGCGGATGTATGTCTGCGGCCCGACGGTGTATGATTTCGCCCATATCGGCAATGCGCGGCCCGTGATTGTGTTCGATGTGCTGTATCGCCTGTTGCGGCATGTTTATGGCGAGAGCCATGTCACCTATGTCCGCAACATCACGGATGTTGACGACAAGATTAATGACCGCGCAGCGCGGGATTATCCCGATATGGCTTTGAATGAAGCTATCCGCAAAGTGACCGAAAGCACCGCCGCGCAATTTCATGCCGATGTGGCGGCCTTGGGCTGCTTGCCGCCGACCGTGGAGCCACGGGCGACCGATAATATCCAAGAGATGGTGGGCATCATCAATCGGCT
>DAIOVR010000272.1:0-1662 GCA_036758905.1 Beijerinckiaceae bacterium | reverse complement strand
GCCAAGGCAGCGCTTGAAGCCTCGGTGCGTTATCTCGCCTCCGATTTCGGTCCCGATAATATTCGCGTCAATGCGATTTCCGCCGGACCGGTTCGGACCTTGGCGGGTGCAGGCATCGCGGATGCGCGTTTGATGTTCAATTATCAAAAGCGCCACGCGCCATTGCGCCGCACCGTGTCGATTGACGAGATTGGTGGATCCGGTCTTTATCTCTTATCTGATTTATCAACCGGCGTGACGGGCGAAGTGCATTTCGTCGACTCCGGTTACAATATCATTTCCATGCCCCAACCTGCGGCGCTTAAAACGGTTGATGACGCCGAGACAGCCGCCGAAGCGCGTCTTGTGGGCAAGGCAGCGGAGTAATCATCTCGTGACGAACCTGGCCCCAAGCAGCAAAGACGGTATTCTAGCAGCGCAAGATATTCGCGCTTTGCATTCGGCTGGTGTTATTCAAGCGGACCGACCTTTTGCCGATGGGCAGGTGCAGCCTGCAAGCCTTGATTTGCGTTTGGGCCGCCGCGTCTGGCGTGTTCGTGCCAGCTTTCTTCCCGGCCCTGATCGCGCGGTCAAAGATCGCCTTGAGCGCATTGCGTTGCACGAGATTGATCTAACCAATGGCGCAGTGCTTGAAACGGGCGCGGTTTATATTGCCGAATTGCTCGAAGGCTTAGCCCTTCCTGCGGATATTTTGGCTTCAGCCAATCCCAAAAGCTCGACGGGTCGACTTGATGTCTTCACCCGCGTGATTGCCGATCACGCGCAGGAATTCGATCAGATCGAAGCAGGCTATCATGGCCCGCTTTATCTTGAAATTTCGCCACGCACATTCCCCGTGCTCGTTCGCACCGGATCGCGCCTGTCGCAGGTGAGATTTCGCCGCGGCCTCGTTCGGTTGGATGATACACAACTCAAAGCCCTTCACGCGCGTGACCGGCTTGTGACATCGTCTGAACCTTCGATCCAAAACGGCATCGCCGTGTCGGTTGATCTTTCAGGTTTTGGCAAAGACCATCTCGTGGGCTATCGCGCCAAGCGCCACACGGCCCTTGTCGATGTGGATCGGGTCGGCGGCTATGAAGTCGATGATTATTGGGATCCGCTCTACGCGCGCAAAGACCGCGATATTATTTTGGATCCCGGCCAGTTTTATATTCTAGCGTCCAAAGGAGCTGTTCATGTCCCGCCCGATCATGCGGCGGAAATGACGCCTTTTGATCCGCTTGTCGGCGAATTCCGCGTTCATTATGCAGGCTTTTTTGATCCCGGCTTTGGGCATGCGGGCAGCGGCGGCGCAGGCAGCAGGGCTGTCTTGGAAGTACGCTCCAGAGATGTGCCGTTTATTTTGGAAGATGGGCAAACCGTCGGCCGCCTCGTTTACGAGCGGATGGCCGCGCTGCCTGACATGCTCTACGGCAAGGACTTAGGCTCGAACTATCAGGCCCAAGGCCTAAAACTCTCAAAGCACTTCAAGGCGCCTTAAGCGCGGGTTGGTTTTTTAAGATTTTGAAATGATATCGGCAATCGCTTTGGCATAGGCCGCCATTTGCTTTTTGCCAAATTCGGTCATTTCAATCGATTTTGCGCGACCATCGATTGTATCTTGGACTTGGGTAATCAATTTTAATTTCTCAAGCGCCCGAAGGTGTTGCCGAACGGAAG
>DAIOVR010000271.1:0-1676 GCA_036758905.1 Beijerinckiaceae bacterium | reverse complement strand
TCTTTTCATCCCGGCCGTCATAAATGACCGGAAAATCCTTCCAGACAAAGAAATCGAGATGATCGCTAGCGAGATTCAACATCACTTAATCCACCCTGTAAGAAGCATGGCTGGCGGTTTAGCGGTGATTCACGACAGAATTTTATCAATCCGACCGATCCTTCTTTAAGGCGTCGATCGGATGAGTTTTATGTCATGGTTTGGTCGCGCTCGTCCGTGCTTCCATGGTCATCGAGACGGCGAAAACCGCCATACCGGCGATGCCGAGCAAAGCGCCGACCCATCCGGTCGATGTCCAGCCAAAACCCGCGGCAATGGCTAGGCCGCCAAGCCATGCACCCATTGCGTTGCCAATATTGAGCGCCGCATGGTTAAGGGCTGCCGCTAAGGATTGAGCGTCTTTCGCAACTTCCATCAAACGCATTTGCATCGCAGGAACGATGGCTACGCCAAAGCCCACGAATAAAATATCAATCGCGGTGGCAATAAAGCTCGTACCCGCGATATAAAATGCAGCTATGATGACGACATTAAAAAGCTGAAGACCCCACAGCGTTGCATGCAAGGCGCGATCGGCCATCCAACCGCCAATCATACTGCCGCATATCATTCCGATGCCAAAAATCGACATCACAACGGGCACGCTCCAAGAAGGCGCGCCAGCGGCCTCTATCAAGCTTGGGGCGATATAACTATAAACCGCGAACATGCCGCCAAAGCCAATGGCGCCAACCAGCAGCGTCAGCCATACTTGTTTTATGGCGAGGGCAGCAAGTTCCTGTTTAGGACTAGCGCCAGACTTCACCGGAATAAACGGTATCGCGATGGTTATCATGAGAACAGTGGCAAGTCCTATGGCGCCGACAATCGCAAACGCGCTACGCCATGAGATTCCTTGTCCAAGCCAAGTGATCAAAGGTACGCCGATCACATTTGAAAGGCTTACGCCCAACATCATACGCCCAATCGCGCCCGCCTGCTTATTTACCGGAACGAGCGCGGCCGCAACCAGCGAAGCAATACCAAAATAAGCGCCATGGGGAAGGCCCGACAAAAACCGGAAGAGCACCAAAAGCCAAGGGTTGGGTGCAAATGCACTGGCAATATTGCCAAGCGTAAAAGCCACCATCAATCCAATCAACATCGCCTTTTGTGGCACGCGGGCAAAGAAAATCGTTAAGACAGGTGCTCCAATCACCACGCCCAACGCATAGGCGCTGATCGCGTGCCCTGCTTCTGGCGGCGTGATGCTAAGTCCATTCGCCACTTCGGGTAAAAGCCCCATAATGGCAAACTCACCAATGCCAATGCCAAACCCTCCAAGGGCTAGCGCGGTCAAAGCCAGCCCGATGCCATAAGGCGTTGCGAGTGGTGAGGGGGAAATCCCGTCGGACATTATTAGGCTCCGTGTGATGAGCCGATTCTGCACGGCCAAGATGCCGCTTCACGTTTAACGCAGTCACGCGCAGGAGCAATCCCGTTCATGGCTGAGCAGCTCCGCTTCAGACGCGCCCAGCGGCTTTGATCATCAAGGCCATCTGATAGGGCGCTGGGGAAAGGCAATCTCGCGCTCTAGGATCAGAGCAGCAAAGAAGTGTGCATACCGCGAAAGGCTTCCAAAAGCAAAAGCGCCTTTTCGGCGTCAAGCTTTGTAAGATCGAGATCTTTATCCGTTT
>DAIOVR010000270.1:0-1685 GCA_036758905.1 Beijerinckiaceae bacterium | reverse complement strand
GCGTAATGTTGCATAAAAACAGGTTCAAAGGCGATCCGTGCCTCAAGCCGTGACATGGCAGGGACGGCGTCGGAAGGTGCGCCTCTTGGAAGATAGACTTGCCGTGCCGGGTCACCAGGCCCTGCTGCCGACCGATAGCTTCCGCCGGAACTGCTGTTGTTTTGCCGCCGCCGATATTCCGGCGAGAATTGGACGACGCTTGACGCCAGATCAGGCGAAACAAGGCTGCCATCGCTAGAAGGATCGGTTGGAATAACCGGACGGGCGACGTCGGACGTGTCATCAATGGCGGCAATACGCGGCGCGCCCGTAAGCGTCGGGAGATATTTTGTGTTCGGCTGCTGAACAAAGGCTGCTGATGAGACGGCCATGGTGCTCCCCGCGACAGCCCGAGCCCCATCGGCCCCGCACACTCGCTGGTTACAACCAATACTAGATTTTTAAGTTCAGCGCTACGAAAAATAGTTAACATCTTCCCTTGCCGGAAACGTCGTTCCCAGGAAAATCCTACCTTTGAGATGGAATGTCTTATTGAAAGACCGTCTTTATATACCCTAAAGGGCGCTGGATTTACCTGAAACCGATCTGTTTATTACTCCAAATGGCTGTGATTATGTAGATTAGCTGACTTGCTCGGTGAGGGACCGGAGCATGTCGCTGCCCGTCTGAAGCGCCCGCGAATTGCCATTATAGGCCTGCTGCGCGGCGATCATTTGCATCAATTCCGACGTGATATCGACGTTGGAATTCTCCAAATTGCCTTGGGCGAAGGTTCCGAAGCCATCATTTCCGCCACGGCCATATTGGGCCACGCCAGAGCTTTGCGTTGCAGAAAACTTATTTCCGCCAAGGGCTTGCATGCCATTTTCATTTTCAAAACGGGCGGTAGCAATATAGGCAACCTTAACCGGATCCCCGCCAGAGGCTGGAACAACGCTGATCAGGCCTTGGGAATCGATCGAAATCGAACCGACATTGGATGGATCATTGCCGACGGATTTGAAGATGTTAATTGGCTGCATATTCGGGTTTTGCAGGGTTCCCGACAAGGATTGGTTCCCCATCAAAGGCGAACCGCTGTCATCAACCAGATAACCATCTGCATTCAACGTCAGCTTGCCTGCACGGGAATAGGTATCCCCGCCCGATGCTTGCGCTGAGGTCGATGTACCAAACACCATATAGCCTTCACCCTGAAGGGCGACATCGAGGCTATTGGAGGTTTGCTGAAGCGATCCTTGTTCAATATTACGCTTCATTCCAATGGTAGTGGCACCTTTACCGATTTCGGAATTGAGGACCGTTGCCGAGTCGGGCGCCATAAAATCCCCGAATTCGGCATTCGACTTCTTAAATCCAATGGTGTTCGCATTGGCGAGATTGTTCGAAATGGCGCTGAGTTCTTTGGAGGCTGCCGTCAAACCGGTGAGCGGAATTCTTAGCATGGTCTTTTAGGCTCCAATCGTCAGCTAGGTTCTTCCCGGTAGCGGGAGGGCACGGATCATCTGCGTTGGAAGTAGCAAGTCTTATGCCATTTTCAGTCCACGAAGCCTGCATCCTATGATTGCGGAGCGGCGAAACTATCATTAGGATTGGAGAGGTATTTTACCCGGTTCATTGTGTAAGCGTTTCATGCTCAGTCCAAAATTACTTGCAGGTTTTAAGGCCAAGTCCCGCGCAGTTGC
>DAIOVR010000269.1:0-1740 GCA_036758905.1 Beijerinckiaceae bacterium | reverse complement strand
TCGAGCAGCCTGCCCCGTTTGACCGGATTGAGGGTTTGGAACATCTCGATAAAGTCATCGATATTGATCAATCGCCGATCGGTCGCACGCCAAGGTCTAATCCAGCCACTTACACGGGCGCGTTTACGCCGATCCGCGAATGGTTTGCCGGATTACCGGAAGCGAAAGCACGCGGATATCAACCGGGGCGCTTCTCGTTCAACGTTAAAGGCGGTCGTTGCGAGGCTTGCCAAGGCGATGGTGTGATTAAGATCGAGATGCACTTTCTGCCGGATGTGTATGTCACTTGTGATGTTTGTAAGGGCAAACGCTATGATCGCGAGACGTTAGAGGTCAAATTCCGGGATAAATCGATCGCGGATGTGCTCGATATGACGGTTGAGGAAGCGGCCATTCTTTTTAAGGCTGTGCCTTCAATTCGGGAAAAAATGGAGACTTTGGCCCGAGTTGGCCTCGATTATGTCAAAGTTGGGCAGCAAGCGACCACTTTATCGGGTGGTGAGGCGCAGCGGGTTAAGCTTTCCAAGGAGTTGTCACGTCGGGCGACTGGGCGGACACTTTACATTCTGGATGAGCCGACAACGGGTCTGCATTTCCATGATGTGGCCAAATTATTGGAAGTTTTGCACGAATTAGTGGAACAAGGAAACACAGTTGTGGTGATCGAACACAATCTTGAAGTAATCAAAACGGCCGATTGGATAATCGATATGGGGCCGGAAGGTGGCGATGGCGGCGGCGTGATTGTTGCCCAAGGAACACCCGAAGATGTCATCAAATCCGGTGCGGGACATACTGCGCGATTCTTGAAAGATGTCATGAAGCGCCGTCCTGCTGCAGTGCAAAAGAAAACCCGGAAGGGAATTGCGGCGGAATAGTGGCAACTATGTGAAAATTGGATGACATTAGGCCTATATTAACTTTGGTATGCGTTATATGCATATCAGAGACCCCTTAGAGCCTCTGGCTAGAGCACATTATCCATCTTATATGCAGTGCAACAAATTTGATTGGATCTGATCGCGAGGCGGTCTTTGGTCCAACTCTCACTGCAAAGGATAATGTAATGCTTACGATTTCGACCTTGAAGAGCAATTTTCGCCGTTGGGCCCGCATCCGCAACACGATCCGCGAGCTTTCCTCGCTCAGCGACCGTGATCTCAACGATCTCGGCATTTCGCGCAGCGATATCCGCTTCGTGGCCAAGCGTTCGGTTGCCCGCTAATCGCCTTTAAGCTCGGCGGTTCTCCCTCCGCCTGAGCGCCAAGCGGGTACCATTTCCCCGCTTACATAAAACGCCCGCCCCCTCCCGGCGGGCGTTTTTGTTGTCAAAGTGCCTTGCGGCCGGATATCGACGCGGCCTATGGTCCGGCGCATGACGATATCAAATCCTATTCATATTATCGGCGGCGGCTTGGCCGGATCCGAAGCGGCTTGGCAGCTTGCTCAAAGCGGCGTTCCTGTCATCCTTCATGAAATGCGGCCCGTTCGCAAAACGGACGCCCATAAAACGGAAGGATTAGCCGAGCTTGTGTGCTCCAATTCCTTTCGTTCCGATGAAGCTTCAACCAATGCGGTAGGACTGCTTCATGCCGAGATGCGCAAACTCGGCTCACTGATTATGCGTTCGGCCGATGCCAATCAGGTCCCAGCCGGTGGCGCTTTGGCCGTTGATCGGGATGGCTTTTCTAAAACCGTAACGGAAGCGCTCGAATCGCACCCGTTGATTTCAATCGCACG
>DAIOVR010000268.1:0-1758 GCA_036758905.1 Beijerinckiaceae bacterium | reverse complement strand
CAGATACAGAAATTAAGCTGTATCGTTGGTAGCGGAGGGAGGCTACGGTCTATACCGTGTCTTTTTGATTGAGTTGTCCAAAATATAATATTTTCTTATTAAGCCATTGTAATTAGGATATTTTTGAATTTTTTAACAGAAATGACCTTCTATAATCTTGGTCTTGGGCGGCGGGTCAAAATGGGTATGGCCGCAATCTGATTATCAATCACACTCGCTTATAGCGTGTTGCTGCGACCAAAAATATTGCAAATTTATCGGATATTTCAGAAGCCGTGTCTAATTGGATTTTTATGTTCCGCCTTGATCAGATCTGCAGCCTTTTCAGCCAGGCAATAAGTCGCTGCAACGGTGTTAGCCGAAACGATTGCGGGCATCACCGACGCATCTACAACACGCAAAGCATCGATGCCATGTACCCGTAAACTCGCGGGATCGACAACCGCCATCTCGCCATGTCCCATGCTGCATGTTCCGACCGGATGAAACAAAGTTCCGACAGTCTGACGAATAAAGGCTTCAATTGCACCGTCGCTTTGAACGTCAGGCCCCGGACTCACCTCGCGATCAAGATGCGGTTTAAAAGCCGGCTGTGAGACGATATGCCGAATAATTTTTAATCCCTCGCGCAGAGTAGACATCGTGCTCTTGTCACGAAAAAAATTAAAGATGATCGATGGCTTTTCATGAGGATCTGCGCTTTTGAGACTAATATTGCCAATACTATTTGGCCTCAGTTCCGTTACATGAAGGAGAAAGCCGTGATCTGTGAAGCCGGCGGCATTCTGGGTGTTTGCAACGCCCGCGCAGAAAAATAGCTGCGCGTCGGGCCTGTCTGTATCGGGACGCGTCGAAATAAAACCGCCTGCCTCCGCTGTTGTTGAAGCGAATACGCCACGTCGGCGCAAAAACCAGTCAAGCACGTGTACGATATTTCGTGGGAATGCCTTCCAGGAAATGCCGTAAGGTCCCGTCGTTTTGGCTTTATATTCCAGCGTGATATCGAGGTGGTCTTGAAGATTTTTTCCAACGCCCAGTAAATGATGAACGACAGGAATTTTTTGTGCTTCTAATTCTTTTCGGTCACCGATACCCGAGAGCATCAAAAGATGCGGCGATACAAAGGAACCTGCGGATAAAATAATCTCTTTAGCCGAAATCGTTTCTTTGCGGCCCTCGCTCTCAACTTCAATACCCGTAGCGCGTCGCCCTTCTAATAATACGCGAAGCGCTTTGCGGTTTGATAGAATGATTAAATTAGGCCGATGTCTTACCGGATCAATATAAGCCGCTTCCGCGGAATGCCGTTCACCTTTACGATGTGTGAAGGTATAATAGCCTACGCCATTTTGGCGTTCGCCGTTAAAATCGGCGTTAAATTCAAAGCTGGCTTGTTGCGCTGCTTCTAAATACACATTGGTCATTGTATTGACGCTGCGCGGCGGGGCGAGATTCAATGGCCCGTCAGTACCGTGATAGGCGGGATCGATAAAATCGCCAAGCGCTCTGCCTTTGACTTTGATTTGTTTCGCAGTCTTGGCGTCTGCCAACAATTCAAACCGCTCGACCTTTTTGAAGTAAGGGAGGAGGTCATCATAGCCCCACCCCTGATTGCCAAGATCACGCCAATGATCAAAATCCTCGCGCTGTCCGCGTATAAAGATTTGTCCATTTACGTTAGTAGAACCGCCAGTGCCTTTGCCACGTGGCAGTTCAATTTTACGACCTTGGAGGCCGGGCTCGGGTTCCGACTGAAAC
>DAIOVR010000267.1:0-1802 GCA_036758905.1 Beijerinckiaceae bacterium | reverse complement strand
CGACGCGCGGGCCTTTCTTTTCTTCCTTCACATCGGGTTGATGCGCGGGAAGGCCGACAATATGCAAGGCCAAACGACGCGGTGTGGCAAAGGCTTGCGCTCCCTCATAAAGGCAAACGCGCTCGACCAAAGCATTGGTGACAAGCGATTTCAAATCCTCCGCCGCGCGACGTTGCATGCGGGCGGGAATTTCTTCGGAGAAGAGTTCAAGCAGAAGATCGGGCATTGGAGGACTTTCCAGAAATTAAATCGATGATATCGCGGGCAGCGAAGAGGCGGGGATTGGTAGACCCTTCTATTTCAGTCAGAATGTTATGGCGAACCAAGATATCGACATTTTTCTTGGCCGCCGGATAGGTGACCTGAAGATTGGCTTGAATGGTAGGGATACTAATGACGGGATGCTCAAACAAGGCGTCAACAACCGAAAGCAGATTGGCCGACATTCTCGTTTTTTGAAGCCGTGCGCGATAGTCGCGTTGCAGGCTGAAAATCTGGTCCGTTAACCAGATCGTTTGACGGGCGGCATCCCGCATCGCGATGAGGTAGAAGATAATCCACTCTTCCCAATCGCCTTTGCTGGATACGGCATACATCCGGTCAATATATTCATCTTTTCTCTCTTCAAAAACAGGAGAGAGATAGAGCAAGGGTTGGACGAGTTTTCGCTTCATAAAAAGATGCAGAATGATCAGCATTCGACCCACGCGCCCATTACCATCCGCGAAAGGATGAATAGTCTCAAACTGATAATGGATTAAGGCTGAGTTGATGAGCGTGTCGAGATTGTTTTCCTCGTCATGGATATACGACTCGAGGTCTTGCAAGCACGCCATGCATTCGCGGGGTGGCGGCGGAATGAAACGTGCCTCCTCAATAGTGCCCGGACCACCGATAAAATTTTGGAATTGTTTGAATTCGCCCGGCCTCACCGTTGCGCCTCGGTTGCGCCCGACATTCCGCAGCATGGAGCGATGCGCATCACGGATGGTGCGGAGCGATAATGGCACCTTCGTCAGACTATCAATCGCCTCCGTAAGGGCATTCATATAGTTAAGCACCTCGCGGGTGTCGGGCGTTGTAACACTTGTCTCGTTGACTTCTGCAATCAGAAGCTCGTCTACGGTTGTATACGTTCCTTCCATGCTCGACGAGCTAACCACTTCGCGACGTTGCAGGGGACGGATGAGCAGATAGGGGTTAGCAATCGTACGACCAATGCCGTTTAATTCGCCAATGGCATCAAGCGCTTCGCTCCATGGTTTGATGAGCCGTTGCAGATTAATGGTGGGCGGCGGCAAACGGTTAGGCACAAAGGCGCGCTGCCCGTGATCCGTTCGAACGAGCACTCCTGACGGCGAAGCAATGAAGTCCTCGTATTGCACTTAAATACACTCCGACGCCAATTGATTATACCAAACTGCCATATTGGTATAATCAATGAAGGGACAATGCAACCAAACTATATCGAAAAAGGGAACAAAAAAAGAACAAATATAGTAATAATCGCCTTACGCCCCGCCGCCTTCGGTTTTGAGCCAGGCTTCACCGCAGGCTTTAGCAAGTTCACGCACGCGGAAAATATAGCTTTGTCGCTCGGTGACCGAGATCACGCCGCGTGCATCGAGCAGGTTGAAGAGATGGCTTGCTTTGATGCATTGATCATAAGCGGGCAAGGCCATCTGATGGCGGCCTTCGCCTTTATTGCCGAAATCGAGAAGCGCTTTGCATTCGGCTTCCGCATCTTTGAAATGCTGCGCGAGGTTTTCGGTATTTGCCGCTTCGAAATTGTGTCGCGAATA
>DAIOVR010000266.1:0-1814 GCA_036758905.1 Beijerinckiaceae bacterium | reverse complement strand
CGATTGCTCAGTACGGCTCAGCCGATGCTGGCGCGTCCCTCGGCGACATTTTGGGCGCGGCTTTGAAGAAGAAGTCGGGCGAATAATCGTCGCTTTTTCTTCCTCAATTAAAATCGAACCCCTGCATGGAGACATCTATGCAGGGGTTTTTTAATGCGCTGACACAGAAATCAAACACTTCTTAAAAGAAGTCCGGATCCCGCGGAGACGTTAACCTGAAGCCAATGATCTGAGGCCAAGAAGCGCGGGGCAGACGACGGGAACCACTCGCCAGACGGTAAAATCGGCGCATCACCGAGCGTAACATCGGATTTTGCCACGAGTGAAGGCGCGCGCAAGACTAATCCTTCAAATGTTCGTTTTGATAGGCCGGATAATCGGACTTCCGCAGCGCTTTTTTCGGACGTATTAATCAGCATGATATTTTCGCCCTTGTCATCGCGCTGGATAGCGTAAATCGAAAGTCCAGAAGCCGAGGTTTCAAGCAGCTCCACTTCACGATAGTGTCCTCCCGTGAAGCGTGAAAATAGCATCATGCCGTAAAAAAGGGGCCGTACTTCTGCAACCTCAGCTCCCTTGAAAAAGAGTGGCGTATAGGCGGAAGTTCCAGAATGAAAATTGGCTCCTAGCGCGCCGTTAAGCGTGATATCAGCCATGAAAAATGCGCCCCATAAGGCGGATGCGAAGCTGTCGGAAACATTCGGCTTGCCACCCAGGAAAAATGAATTTGACTCACCAAACCGAACCCCCGGTTCACCGTTTTCGATTGCCGCCGAGTTAAGTTTAGAGACGATGTCGATTAAATTTGGATCATGCGCGATCAGTGCTTCGATCGTTGCTTGCGATGTTTGAGCATTTCCTCGGTAGTAATGCTGATTTAGTAAAGGACGATAGGTGGACGCATCCCGCGCAAACGGCACGCTATAATCCGAAACGGAACGAAAAACACACGGGCCCGAAAATTTTGCTTCCGGTAATTGGTGCTTAATAGCCTTCGCATAGGCGGTCCATTCACCAAGATAATCGCCATATGTCCATTGTTTTGGTCGATGGATATTTGGGAAATCGCTTGGTTCATTGCCGATTTCAAAGGCTATCAACCGGCCTCCGAGTTTTCTCGTGGCATAAGCGGCCTCCTCGCTAGCCAGTTCTGGCGTGTTATGGGCAAGATTAAGTCCATAAATCACCTGCCAATCTGTTGCTTCGGCAAAATCAGCCAACATATCAATCGTGTTGGGGGGGATGGGAGTCAGGCCGGAAATTTCGCCCCGCCACGACGTATGATCAACCTGATTGCCACCTAAGCGAATAACCGCGGGGCCGAGCAAGCGGCAAAGCTCGACAAAGCCGCGGTTGTTCCGGTTGAGCCAATTTTGGTTCAATGCCGTCTTTTCAAAACTGAGCCCAAGGGCCGCCGTTGTTACGCTTCTCTTTTGCTTTAGGGGTCCAATTTTAACCTGGATGAGACCTGGCTCTGCATGAGCGGCTTGAAACAATAGCGGCGAAAGAAGCGTCGAGGAGATTGACGCTATAAAATGGCGTCGGGTTGGCATTTCACAACTCCCCATGGCTCTAAAGGCAAAAATAGAATAATGCGGCTATGTAATATGCCGTAACGTCAGGTAATGCGACCTTGTTGTCAATTTATCTCTTTAACTTGACAGACAATCGGCCCATGTGTTGGCGTTGAATTCTAGGCTGTTTTTTCTACTACTCGCCTTAGACAGCGTTCTATGGTTTGGAGCCTCACATGTATCGGTCAACCACCCGCGGTATTCAGATTACGGTTGAACCGGCCTATATGGCCGAACAAT
>DAIOVR010000265.1:0-1865 GCA_036758905.1 Beijerinckiaceae bacterium | reverse complement strand
AAGCATAAAGTGATCGCGTTCGTTTTATCTGCGGCGTTATCAGGTCTTGCCGGTGTTCTGTTTGCCTATTCGGAACAATATGTAGCGCCGAATAATTTTACATTTGAACTCTCTGTTCAATTCTTGCTGGCTGTTACGATGGGTGGCCGTAAATCACGGTTAGGGCCAATTCTTGGTGCCGTTATCATCGTATTCCTGCCTAATCTCTTGGCCGATATTGCTCTGTTCCGGATTATCGCGGGCGCCATTGCCGCTTTGGCGGTTGTTGCAGGTGGCATGAGCCTTTATCGCGATCGGGAGAATGCCGTTCGGATTTTGATCCCCGTTATTTTATGCGTGATCTTCTTCGTATTCTCGCTACTGCTCCAGAAAATCACGGATTACAAGCTCGCGATTTTCGGGGTAATGATATTGTTCGTCGTCTATTATTTGCCGGAAGGAATTGTTGGTTTCCTCTCGCAACTTTGGGCAAAGCGCGGCAAGGTTTTGGATATCGATACCGCACTATCCAATGCGCCAGAAACACAGGCGATTACCGTACAAGCTGCATCTACTGCTCAAGCCGATGCCCTTCTTTCGGTTGAAAGCATCCTGATGCAGTTTGGTGGCCTCAAAGCCATTGATGGTGTTTCACTGTCGGTGAAGCCAGGCACGATCCACGGCCTGATTGGCCCCAATGGTTCGGGCAAAAGTACGATGATGAATGTGCTCACGGGTATCTATGTACCAACATCCGGTGTCATTCGCTTTGCCGGACATGCTATGGCGGGCTTGAAATCGCCTGAAATTGCGTTGAAGGGGATTGCTCGTACTTTCCAAAATGTTCAGCTCTTTGGTGAGTTGAGCGTGCTTGAGAATGTGATGGTTGGCTTGCACCATTCGTATAAATCCGGCTTTTTCAGCGTGGCGTTAAGAACCTCTCTGGCGCGCAATGAAGAGGCGAGGGCGCGTGCGCGGGCCATGAATATTCTGCGCTTTACGGGCCTTGATGGTTTAGCGACAGAGGAAGCGCGTAATCTGCCTTACGGCAAGCAGCGTCTGCTCGAAATCAGCCGCGCGCTTGCGCTTGATCCGCGTCTCTTATTGCTGGATGAACCGGCGGCTGGACTAACGGCACCTGATATTGTTGAACTCATGGCGATCATCCGTAAAATCCGCGAAGCCGGATTAACGATTGTGCTTATCGAACACCACATGGATGTGGTGATGAGCCTTTGCGATACGGTGACGGTGCTCGATTTCGGCCAGAAGATTGCCGAAGGGTTGCCCGCTGATGTGCAGCGCAATCCGCGCGTAATTGAAGCCTATCTTGGCGGCAGCTCTGCTGCCCAACCTGCATAAAGGGAGAGAGTCATGTTGAAGATCGACAATCTCGTTGCAGGCTATGGCAAAGTGAAGGTGCTGCACGGCATCTCCATTCATGTGCCGAAAGGCAAAACGGTTGCACTCATAGGCTCAAATGGTGCGGGCAAGACAACAACGCTGCGCGCACTTTCTGGTATGCTAAAGCCCGAGAGCGGTTCCATTCTATTGGGCGGCAAGAATATTACGGGGCTTACCTCGCATGATATTACGCGGCTTGGCCTCGCGCATTCCCCTGAAGGTCGACGCGTGTTTTCGACCTTGCCTGTGATGGACAATCTTCTGCTCGGAGCCTTTCCCCGCCTTACGGGTATGCGGGCCAAAGGCGATGTGGATGGTGACATCAATCGGATGTTTGAACTGTTTCCGCGGTTGAAAGAACGCAAAGCCCAATTGGCAGGAACGCTTTCGGGCGGCGAACAGCAAATGCTGGCGATGGCCCGTGCGCTGATGCTGAACCCCGATGTCCTTTTATTGGACGAGCCATCCATGGGGCTTTCGCC
>DAIOVR010000264.1:0-1882 GCA_036758905.1 Beijerinckiaceae bacterium | reverse complement strand
TGCTTCCCTTTTCATGGAACATGGGGTGGGCTGTCTGGCGTGATCTAAAACTCTGGATCTTGGCGCTATCAGGCGGCGCCATCTTTTTAGTGCTGATCTATAGCGGGCTAAAACTCGCACCCGCTGCGCATGGCGGAATTCTGATGCCGGGCATGCAGCCTTTTCTTGTCACCATATTCGCTTGGGTAATCTTAAAAACACGCCCACCTAGACAGCGTTTGATGGCTCTGTTGCCCATCGCTTTAGGGGTTATTTGCGTGGCAATGCCCACCCTTACGGGGCTTCAACCCGACACCTCTACACTTATCGGTGATGCGCTGCTTTTGTCATCATCGTCAATTTGGGCGCTTTACAGCGTACTCGCAAAAAAATGGAATTATGATGCTTGGGTTTTAACCCGCTTCCTAGCCTTGGCATCGGGGTTGATTTATTTGCCCGTTTATCTGTTGTTCCTGCCCAAAGGTATTGATCAAGTATCCTTCGGCATGCTGGCACTCCAAGGCCTTTACCAAGGCATAGGGCCGACGATCCTTGCAATGATGTTTTTTCTTCGTGCTGTCAGTCTCCTCGGCGCTGAACGGACGGGCGCATTGATTTCGTTCGTACCGATCATCGCAGGCCTCGCGGCCGTACCGCTTCTCGACGAGCCGTTAAGCGGGTGGCTTATTGCGGGATTGGCACTGGTCTCGATGGGGGCTATTTTGGCGGCGCGCCCCATTCGTGTTGCATCCTCTGCGCTATAGCAGAAAATACCTATGGTTCATTCCAATGATTGATCTCGAAAGCGAACACGAATACTGACACAGTAAAGCCTCAGTCAGGCTCAAGATTGTTCAGAGATTATCAAAAAGGACCAGCCCCTATGTCCGATGTGTGCAGCGGTGGAATTGATACGGGATTTGCGCAGCTCAATATGGCCCAAGCCGCCATTCTAGGGCTTGTTCAGGGTATTACCGAACTCCTGCCTATATCATCAACGGCGCATATGCGGCTTGTGCCCTTGCTCTCAGGCTGGCCAGACCCCGGCTCAGCGTTTTCCGCCGCTATGCAGCTTGCAGCACTTTTTGCAGTCGTCACCTATTTTCGCCGAGATATTATTGAGCTGACGACAGGATCTTTATCGGCCATTGGGCGTGGAAACTTTCAAAACCAGTCGCTGAGATTGGCGATAGGCATTATCTTGGCCACGATCCCGATCGGCCTTGCTGGCATCGCTCTTTCTTCATGGCTCAATGCTTGCGGCACCTCCTTGCGCGCGCCATGGGTAATCGGCGCGGCATCGCTCACCATGGCCGTTCTTCTTGCCATTACCGAATTGGTCAGCACGCATCGCCGGACATCATCGCATGTCACCATCATGGATTGCCTGCTGATTGGTATTGCGCAAGTGGGCGCGCTTATCCCGGGCGTATCACGTTCGGGCTCGACCTTAACGGCAGGCCTCTTATTAGGCTTTAAACGCGAAGACGCAGCAAGGCTTTCTTTCCTTATCGGATTACCTGCTATTACCCTTGCTGGATTAAAGGAATTATGGGTTCTTTCGCATGCCGGACTGAGCATTGAGGCATGGGAGATTTTGGGCGTTGGCTTGATCGCTGGATCGCTCTCGGCCTTTGTTGCCGTATGGGGTCTTTTGCGCTTTTTCGAGCGCATGTCCGCTTGGCCATTTGTTGTTTATAGAGCGGCCATGGGCATTTTGCTTTTGTCCATGGCTGTCTGATCGAAAGCCTCCGCAGAAGGTTTAGCCCTTCTTGCCGGATAAGGTTTTGACATAGGCAAAGATGTTCTGAAGATCCGTATCATCAGGCACTTTGCCTTTTGGATCCGTAAGGCCAACCTTACCAAAAAGCGGCATAGGCTGTTTTAACTTGTGCCCCTCATC
>DAIOVR010000263.1:0-1908 GCA_036758905.1 Beijerinckiaceae bacterium | reverse complement strand
GAGCTAAAGCTTACCGATATTGAGCGGTTGTTTGGGAGATCGTAAAGAAAAACCGTCATTGCGAGCGACGAGCGAAGCAATCCAGTTGATGGTGCCAAATAAGAAATGTGTTTTCCAATCCATCCTTTTAATATCTGTTAGCTCGGTTGCTTCGCTCACGCTCGCAATGACGAAAAAAAATGAAAGTAGGAAACCCCATCATGCGCGTTACCATCCGCCCGATTGATCCGAAAGACCGTGCTGAATGGGGCGTGCTCTACGCCGCTTATGCCGAGTTTTACAAAGTCACCCAAACCCCTGAGATGCGTAACCGCGTCTGGACATGGCTGCTCGACCCTGCGCACGAAACCAAGGGCTTTGTCGCCGAAGACGAAACCGGAAAGCTGTTAGGCCTCACCCATTATCGCCCCTTCGCGCGGCCTTTGTCAGCATCCACTGGCGGCTTTCTCGATGATCTTTTCGTGACGCCTGAGGCGCGTGGCTCAGGCGCCGCCAAGGCGCTCATTAACGCAGTAGCCACCGAAGGTAAAAACCGTGGCTGGACCGTTATTCGCTGGATCACGGCGGAGGACAATTACCGCGCCAGAAGCCTCTATGACAAAGTCGCCGAGAAGACCAAATGGGCGACCTATGACATGAAGCTTTAGGCGGCCGTCAGCGTCGGGATTTTGTCAATTTCACCGCTAAGTTCCCGTTCAGCCATGCTGATATCATAGGCCTGCTGCATCGCCATCCAGATGCGTGGGCCATCGCCGCACAGCTTGCCAAGCCTTAACGCCATATTGGCTGTCACGGGCTGTTTCTCGTTCAAAATATCATAGAGCGTCTGACGCGAGACGCCCAAGAGACGCGCAATCTCGGTCTTTGGCCGGCCAAGTGCAGGCAAAATATCTTCGCGTAACATTTCACCCGGATGGGTTGGTGCAAGTCCGGCTAAGAGCGGATGATCCATCAGTGGTAGTCCTCTAAATCGACATCAATGGCGTTCTTGCCATCAAAGGCAAATGTAATCCGCCAATTTCCTGTAACCCGAACCGAATATCGTCCAATTTGATCCCCCGTAAGCGGGTGAAAAAAGTGACCCGGCGTATCCATTTCAAAGGGCGTAATTGCAACATCGAGCCTTTGCAGAATACGCCTCACCCGATCATGGTTTTGAACACTAAGCTTCGATGCATCTCCCCATTGAGCAAAGCGTAGCAAACCTTTGTTTCTAAAGGATTGGATCATAATGATGTGTATACCAATGCCTTACAATGTCAAGTAATGCCTGACATAAGTGTAAAATTATTTACCTCTCACTCTTTCTTTTCACGAGAGGGGGTACAAGCGCACCTGTCCTAAAACACAGGTTGAAACCAACCTAATCCGGCCCAAATCAAAACCAAATACGCATGACCCATATTAAAATCGGTAATTCAAATGGCTTGGCGCTACCAAACCAGCTCTTAGGAGCTTGCCTTATTTCGGGATCGGCCGATTAGCTAGCGATAGCGAATAATGGCTTATCGGATTAGTTGGTCCTTCCGCCTCTAACCCACTGCCCCACTCATCAGCACGCCGACATGCGCGCCCACGGATCCGGCGAGCCCTTGCAAATCATAGCCGCCCTCAAGCAATGATACGACACGCCCACCCGCCGTGCTCTCAGCCACATCCATCAGCTTGGCGGTGGCCCAGGCGAAATCGGCTTCGTCGAGATTGATATTGGCCAGCGGGTCACGCCAATGCGCGTCAAAGCCTGCCGAGATGATCACCAGCTCTGGGCGGTAACCCATGAGACGCGGCAAAATAAGCCCTTCAAACGCTTGACGAAACGCTTCGCCACCGTCACCCGCTTTCAAGGGCGCGTTGACAATCGTGTCGAAATCGCCGCGCTCGTCTTTGGCGCCCGTGCCTGGATAGAGC
>DAIOVR010000262.1:0-1921 GCA_036758905.1 Beijerinckiaceae bacterium | reverse complement strand
GTGCTCAATAGGGATAGCGTGCGCTTCCACGCAATCCGCAATCTTTACCGCATCTTCGAGATGAAACGTCGGCAGCCCTGAAACCTCATGCGGCGCGTCGGTCGCGACACCGATAACGGTCGGGTCATCCGGATAAATAAAAGCCTTACCATTCTCGGTACGATGCACTTCAATTTTGACCAGAGGTTCGGGTTTATAACCCTCGACCAGCACGAAATCGACGGGCGAAAGCAGGCCGAGGAGATGCTTTAAGTCAGGCTCAGGCGCGCCACGCAATTCATGCATCAGGGCGAACCTTTCGCCAGATGCCACCAACACCTCCCGCGCGCCGGAGGTGCGATGCACGTAACTGTCCTTACCGGGATAATCGACGTCAAATTTATGGTGCGCGTGTTTAATCGTTGAAACCGAATAGCCCCGCCGGGTAAGCTCGGGGATCAATCGCGAGATCAAGGTCGTCTTACCGGCCCCGCTCCACCCTGCCAGTCCGATAACGCGCATCATTTAACCCCATTTGAAACCGTCTCGTTGCCTTTTGAAGGAAATTTAAGCCCGCGTCGAGCGTCTCCCTTTTATTCATGGGCATAGAAGCGTAAGATTGAGGTCATGAGTGATCATCATCTCGATTTAAAGGGGCTGAAATGTCCCCTTCCGGCGCTACGAACGGGTAAAGCGCTGACAAGCCTAGCGCCCGGTGAAGTGTTGCACGTCACCTGCACGGATGGCATGGCGGCCATCGATATTCCGCATCTCATTCAACAACGAGGCGACCGTCTTTTGGAGTATGAAGCGGCAAAAGATCATCTCTATTTCATGATCGAAAGAGGAATGCCAAAGGTGCCTTCGACGGAGGATTAAGCCATGCGACCGATCATCCTTGCTTTTATAGTGGCGCTCATCTGGCCGAATTTAGCCTTTTCAGACGAGCAAGATACGATACGGGGCGTCATCGCCAATCAAATCGAAGCGTTCAAACAGGATGATGCAAAGGGAGCGTATGCTTTCGCGGCACCCATTATCCAGCAGCTTTTTCCCGACGAAGATATCTTCATATCGATGGTGAAAAAGGGATATCCGCAGGTTTATCGGCCAAAAACCTATCAATTTGGCACCTTGGAGCCGATGGATAACGCCTTGGCGCAAACCGTGATCCTGACCGACGCCGAAGGCAGGCAATGGCGTGCGCTTTATACGCTTGAACGCCAACCCGATGGGCAATGGAAAATATCAGGATGCCGGATTTTAAAATCCGACATCACCTCTTAAGCAAGCCGCGCTAAGGCCTCACTCAATTTAGCAGAGCGCTCGGTAAAGTCCGTGCGCCGCTCATGCTGCTCTTCGACGATTTCCTCAGGCGCCCGCGCCATAAAATCGGCATTACCCAGCTTGGCATCGATTTTGGCTATCTCTTGAGCAATCTTTTCGATTTCCTTCGATAACCGCCCGGTCTCTGCCGCGATATCGATGATGCCTGCCAGCGGAAGAGCGGCGACCTCACCGCGAATAACCATCTGGGCCGATTGGGGCGGCGCGACATCGGCAAATGAAATCTCCGAGAGCCTTGCCAGACGTTTTAGCATATCGCCCCACGCAACGGCACGATCCCGCGTTGCAGATGAAGCGCCCACAAGGACCAGCGGGATAGGAGAGCCTGCGGGAACATTGATCTCGTTCCGCGCCGAGCGAATTTCTGTCACAAGATCAACCAACCAGCCAATTTCAGCCTCGGCATCAGGCGCTGCGAGACCCTGCAAATTGGGCCACTCCGACAGGCACAAAAGCGCCTCGCGTTTCGGTCCTTCTTGCCCCTTCACTGCCCAAAGTTCTTCCGTGAGATAGGGCATGAATGGATGAAGAATCTTCAAAATGCCATCAAACACAAACACAACACTAGCCCGCGTCTCGGCTTTAGCGACTTCGT
>DAIOVR010000261.1:0-1944 GCA_036758905.1 Beijerinckiaceae bacterium | reverse complement strand
CGAAGACCAAGAGCGACGTTTTTGGGAGGAGAACGATAGTACTGACTATGTGAATTGGTCTAAGGCTGAGCGGGTTGTTATGCCTAATTTAAAGCCGACGACGACCTCTATTTCTTTGCGTCTTCCCGTATCTCTTCTGGATTCGATAAAGGTGGCTGCTAATAAGCAGGATGTTCCATATCAATCGCTTATTAAAACTTGGCTAGCGGATAAGGCGAAAGCGGTGTGACCGTTTTTGTAGCTTTAAAGACCGGGACGGCGTTCAGCGTTTCGGCCCTGGATGGAATGATTTTATTGCAACGACGAGACGTTGAGCAACAGCCTCTCGGCTAAACCGCGCTTTTACATCGCGATATCCGGCATTTCCTTTTGCTGCCATATCGCTTGGCTTTTCAAGCGCAATCATGATCGCTTGAGCCAGTGCCTCACTGTTCTCGCGTGGCACCACAAGGCCGGTCTCTTCATCGCGCACGATAAAGGATGGCCCATCGGTATCCGTTACAATAACGGGCAACCCCTCGGCCATGGCTTCAATCAACACAATGCCAAACGGCTCCTCGCGCGATGGTAAGACGAAAAGATCAAGCCCGTTGAAAAACGCATGACGGTCTGAAATCCAACCCGCCCATTGAACACGATCCGCAAGGCCAAGCGATTGGGCCTCCCGCTCAAGCGATGCACGCTCGGGCCCATCGCCGCCCAACACAAGCCTCCACGGCTTTGCAACAAGAGCAGGCGTTGCGAGAGCCTTGAGCAAGACGTCATAGCCCTTATTGGTGTGAAGCCGGCCGAGCGAGCCAAGGATCGGCGGGTCACGAAAGGGCGCGCGCGTTACATGATCGCCAACCCGCACCATATTGGGCACCATCTGAATGTTTTTCTCGGGAAACCGCTCCAACGCCGCGGCTGCTACACGCGGCGAGACGGCAATAAAGCCATCCATCGCCGCCATATCGGGCTTGAAGCGCGTATTATGCAGCACGCCAATCTTTTTAACCCCTGAAACCCTCGCCGCATAACGCATAGCCCGCGTGCCATGGGCAATGATCAAATCGGGCCGATGCTTGCGCACATGGCCGCGAAGCCGCCATGTCGCGATGGGGTCGTAATCCGTTATGCACCGCAGAGGTAAGAAGTTGAATTCCGAGGGTAAATGGTCTCGCATCCATCCCCTAGGGTGGCCAAGTGTTACACCGTCGATGGCATTGGTCGCCAGCATTTCGGCATAATCAATCGCCGCCTGCTCCAATCCGCCATGCGCTCGGCCTAACATGATATTAAAAACGCGCATGGAAAAACCTTTGGAAGACCATCATCTCGTGAGCAAGGATCAAACGAAAGAAATAGACAAATCTCTTCCCATTCGACCACATAGCGGCATCGCATCAGTATAGTCGGTCTAACCCCAGAGATACAAATTGGCAGTGATACCCTTGCGCCGTAAAATACTGATCATAAGGCTCGGTGCCTTTGGGGATGTCCTCCAAAGCGAGGGGGCCATCCACGATATCCGCCTCGCCCACCCGCAGGACGACGTAACACTTCTGACCACCAAACCCTTCCGGCAGATCTATGTGCGCTGCCCGTGGCTTGACCGGATCATGCTCGACCCGCGCAAACCGCGCCACGATATCTTATCCCTCCTGAAACTCAGGACGGAACTCAAGCGCGAGCGCTTCGACATTATCTACGACCTCCAAAACTCGCGCCGCACGCTGATGTACCGCACATGGCTCGACGCCGAGTGGAGCCAGAAGGACGAGGCTTTTTTATCGCGCCAATCCAAAAGACTGGGGCGTCGGCTTTCCATCCTCGAGAGGCTCCGGTTTCAGCTTGAACAGGCGGGAATTGCCACCACCCATACCATGCGGCCCGATGTGAGCTGGATGGCGAATGATGCAACAAGTTTGATGCAATCCAATGGCATCGAGCCTGGCTTCATCT
>DAIOVR010000260.1:0-1947 GCA_036758905.1 Beijerinckiaceae bacterium | reverse complement strand
GCCTATTTGTTTGGCGGTGTCGAAATCCGCTGGTCCTGCACACCATCGCTTGTTGAAGGCACGGATATTCCGCCTGAGGCCATTTTCCGTTTCCCATCCGGCCTTAAAGATTATCTCGCCACCGATATTGAAGGACGCCCGCTTGTTACCGATCAGATTTTTTCCGGAAAAATCGAAAAGCAAGGCGGCCACGGCTCGCTCGAATGGGCGATTTCTTGGCTCGGCGGTGTCGATGACGGCTTTGTCCATTCCTATTGCAACACCATTCCAACGGCGGAAGGCGGCACGCATGAGCAAGGCCTTCGTATCGCCCTGCTACGAGGGTTAAAGGACCACGCCGAACGCATCGGCCAAGCCAAGCGGGCGGCCAATATCACCACCGACGACGTAATGGTGACCTGCGCCGCGATGCTCTCCGTCTTTATCCGCGAACCAGAGTTCCAAGGCCAGACCAAAGACAAACTCGCCACAACAGAAGCCTCGCGCATTGTCGAAACCGCGATCCGTGACGCGTTCGATCATTGGCTAGCTGCCTCGCCAAGCCAAGCGCTTAAACTACTCGATTGGGTTGTGGATCGCGCCGATGAGCGGTTGCGTCGCCGCGCGGACAAGGAAATTGCCCGCAAAACCGCCGTGCGCAAGCTGCGTCTGCCCGGCAAATTGGCCGATTGTTCGAATTCAGGCGCTGCAGGCTCCGAACTCTTCATTGTGGAAGGTGATTCCGCAGGAGGCTCCGCCAAGCAGGCACGCAACCGGACCAATCAGGCGATTTTGCCCCTTCGCGGTAAAATCTTGAACGTTGCCAATGCGACGCGGGACAAACTCGCTGCCAACCAGCAATTGCAGGACCTCTTGCAGGCGCTTGGCTGTGGAACGGGCAATAATTATCGCGATGATGATCTGCGCTATGAGAAAATCATCATCATGACGGACGCCGATGTCGACGGCGCGCATATCGCTTCCTTGTTGATCACCTATTTCTATCGGCAAATGCCGAAGCTCATCGATAATGGCCATCTCTATCTGGCTGTTCCGCCGCTTTATCGTCTGACTCATGGCGGAAAAACCGTTTATGGGCGCGATGACGCCCATAAGGACGAGCTCTTAAAAACGGTATTCAAAGGCAAGAGCAATGTCGAAATTGGCCGCTTTAAGGGCTTGGGTGAAATGATGCCGGCTCAGCTTAAAGATACAACGATGGACCCCCAGCGCCGCATGTTGCTGAAGGTTGCCGTTCCGCAAGATGGCCGCGTCGCCGCGGACGATTCGGTTGAGCAACTCATGGGTAACAAGCCGGAAGCACGTTTTGCCTTTATCCAAGAGCGCGCAGCATTCGCGACAGAACTTGTGGATTTATAATAGGTTATAGAAACTATTTAATCTGAAATATAACAAAAATTAAGAAGATATCTTTGCGATCCGGGCCCCAGACTTTCATTACGACGGTGAAGTCGCTATGGAAGAGAGGAAGCGATAAACGAGATCGCCTGTTGCGTCGGGAGAGCCTTGGTTTTGCCATGAAAGCCGTGCACGTCCTCAACGGTCCCAATTTGAACCTGCTCGGTACGCGGGAGCCTGCCACCTATGGCACGGCGACGCTGGCTGATATCGAGGCGAGTTTGCAGGCCAAAGCGAAAGCAGCAGGCGTTGCTCTTACCTTCCGCCAATCCAATCACGAGGGTGATCTCGTCGATTGGATCCAAGAAGCGGGTAAATCAGGCGCTGGTGTCTTGTTAAATGCCGGAGCTTTTACCCATACGTCGATTGCGCTGCATGATGCCATCAAAGGCTCGGGTGCGATTGTTGTTGAACTTCATCTTTCAAATGTGTTCGCTCGCGAACCATTTCGTCATCACTCGACCCTTTCGGCGGTTGCCAAAGGGGTTATCTGCGGATTTGGTGAAGCGAGCTATACGCTTGCTTTCGACGCCATTCTGCCCCATCTGC
>DAIOVR010000259.1:0-1991 GCA_036758905.1 Beijerinckiaceae bacterium | reverse complement strand
GCGAAGCCGAGAAGCCTGTTGCCATACCCGTCAATGGGGCTTGAAGATCGCGCAACACATTTTTAATTGCGTCTTCTGAACCCGAACCAGCCTCATTCAAACTGCCGATAATCCCACCGACAGATGCAACCATTTCCATGAGGCCGATAAACGTTCCGATAAGACCCATCAAAATCAAAGTACCGGTGATATAATTGACCAGCGACCTTTCGGTCTTGATGCCTTCGCCTATCGTGGCGATCAACGTATTGCGCTGGGTAAGAGAGGCCCGCAAGGCGCGGGTTTTCAACATCTCACCCATCACATCTTCATATATAGGTCCGAGAATCGTCGGCAGGCTAAACACTTTTGCCGGCTCGGCCGCACGCATCAGGCGAAGCACACCGCCATGATCACCCGATTTTTCCATTTCATCAAAATCGGCCCAGGTTTCCTTCATTGCTTGCAGGGCCCTATACTCACCAAATAGATGAAAATTTGATATAAGAGCTTTGACCGTTCCAAAAAGAAAAACGCCGATAATCGCTAAGTTCAGCGTAGGCTGCGCGCGTATACCGTTAAGAGCAAATTCAGATTGCCAAAAGGCCAAGGCGAAAATTGCACAAACTACGATGCATGATTTGATAAGCTCGGTTTGTATCGACTTTAAAGAATTTGCATCGCGTGTGACATCGTATGATTTCATAGCTCAATCAATCCATTATCTCTAAAGGGCAAAAAGCTCAGCAATATCGGTCAAATCTTGATTTGTAATGTCTTCAATGCCCACGCGAATTTGATCGGCAGGAATTCCGGCGTCGACTAGAAACTGACGTAGGCCCATTGCTCGATAATAGCCATATCGGCGCGCCTCGGTAACATTGCCATTTTGCACATTAGCGAAGGCACGTACTTGAAGCGTACGATCCGCCAATTCACCTTTTCGGGATGTGATGAGTTCGGATAATTTAGATGCGCTCAATTCATCAATTCGAACGGCATGGGGTTGGTATTCGATCGTAATGAGCGCTTTATTTGTCTTGACATCCGTCGCGCCTCCAAACGGGCGAAGATCGGCAGGATGGCGTGATACGATCCTTTTATCGTCCATATTTTGCTCAGGCGTCGCAAAATTGAGATGCCCCGCTTCAGGGTCCAGCTCCGCCGTTTGCGAACTTTTTGGAGGAATGTTCGCAGCAAGCGTTGAATCACCAATATTACTGGCGGTATCGACTGTTGCGGACCTACCATTAGAGATCAAAGAATCATTTGCACCCTGAGCGGCAATTTTTTGGCCGTCGTCGATAGAAAAATTCTTTTCTTCTTGAATTTTGGCAAGAGCACTAGGATCGACAATAAACGTTTCTTGCTGAGGCCTTGTTTCTGGAACTGGCAAATTTGAATTCGGCGGATCACTTTTACGGGACAGCACGTCTAAAATTTGCGCCGTGAGTTTGTCGATCGACATCGGCGCGCCGGTACTGTCCACTTTAGCTGCTTTAGCGATAGCCATAATCTGACTTTTAGAGGCTGTTTGAGAGATGCTCACGACAACTAAACTCAAAATCATCATTAAAAAGATAAGCATCATCGTCATCGTTGACAATGCGTCCACGAAGCCTGGCCAATAATTCACGTCGTCGCTGTCTGTTTCGCCCGCCATACCGGAATTAATACTCGCTCAAAATTATATTGAGGCAGTTTAGATGACCTAACGTCAATTTACAATGCATTTAAAAACAAGCATCTAAGGGATTAGGTTTACCCTGCTTTAAGATTTCGCAGGACCTGCTCCTTGGGGCCATCGGCGACAATTCGCCCGTCCTGCATCAAAATAATTCGATCCACGAGGTCAAGAAGAGCCGCGCGATGGGTCGCAACAATCAATGTTTTTCCATTAAGCCAGGGCGTTATGCCGTTGATAATCTGGCGTTCGATCGTATTGTCCATCGCGGCGGTTGGTTCATCTAAAAGTAGCATTTTTGGATCGCCTATCATTGCGCGTGCAAGAC
>DAIOVR010000258.1:0-2012 GCA_036758905.1 Beijerinckiaceae bacterium | reverse complement strand
GACGGGTGCTTTCGGCGCGTTCGGCGGACAAAATCCAATTGTTGCTTTCGCTATCCAGCGCATAGGCCAAACCGTCGGTATGGCCGCGGATAACGACTTGGTTTGGTAATTCCGATATAGCGGTTGCTAATTGACTAATGAGGGCGGAAGCGCGCGGCAAAACGCGGGTCGTTCCAACCGAGAACATCGAAAAATCCGCTTTATCAACGATTTCGATACGGAGGCCGTCCTTTACCTTCACGAATTGCACCTGATCAGCAATTTTCGAAAGGCTCGCGTCCTTTGAAATCGCTTCTGTTACCTTCTTTTGCAATTCATCAAAATTTTTCTGATCCGCCGCGGCTGCAGCTTGCTTTTGTGCCTCTTCGGTCTGGCCATTGCCGCCTGCGCTTTTCGGATCTTGCTTGTCGCCGTTTTTGGCCTGACCTTCTTGAGTGGTACTGGTAGAAGCTTGCGAACCCTCGCCCACATCGTCGACCTGACCGCCCTCGGCCGGGCCCTTCGCTTCACCCGAACGCCCCTCGCCTTCTTTATTTTTGCCGTCTGGCGATAATTGGCCCGATGGTCCCTCATCACGGTCGTTACCGCCCGTTTCCGTGGTCGGCGGCATGACGTTGGCGACGCTCGTTTGGGCGATGGAATCCGGCATGCCTTCGGGACTGATCATGGAACGACCACCAAAGACGCCGTTCGATCCGGCATTACTGCCCATTTTGAGCAGCGGGGTCGATTTAAAATAATCGGCAATCGATTTACGGGCTTCAGAATTGGTGGAACCCAAAAGCCACATCAAAAGAAAGAACGCCATCATCGCGGTCATCATGTCGGCAAGCGCGATCTTCCACGCACCACCATGGCCACCGCCATGTCCGCCGACATGCTTTTTGATGATAATCGGAAGGGGCTTTTCTTCGGCCTCCGCCGGGGCTTCCGGCTCCTTCTCCTTCTTTGGAGAGGCCATGCCTTACTTGCCTCTCAGACCATCGAAGACTTCACCGAAGTCGGGCTGGTTAGCATGGCTGATGCCGGAACGAGCGGCTTCGATCACAAGTGGCTGCGGATGACCGTGCAATGTCGCAACAATCAACTGCTTCACCACAACATAGATTTCACCATCTTCATCGATGATCTGCTTGAGGCGACCACCCATCGGTTCGATCACACCATAGGCCAACAACACGCCCATGAAGGTTCCGACGAGCGCGCTACCAATAAGAGCACCCAGAACAGCTGGCGGCTGATCGATCGATCCCATGGTTTTCACAACGCCCAAAACGCACGCAACGATACCGAGTGCCGGGCATGCACCTGCTGTTGCCGCAAGCGCTTCACATGGCTTCAAGGCGGCGTGGTGATGCGCTTTAATGCCGTTATCAAGCACTTCTTCAACCGCGTAGGGGTTAAGCGAGCCTGAGGAAATAACCATCAGACGAATGGTGTCGGTAATCATATGGATCAGGGCGTGATCCTTAAGAAGCTTCGGATATTCTCCGAAAATAGCACTGCCTTCCGGGCTTTCGACGTGCGATTCGAGCGCTACCGGACCATCAACACGGAGAATTTTGAGCAGTTTCGAGACAAGAAAAATGGTGTCGAGGTAATCTTGCTTCTTATAGGTTGGGCCTGCGAATACCTTACCTAGTCCGGCGCCAACACCTTTAATCGTGTCCAAACCGTTACCGACAAACATAGCGCCGATAGCGGCGCCACCGATAGCAGCCAATTCGTGCGGCGCGGCTTCAATGATAGGCTCGAGATTACCGCCACTGGCCACGAACACGCCGAACACGGCACCCATCACAATGACAAGACCAATAATACTGAACATACCACGCCCCGTTTGATTAGTTTGACCGCCAATTACTCATGTGGCGGCCTAACTGAATCGCTTTCAAAAAAACTATGCTACCTACATTATCACAATTGATCGATTTCACCTTAAAATTGTAAGGAGAAATCCTTATTTCAAGGATCAAGCCATCTTGGCTGAACGAGGCAAGCCCAGCTCAGAC
>DAIOVR010000257.1:0-2016 GCA_036758905.1 Beijerinckiaceae bacterium | reverse complement strand
TTGGCGCGAGGCAAAGTGATCGTTGATGCGCGCGATGGCGAATTGGGTACGGTGATTGATCACGGTACCGTCGAGGTTGTCGATAATCTCGTCGATCAAACAACCGGAACCATTAAGCTGAAAGCCGCTTTTCCAAACGCAGGCTTAGCGCTTTGGCCGGGGCAATTTGTCAATATCACTTTGCATGTCGGCATCTTGAAAGATGCAATGATGGTACCCACAACCGCTGTGCAACGTGGACCATCGGGCGCTTTTGTTTATGTGGTCGATGAGCAATCGAAAGTCTCCGTCCGCGCGGTAACGACAGCACGGCAAACCGAAAGCGATACGGCGATTGCGAGCGGACTTGAAGCGGGTGAAACGGTTGTCACAAGCGGGTTTAACCGCCTCTCCGATGGCGTAACCGTGCGCGTGGATGCCGCGACGATTGTTCCTACAGCGCCGGCGAAACAACAAGGCAAAGGCAAAAAGCCTGCAGCGGGAACGACGCCATGACGGGTGAGCGATGAGCGTATCCTCGCCCTTTATTCGAAGGCCCGTCGCGACATCTCTATTAGCGGTGGCTTTGGCGCTTTGCGGATGGCTCGGCTATCGCGGGCTGCCGATTGCGGCTTTACCGCAAATCGAATTTCCGACGATTGAAATCATCACGCAATATCCGGGCGCCAATCCGGATACGATGGCGGCATTGATTACGGCGCCGCTTGAGCGACAATTCGGGCAGACGCCATCGCTTTCCGGCATGTCCTCGCAAAGCTCGTTCGGCATGAGCCGGATCACGCTTCAATTTGATTTAGGCCGCGATATCGATGCCGCCGCCCAAGATGTGCAATCGGCGATCAATGCAGCGGCAGGGAGCCTGCCTAAAAGCCTGCCCTATCCGCCAGTCTATTCGAAAATCAATCCGGCGGATCAGCCGATTATCACTTTGGCTTTATCCTCATCGACTGTCTCTCTGCGCGGGCTATCGGATTTTGCCGATACGATTTTAGCGCCGAAGCTGAGCGAGATATCAGGCGTTGGCCGTGTGGCGGTTGAAGGCGGCATTCGGCCCGCCGTGCGCATCAAACTCGATCTCGAACGGTTGGCGTCCTATAAAATTGGTGTTGAAGATGTGCGCAATGCCATCATTGGCGCCAATATCGCCGCTCCGAAAGGCTCGCTGGATGGCGCCGAGCAGAGCTATACGATTGCGGCGAATGATCAAATCAGCACGGCGGAGGCGTACCAAACCATCGTGATCGCCTCGCGCAACAGCGCCAATGTTTTGCTGCGCGATATTGCCACCGTTGCCGACGGATTAGAAAATGATCGCGTGGCGGCGACGCATCAATCGGAAGCAGCCGTTATTCTCGACATCAGACGTCAACCAGGTGCGAATGTGGTGGAAACTGCTGATCTCGTTAAAGCGGCTTTGCCACGTTTAAAACGTACGCTGCCGATGGGCGTTTCCTTTAATATTGTGCAAGACCGCACCGAAACAATCCGCGCCTCGATCCGCGATGTCGGTGTGACCCTTTTGGTGAGCATTATCCTTGTCGTTGGTGTCGTGCTTCTTTTTCTGCGCTCGGTGCGTGCGACGGTGATTGCGGGCATTACGCTCCCGCTGTCGATCATCGCGAGCTTCGGCGTGATGTGGTTTGCGGGCTTTAGCCTCGATAATTTGTCGCTGATGGCGCTCACCATTGGCACGGGCTTTATCGTCGATGATGCTATTGTGATGATCGAAAACATCGCTCGCCATATCGAAGACGGGGACCACCCGCTTGCCGCCGCATTAAAGGGGGCGGGCGAGATTGGGTTTACGGTGATCTCGCTCACCGTCTCGCTGATCGCCGTATTTATCCCGCTTTTGTTTATGACGGGCCTTGTCGGCCGAATGTTCCGCGAATTTGCGTTGACGCTGTCGATTGCGGTGATTGTATCGGCGATTATATCGCTAACGCTGACGCCGATGATGTGTGCCTATCTGCTGCGTCATGTTCCAGAACAATCAACAGGCCGCTGGCGGCGTAT
>DAIOVR010000256.1:0-2032 GCA_036758905.1 Beijerinckiaceae bacterium | reverse complement strand
TGAGCGTATCAATTTCAGCCTCAATCCGCTCGACCTGCGACGCAATAATGCGCAAAGGCTCCCACGCTAATTTTTCACCCGTCTCGGGGGTGCAAAGATCGGCGCCAAGGTCAAACAAATCATTCTGAATACGGCCGAGCATCGCATCAACAAGCGGCTCGCTGGTGCTCGTGTGAAGGCGGGCCATTCCAATGGTTGAATTGGTTTCATCCACCGTCCCATAGGCGGCGACGCGTAAATCATATTTCGGGCGACGAGCCCCCGTTCCAAGGGCTGTCGTGCCATCATCCCCGGTACGGGTGTAAATTCGATTTAAAACGACCATTTCAACCCGCTCTTCTTCCCGACCATGCAAGAGAGTCGGTTATGACGACAACACTGTGTTGAGCAGCCTACGCTGCCGCGTGCTGAAAGGATCAGAAATTATAACCGAACCGCAAGCCGAAATTCGTAATGCCGTTATTTGGCGCGCAAAGATTGGCATTCGACATATGTTCGGCAACGGCCATCACCGAAGCCTGTTTGGAGAACCGGAAACCGATCCCGAATGCCTCACGGAACAAGGTCGTGCAGCCAAGTTCGGCCCGACCGTCATCATCCGGCGATGTCGTCTTACCATTATTGACGGAGCCGCCGAGATCACCCTCGATTAACAGATTTCCGGGAAGCTCGACCACACCTGCAAATCCCGCAAAAGCAGCGCTTGTCTTGCCTTGCGTATTGAGGTCGGCACCAATTTGAGGATGCAAAGAAAACCGTTCAGTGAGAGGCGATTTTCCTAGATCAAAGGCAGGCAATAGCGCATCGATCGCTATATCAGCCGTGCCCGCCTCGCGGCCCTGATAGCCGTGATAAAATGTTCCAATCCGGACTTCGGTACCTGAAGCATCTGCCGAACCAGCACGCGCCCCTTCCGATGCCATCAATGCGGAACCCGCAAGCAACGCAGCGAAAACGGTAACCCGACCAAACCCCGACAAAATCATCACATCAATCCTAAACTCTTGCCCTCGCGACGAGGTGCTTAAACCCAAAATAGCGGTATTTCCGGAATATGATAGGTCACGTCACAGTATTTTTGAAAACATCATGAACGGCTTTTAAGCCAAATGACACCCATCGTGATGACGATCGCAAAAAACTGCAAAATCACGCGCCAACGCATCAGTTTTTGCGAGAGAGCGGAGCTTCCTCCCCGCAGCATATTGAAAAGTCCCAAAACGAGGACAATGGCCACAGCAGCAACCGCAACCGGCGCCGCCCAATCGACGAGATCATCCATGACAAAACCCAATAAGCGCCCGAATTACGTGCGGGTTCGATCCAAAATCTCGAACGCGCTCACGGTAACATAGACGTAAAAACTCTTGAGCGCATCGTTGGCAAAGACAAATCGGTCAATTTTGCCAGAAAATTTTACGGTATACCCATTAAACATAGCCTCAGTTAAGGCGTCCGCTGGCAAAGCGAGATGGAAGACACTGCCGCGCATACCGTCGAGATTGATGCATTCAAAGCTGGCGGTGCGCTCCCCTGTGGTCAACTTGATCTCTTTGGCTTGCAAGTTCCAAGGCTTGCACACCCAATTCTTGACCATTTTGTCGGTCAAGGCGTCGCTTGTTTCCTGAATAAAACCCGCCAGCGCCTTGCCTGTCTTGGCCGCAAGCGGATCGGTCTGATGGGCCACGGCGTCCTGCCAGAGCGCATAATATTGTTCGTCCAAGACCTTTTGATCATTCGGCTTGGCGATTGTTTGCGGGAAGCAGGCACATAGAACAGTCGAAACTAGCGCCAAAACCACCCATTTTTGGCCATTACGCGCCAAACTTAACGCATTTTTTCGCATTGGAACCAACATTGATCGCACCAGATAGGACTTTTCCTATGATGCCTTACTGCAAAAGCCCTGCCAATTCTTAAACCTGAAGATAAACAAAAACAGGGACTGGAAATCCGTAACAGCCCCCGCTATAGAGAACCCGCGTTGCCCCTGTGGCGGAACTGGTAGACGCGTCCGACTCAAAATCGGATT
>DAIOVR010000255.1:0-2033 GCA_036758905.1 Beijerinckiaceae bacterium | reverse complement strand
CCGCCGTCGTCAATGTCTACGCCGCACGCGTGCAAAAGGGCGTGCGCAACCCGCTATTGGACGATCCGTTTTTCCAGCACTTTTTCGGGCTTGAAGGCGGCCAAGCTACCGACCGGATCCAACGCTCGCAAGGCTCGGGCGTGATTATTGATTCCGACGGGTTGGTCGTCACCAATCAACATGTCATCGAGGGCATGACGGAGGTAAAAATCGCCCTTGGCGACAAGCGAGAATTCGATGCTGATATTGTCTTACGCGATCCACGCAGCGATCTCGCCATCTTACGGTTGAAAGGCATCAAAGGTCTGCCCGCTATCGAGCTCGGCAATTCGGATGCCGTTGAAGTAGGCGATCTCGTACTGGCCATCGGCAATCCCTTCGGCGTCGGGCAAACAGTAACATCAGGCATTGTCTCCGCGCTGTCGCGCACGCAAATCTCAGGTTCCGATTATCAACTCTTCATTCAAACCGATGCCGCGATTAATCCGGGCAATTCCGGCGGTGCGCTTGTGGATGTGAATGGCCGCCTGATCGGTATCAATACGGCGATCTATTCGAAGTCGGGCGGCAGCAATGGCATCGGCTTTGCCATCCCCGTCAACATGGTGAAAGTCGTGGTGGCGTCCGCGCGCGATGGCAGCAAAACAGTACGGCGTCCGTGGTTCGGTGCAAGGCTTCAGGCGGTTACCTCCGATATAGCGGACAGCCTCGGGCTTGAACGGCCTGCGGGCGCCTTGGTGGTGTCGGTTGTCGAGAATGGCCCAGCCGCTGCCGCGGGGCTAAAGCCGGGCGATGTCATCCTCGCTCTCGATGATCAAACGGTTGATGATGCCGATGGCTTGGGCTTCCGCTTTGCCACCAAACCGCTCGGTTCGAAAATCGAATTGCGGGTAAACCGCAAAGGCAAAATACTCACGATGCCGATCAATGCCAGTGCCGCGCCTGAAACGCGTCCGCGGGATACGCAAACTTTATCAGGCAATTGGCCCTTGGCTGGAATAAGTCTCGCCAATGCGTCGCCAGCTTTATCCGAAGAGCTTGGGCTTGATACGGCTGTGGATGGCGTTGTGGTTACAAACGTCAAGTCAAACTCGCCTGCCGATGAACTCGGCATCAAAAAAGGGGATATCCTCGTCTCGATTGATGGAACAGCGGTTAAATCCGCCAAGGACGTCCTATCCCTGCAACGGACAAGGCAGTATTACTGGACGCTCATCATCAAACGCGATGGCGAAACGCTAACCAGTAAAATTGGCGGGTAGGGCAATGAGCAATCTCTTTGTGGCGGCAGGGTTGGAGAAGGACGCCCCGCGTCCGCTCGCCGATCGTTTGCGCCCCACAAAGCTTGATGAAGTCGCAGGCCAAGACCACCTTGTTGGTCCCGATGGTATTCTCACCCGCCTCATCGCGTCAGGCTCGCTGGGTTCCTTGATTTTTTGGGGTCCGCCGGGAACGGGAAAAACCACCTTGGCGCGCTTGCTCGCGCATGAAACCACGCTGCATTTTGAGCCCATCTCGGCAATTTTTTCAGGCGTGGCCGATCTCAAAAAAGTCTTTGAAGCCGCCCGCGGCCGCCGGATGAGCGGGCAGGGCACGCTGCTCTTCGTCGACGAAATCCACCGCTTCAACCGCAGCCAGCAAGACGCCTTCCTGCCCGTGATGGAAGACGGTACGATTACCCTCATCGGCGCCACCACCGAGAACCCGTCCTTCGAGCTCAACGCCGCGCTTTTATCCCGCGCCCGCGTGCTCACCTTCCGCGCACTGGACGAAGCCGCCATAGAGCGTCTCCTGACCCGCGCTGAAGAAGTCGAGGGCAAGCCCTTGCCGTTGAATACCGACGCCCGCGCGGCGCTGCTCGCGATGGCCGATGGTGATGGCCGTGCGTCCTTAACCTTGGCCGAGGAAATCTGGCGCTCCGCCAAGCCGGGTGAAGTCTTCGATACCGCAACGCTCGCCGAAGTCGTGCAACGCCGCGCGCCGATTTACGATAAAAGCGAAGACGGCCATTACAACCTCATCAGCGCGCTTCA
>DAIOVR010000254.1:0-2058 GCA_036758905.1 Beijerinckiaceae bacterium | reverse complement strand
GCCGCCCCTGATAAGGCTGCAAGCTCGTCTACAAAGGCGGAAAAGTCGACGGCGGACATCGCAAACTCCGGTCAAAATTGAGGGTTTCTTGATAGCTTGACCACTCCGGATTCGCAATTCACCTAAATATGAGGAGAAAAAGAGGGTCTTTTTCAAGGCGCTTAAAAAAACGCATAACTTGCATTTCAGCTATGCATTTTATGAAAATATAGTGTAGCTTATTGATATTAATACAATTTTTATAAACCTAGAGCTATCCTATTGCACGCCTATCGGATTTTTTTCCGATAAAGGGCTTGCTTTTTGTGCGATGCAAGAGCACTTTGTTGCAGTGCGATATCGCTGGATCAGTGATATCCGCAGCCCTTCTTGGGCGTTTCCTCCCTAGACTTGGGCCGCCCTCTGGGCGGCCTCTTTTTTTTGTCTAATGTTCGGGATTATTCGGCCGCCAGACTGATGGGCTGCAATTCGGCGTTGATAAAGGCGATCAATTCGCTGGCCATGAGGGTCAAATCCCTTTGTAAATCTTCAAATCCGGGCAGTCTCTCAAGGCGCCTTTCATCGAGGTAAAGACCGCGATTGATCTCGATCTGAACGGCATGGATTCCGGTGTCCGGATTGCCATAATGCTCGGTGATGTATCCACCCGCATAAGGCCTGTTTCGGGCAACGACATAGCCCAAATCGCGCAAACTGGCTTCAATAAAGTCCGGAATGGACGGATCAGCGCTCGTTCCAAAGCGGTCGCCAATTACAATATCACACTGAAAACTCTCGGAACGTGCCACAGCCGCGGATGGCATAGAATGGCAATCGACTAAAACGGCCAGTCCGTGACGCCTCTGGGCCGTGAGCAAAGCGCGCGCCAGCGCCCGATGATAGGGCTTATAAAGCGTCTCAATGCGGTCAAGGGCCTCATCAATGGTTAGAGCTTCGCGATAGATATCATTGCCATCGCCAACGGTTCGGGGAATCGTGCCCAGTCCACTGGCTACCCTTAAGGATCGGGTATTGGCAAAGGGCGGCAACCGGCTCGAAAACATCCGCGGGTCAAGCTCATAAGGCTCGCGATTGACGTCGATATAGGCGCGGGGGAACTCAACCTGCATCAGCGAGCCGCCCATGGCGGTAACATTGCCGAACAAGGCATGCACATCGACATCTTCCGAGCGCCGGAGTGAAATGGCGTCGAGCCGCGAGGCTGAAAGGAAGGTTTGCGGGTAGCAGGCACCAGAATGCGGGGAATTAAACAGCACCGCGGCTGGCCCCGAAAGCGGGTGGTCGAGCCGAAAAGCAGGGTCAAAAGGGTGCGTTAGCTCGTTTGTCATCCCATTCCGTGCTTTTTGAGAAAATTGCCGGACCTCTAACCAATAATCTCTTAACGCTTATCGGCGCTATTTTGATCAGATCTTAAGATCATTGTCCAATTTCCGCTTATCTTTCACGGGTTGTTTACCAAATCCGTTTCATAAGCATGTTTACAAAGGAGTGAGGCGGGATGATCGGTAGCGAGCTTTCAAGGCGTATCCTATTGGCGGAAGACGATAATGATATGCGTCGGTTCCTCGTTCGCGCGCTCGAACAGGCCGGATATCAGGTGGCATCCTTCGATAATGGGCTTTCCGCCTATCATCGCCTACGTGAAGAGCCCTTTGAGCTGCTTTTGACCGATATTGTCATGCCGGAAATGGATGGTATTGAGCTCGCCCGTCGGGCTACCGAACTCGATCCTGAAATTAAAGTCATGTTTATCACCGGCTTTGCGGCCGTGGCGCTCAATCCGGATTCGGATGCGCCAAAAGATGCCAAGATCCTTTCAAAGCCGTTTCATCTTAAAGACTTGGTCAACGAAGTCCAAAAGCTGCTCATCGCCGCGTAAATAAGGCTTCTGGACAGAAATTTGCCGGACATGGCTTGCAACGGGCAGCATCTGCCGCTATACGCTCGCCACACCTTGAAGCGGGCTCGCCCGTTAAGGGCGCGTAGCTCAGCGGTAGAGCACTACGTTGACATCGTAGGGGTCACAGGTTCGATCCCTGTCGCGCCCACCATTTGGTG
>DAIOVR010000253.1:0-2113 GCA_036758905.1 Beijerinckiaceae bacterium | reverse complement strand
TCTTTTGGATTGAGGTGCTATAACTATAAATGAGCGCTAATAATTATCTTAATTTTTGTGATAAATTATTACACGGTAGGCAGCTTAATATCATAAATATAGAGTTCATCGAGCCAGCGCCGGAGTATCGTCCTTACGATAATAACAACTACGACGACGTACATAGTTGTATGCAATAATAAAAATTTTTATAATTTTTTCTTTTCTATTCGTATTTACTGGTTAAATATCAAAACGATATAGATAAATATACTTTTCCGATGTTTTTCTTCAAAATGTTCAGGACAGGATACCAAAATGCCCATCGAAACAGTCGATACGCTTGTTATAGGAGCCGGGCAGGCTGGCCTCGCAATGAGCGAGCATTTGAGTAAACAGGGTTTATCCCACCTTGTTTTAGAACGTCACCGTATTGCGGAGCGCTGGCGTTCAGAACGATGGGATTCCTTGGTTGCCAACGGTCCGGCTTGGCATGATCGCTTTCCTGGAATGACGTTTCCGAATCTTGATCCTGATGCGTTTGCTACGCGCGATATGATTGTTAACTATTTCGAAGCTTATGCCGATATGATCAAGGCCCCTATCCGCTCAGGCATCAATGTTACATCGCTTTCGTCCAATGCAAATGGCTCTGGCTTCAAGGTTGAAACATCCGAAGGCGTGTTGGAGGCCAAGAATGTTGTGGTGGCAACAGGGCCCTTTCAACGCCCGATTATTCCAACAAATGTACCAGCTGATGCAGGCCTTATTCAGATCCATTCAAGCTCATATCGAAATCCTGCGCAATTACCGGAGGGCGCTGTTCTCGTTGTAGGTGCAGGATCTTCGGGTGCGCAGATTGCCGATGAATTATTGCGCTCTGGCAAACGTGTTTATCTTTCAATTGGCCCGCATGATCGGCCACCGCGTCGGTATCGGGGACGCGATTTCGTTTGGTGGCTTGGTGTTTTAGGAAAATGGGACGCAAAGACACGCGATCCTGCTACTGAACATGTCACCATCTCAGTCAGCGGCGCCCATGGCGGACAGACCATTGATTTCCGAGAATTTGCCGAACGCGGAATGACGCTTGTTGGCCGTGCTGGCCAATACAAAAATGGCGTCATTCAATTTGCCCCGGATCTTGCCGAGACGATTGAGCGAGGCGATGCCAATTACCTCTCCGTGTTAGAAGAAGCTGATCTCTATGCGCGCAAGCATAATCTCGACATGCCAGAAGAACCCGAAGCAAAAATCATACGGCCTGCCCCACACTGCATGCGCGAACCGCTGCTTGAACTTGATTTAGCCAATGCCGGTGTGACGTCCATTATTTGGGCCACAGGTTATGTTCTGGATTTTGATTGGTTGAAACTTGACACGTTTGATGACAAAGGGCGCCCGGCACATGAGCGTGGCGTAACTAAAATTCCGGGCCTTTATTTCCTCGGACTGGCATGGCTTGCGCGCCGCGCTTCACCCTTTATTTGGGGTGTATGGCATGATGCCGAATATCTCGCAGTACATATCGCATCGCGTCGATAGAAATCTATGCAAATACCTTCTGCACTATTGACGATTCTGCCGGAAAGCAGCCGCGCGGCGATGGCCTTCTAGTCCTTCCGTGGCGCTTTGACGAACCGCCGGTGGCGCAACCGCTGCTACGCCACGCGCATCGAGCCATTGATGGGTGCAAATTTTGACATAAGAGCCAACCCAAAGCCCGCCCGTGTAACGCGCCGCTGCCATGGTTGGTAGCGTATGATTGGTACCACAGCATTTATCAGAATAAACAACGCTCGCCATTTCCCCAATAAATAGGGATCCATAATTGCGAAGTTTCTTCGCTGTGGCGTGTGGATCAGCGGTGTGAACTTGCAAATGTTCAGCCGCAATAAAATCGGAATAGGCAATCATGGCAGCGTCATCGGCACACACGGCAATCTCGCCATAGTCGCGCCATGCAGGCGCTGCAACATTTGCCGTTGAAAGCCCTTCTAGCTGAATTTCAACCTGCTTGAGGACAGCTTCGGCAAGTTTGACATCCGTTGTAATCAAACCAACGCGGGTGCGAACATCATGTTCGGCTTGGGCCAAAAGATCCGTTGCGATCATTTCAGGATCGCCCGTCTCA
>DAIOVR010000252.1:0-2134 GCA_036758905.1 Beijerinckiaceae bacterium | reverse complement strand
TTCGACATGCGCACGCGCACCGAACTTGTCATGCTGCAAAAGACGATGGTGGTGGTAGAAGGCGTCAGCCGCTCGCTCGATCCGCATCTGAATATGTGGACGACAGCAGAGCCCGTGGTGCGCAGCTGGATCGAACGGAATCTCGGCCCGATTGGCAAGATTGAAGAATTGGGTCGCGGTGCGGTTTCGCTTGCAGGAATGGTCGGGCATTTACCTGCACTGGCCTCGCGTGCCGAAGCGCTTGCCGAGCAATTGGCGCATGCAACCGATAAAGGCTTCCCGCTCGACGCACGCTCCATCGCCGAAATCGGCCGGGCAGAGGCCCGCAGGAACCGCTGGGGCAATATCGCGCTCTGGATTATTGCAGGCGTCTTGCTAGCCGTCGCGATGCGGGTGCTTTAACCCTGTCGCATCGGACAGGTGTGGCGATCGTTTTTTAATACCATGATGAAATTTCAGCGCATCATTTGCGGAAATGATGCTTGATGTTCATTGCAAAAATGGTATATTCTTCATGGCTTGGACGGTGGAGTTTTTCAATGAACAGCTGCGGGAAAAGCTTGAGTCCCTCCCGACGGATATCATCGCAAGTTTTCTGCGAATATCGAGAATGATCGAAGGTCACGGGCTTTTGGGCATGCGCGAACCGTATGTAAAGCATCTTGAAGGTCCCCTTTGGGAAATGAGAATGAAGGGACGAAGCGGCATCGCGCGAGCCGTGTATGTTACTTTGAAGCATGAGCGGGTCGTTATCGTACATGTTTTTGAAAAGAAGACAGAAAAAACGCCACGCCGTGAAATTGATTTAGCCCTTAAGCGAGCAGGAAATGTGAAATGAAACGCATGTACATTCCCGTTGAAGAAGCTGCAAAGGAGTGGTTTAAAGACCCCGAATTTGTCGCCGCCTATGATGCGCTGGAAGAGGAATTTGCGCTTGCCGAAGCGCTGATTTTGGCACGCGCGCAAGCGAATATGACGCAAGAAGACGTGGCAGAGAAAATGGGGACCACACAGGCGGCGATTGCAAGGCTTGAAAGTGGCCGCTCAATGCCTTCAACGCGCACCCTAACGCGGTTTGCGGATGCAACGGGAACGAAGCTCCGGATCAGTTTTGTGAAAGAGAAATCCTCCCTCCCAAAACGTCGAAGCGGTGTTAAAACACTTGCTCGCAAATAACTTGATTTGACGTCGCAACCTTGCCCCCTTCATCCCGCGCGCTAATTCCGCTAAGGTGTCCGCCATCTTCGGCAACAAGGCGGATTCATGTCCCTCTCTAATAAACGCGTACTCCTCATCATCGGCGGTGGCATTGCGGCCTATAAATCGCTGGAACTGATCCGCGAGATTGGTAAGCGGGGCGGGGCCGTGCGTGCCATCCTCACCAAAGCAGGCGCGGAATTCGTCACGCCGCTGTCCGTCTCAAGCCTGTCTGGCGAGAAGGTATTCACCGATCTCTTCTCGCTTACCGACGAGGCTGAGATGGGCCATATCGAATTATCGCGTTCCGCTGATCTTATTGTCGTGGCACCTGCAACAGCCGATCTTCTCGCCAAAATGGCGCAGGGGTTGGCCAATGATTTAGCCTCCACCGCATTGCTCGCTACCGACAAGCGCGTGCTCGTGGCGCCTGCCATGAATGTACGGATGTGGCAGCACGCAGCCACCCAGCGCAATATCGCCACGCTAAAAGCCGATGGTATTCTGTTTGTGGGCCCCGATGAAGGCGAGATGGCCTGTGGTGAGTTTGGTCCGGGCCGTATGGCTGAACCTGTTGCGATTGCCGATGCGATTGAGGCAGCGCTTGCGCCCGGTTCCCGCTTGCTCGAAGGCCGCCATGTGCTTGTCACCTCGGGCCCCACGCATGAGCCGATTGATCCCGTGCGCTATATTGCCAATCGCTCCTCGGGCAAGCAGGGCCATTCGATTGCGGCGGCAGCAGCGCGTGCGGGGGCGAAAGTCACCTTGGTGTCCGGCCCCGTTTCAATCCCCCATCCGGTCGGCGTCACCGTGATCTCCGTCGAGACGGCGGATGAGATGCTCCATGCCGTCCAACAATCCCTTCCCGCCGATATTGCCGTTTTCTGTGCCGCGGTTGCCGATTGGCGCGTCGCCTCGCAAAGCGAAGGCAAGCTCA
>DAIOVR010000251.1:0-2160 GCA_036758905.1 Beijerinckiaceae bacterium | reverse complement strand
AGGCCTTTTGGCCGGTCGCTTGTTTAAAAGCGCAAGGCCTTTTGGCCGGTCGCTTTTTTAAGAGAGCAAGGCCTTTATTTTTGGATGGAATCCATCTGGTAGGTGACCACAGAACAGGCACTGGTCCCATATGATTTTTTGCCACAAATTTTGACTGTAAAACGGTCAGTGCCTAAAAATTTGTTGTTCTTGCTGTAATCGAAAACAGTCTGGCTTAATTGCTTGATGCTGCCATTGTTGGGTTGATCCTGCAAACTAATGCTGTTGACGGCATAGTCAGAAGCCACCAACACGCGGACGCTACAGAGACTGGTATTTTCCAGTACCCAATTGAGTGTGACGGGGCCTTGATCCGGTTTGATTTCAAAACCCTTGCCGGTTTTGAGTTTGCATTCCCCTTCGGCCTGTGCCGGGTTCGAAAGGAGTGTGGCAACCAATAATCCGCTGATCAAACACAAAACAAATGAATGGAGGTAACGCATGACAAATCTCTTTACGCTATTAAACAACACTGCCGGCCACAGCTCTATCATATACCGCTGATTGTGCCAGACAATCAAAGGAAGGCGCCTCGTTTCCAATGATTTTTTTAACGTCTCTTTAATTTCAATGCGGGTCCGGTAAATCCAGATGTTGCGCGAGGGTCGATTGTTTGGTTCGAACAATTTCGGGCAACTCATCGAGCATAACTCGATGAGACGATGCGCTGATATGGTCAAGAAACGCTGCTTCATTTTGATAGATGATATTTTCGCGTTCTTCCTCATGCGCGAAGGCATCGATTTTTGCACGGAAGCGTTCCCAGCCGCCCAAGGATGTAAAATGCCAAATGGCATTTTCATATTCAATCAATGGGCCTGAAAAATCACAATCAAGCCAGTTTTTTAATCGCGTATGCCATGGACCCAGAGGCGTGTGTCGTAAAGAGCGCGATGCATGCAATTTGATATTGCGGACTGTTTGGGCTGACCGGAAATCCGCGAAGTGGCATAGACGGGGACCAAGTTCCCAGATTTGGTTCGAGACTTGGCGATTGAGATAATGGGCATAGCTGTAGCCTGTAAAAACAGCCATCTCCCCTTTGCGCAAACGGGTGCAGGCCGTTTCCAAGATCGGGGCTTTGACGATCTCGTCTACGTCCGAAATCAGGATCAGATCATCAGGACTGGCGGTTGTCAGGCCTTGGGCAATCTGGTCGCGCTGGAAATATTCGCGCGCCCATGCCGGGGACTTTACAGGGCGAAGATAGTCTATCTCGGGCGGAAAATCGACGATAATATGCTCTATCTTGGCAAGATAGGGCGCAAAAAGCGCCTTATTATCCTCAAAATAGAGGGGTTTATCCGTGCCTTGGAAGGTTTTTCGGGCTTCAACGAGAACAAAACGGTCAACAATCGGGTCCATTTCATGGAGCCGGATATCAAGAATTTCCAGCTCGTTGAAAAATGTAAAACAATCGTAGAGCATTCCATTGACCCGTCTGATCGCTTGATCCTTGTAAAATAGAGGTTTTTATCCCTCTTAGCGCTGAAGGCTATGCATCAGGTGATGCGTTCGACGCTCTTTTTGATTTCATCGGCCTCGAATAAACGCAGCCAGTCTGGTTTCAGGATGGTTTCTTTTCCGAAAATGATCGCCTTGTTACAGGCATCAGAAAACTGGCCATTGATTTCTTCAAATGTGACTGCCGCCAGAATATTCATATGGCCGAGGAGAAAATCCCGCGCCGCCTCGCGCGGCACGCCGCGGCGAATGGCCTCTTCCATGGCGTCGCGCATGGCGGCCAGTAAGGTTGCGCAGACTGTTTCAGACAGGCCTGGTTCCAGAATGGCCATTTGTTCGACGCTGATCCGGTGAGAGCGCATGACCGGTGCCCAGATGATCCTCGCAACCTCTTCACCGATTGCGTAATGGGCTTCCGGCCCTTGCATCAGGGCATTGACGATATGTTGCTTGGCGGCAATGCCGCCGAAGTGATCAGATTTGGCCGATAATTCGGTTTCATCGTTAAAAATAGGGGGGTGGCAGGGATGGGTTACAAAATAGGTAATATCCGAGCGTTCAGGCAAATGTCCGGCATGCGGAGCCGCTGCATCCAGAATGATAACAATAGTTCCGGGTTTCAGCGTGGGAACGATTTCTTTGGCAACAGCGCCGATC
>DAIOVR010000250.1:0-2181 GCA_036758905.1 Beijerinckiaceae bacterium | reverse complement strand
GGGGAACACGCGCTGGCAAAAGCCTGTCGAGGGGGCATCCATTCGAGAAGCCATCCGACCAAGCGAAAATCTTGTACGGACGGCGATTTTTGCCAAATCGAGCACGATTTCAGCCCGCGAGGCACTGATTTTGATCGAATTTCTGCGCGAGCCGGAGCGTTTGCCCCGTTTGGCCGATGAATTGGCCCTGATGAGCTTTACCCATGCCGATACGAGGGGCGTTTCCCGCGCCATGCTCGATTTTCTGGCGATTGCGGAAGCGGGCGAGGCGCGGTTGGAGGCGGACGCTCTGGCAGCCGAACTGGAGCGGCGCGGTTTGCAGGCGGCGGTGGGGCGGATTGAGGCCGCGTTGCGGCCAGGCGATCGATTAATCGTCTCCGAGCCTAAAAAAATCGATCATGACAGCGTTTTAAGACAGGCGATGACCTTGCATCGGCGCGCTTTGACCTTAAATACGGAGTTGCGCGCAGCCGAGCGGGCATTCTCTGAGGATGCGAGTGAGGCAAATTTCACGCTTTTGGTCGATTTGAAGGCGCAAATCCTTGCGCTCGATGGAACAGAGGCTGAAATTGAGCGGGAATCCGGGTTTGGGTTGCCGATGACGCTTTAAAGCGTTTTCGGGCGACGGGGACCTTTTCTCGCGTCGTGGGATAGGGTAGGGGAGGTGGGTCAGTGATGACTGACTTCTCATTCGGGCTTTAAGGGCGGTGCGACCCACGTGGACGCGCTCGCCTTTTTGTGCTTTCGAAACGGGCGAATTTTTGGTGTGAGACGGGGACCGCTTTATATAAGCGCGTTTTCGAAGTTGGCGGAGCGACAATTCCATGGCGACCAAAACAACGGACAAAGGCGACGGCGAAGTTCGTGAGGCGCCAAGCGCTGATAGTCCGCTGCTCGATCTTTCCGATCAGGCCGTCAAGCGGATGATCAAGCTCGCCAAAAAGCGCGGCTTTGTCACCCATGAAGAAATCAATGAAGTCCTTCCGTCTGAAGAAGTAACGTCCGACCAGATCGAAGACGTGTTCGCGATGCTCAACGATATGGGCATTAATGTCGTCGAGCAGGAAGAAGCTGACGCCGACGCTACGGAAGAAAAAGCCGAAGGCGAGGACGAAGAAGAAACCGGGACCGACCTCGTTGAAGCTACGCGCTCGGCGCTGCCAACGACGACGACCGCGAAAGAGCCAACCGACCGTACCGATGATCCTGTCCGCATGTATTTGCGCGAAATGGGCTCGGTGGAATTGCTCTCGCGCGAAGGCGAAATCGCCATTGCCAAGCGCATCGAGGCTGGCCGCGAGGCGATGATTGCCGGTCTATGCGAAAACCCGCTGACCTTCCAAGCCATTATCATTTGGCGCGACGAACTCGTCGAAGCCAAAGTGTTGCTGCGCGACATTATCGACCTAGAAGCCACCTATGCCGGACCTGAAGGCAAGGGCGTGCCGAAGATTGACGAATTGGCGCCGATCCCCGCCGAGCCGCAAGCACTTGCGGAAGGCGAAGAGCCGCCTATTCCAGAAGGTGAGCTCGACGACGATGATCTCGAGAACAATGTCTCGCTCTCTGCGATGGAAGCGGAACTCAAGCCAAAGGTGCTTGAGACGTTTGACCGTATCGCATCGGCTTATAAAAAGCTGCGTCGTTTGCAGGAGCAGAATGTCGAGTCAAAGCTGCAAAATGACTCGCTGACGCCTTCGCAAGAACGCAAATATAAGAAGCTGAAAGACGAGATTATCACGGATGTGAAATCTCTCTCGCTCAACACGCATCGCATCGAAGCGCTTGTCGAGCAGCTCTACGACATCAATAAGCGTTTGATTGGTCTCGAAGGACGCTTGATGCGCTTGGCTGAGAGCCATCGTGTGAGCCGCGAAGATTTCTTGCGCAATTACCAAGGCTCCGAGCTTGATCCGAAATGGTTGTTACGCGTGTCGAAGCTTGGCACACGCGGCTGGAAGGATTTTGTTGCTAAAGAAAAGGACATGATCCGCGAAATTCGGCACGAGATCCATCATCTCGCTTCCGAGACTGGATTGGAAATTCCGGAATTCCGCAAGATCGTCCATATGGTGCAGAAGGGCGAGCGCGAAGCCCGCCAAGCCAAGAAAGAAATGGTCGAGGCGAATTTGCGTCTCGTGATTTCGATTGCCAAAAAATACACCAATCGCGGTTTGCAGT
>DAIOVR010000249.1:0-2228 GCA_036758905.1 Beijerinckiaceae bacterium | reverse complement strand
AACCCGCCCTATATTGCGGACCCGATCATCGATACGCTCGAAGTCGAGGTGCGGGTCCATGACCCGCGTTTGGCGCTTTCGGGCGGGCGCGATGGGCTTGATGCCTATCGCGCGATTGCCGAGGCTATTCCGGCATTATTGGCGCCCGGCGGCGTTGTGGCGCTCGAAATTGGCTCGGATCAATCTGAATCGGTGCCAAAAATCTTTTCCGGGCTCGGCTATGAGCTTGAAGGGCCGTTTGCGGATTTTGGCGCCAGACCACGCGCCATTGTCCTGCGTCGACCTGCTTAAGGCCGCTGTTAAAGCCTTCAAAAAAGGGAATTGCGGTTATCCGATCAACCGTGTAGAGATGAACCATGGATTGTTGGCCGAGAGGCTGGCCGGGCAAAATTGAACCGAGCGAATGATCCGTCGGCCCATCTCTTAAATATAGTGAGCCAGTTGCTGCTTTTGTTTGGCCTTTAGGCTTTGAGCAAGCAACCGGGAGCCGCTTCGCACTGGCATATGAACCCTTAAAGGTCGAAAATAATTACCCATCATGAATAATTATAGAGAAGAAAATCGTTCGATGAGACCCAATCATCAGAACAAGCGCATGCGTGGCCGTAACCGTGGTAGTGGCGGGGGCGGTGGAGGCGGCGGCAAGGGTCCAAATCCGCTCACCCGTTCCTATGAATCAAACGGCCCCGACGTCAAAGTGCGGGGTACGGCCCAAAATATTGCTGAAAAATACGTGCAGCTTGGCCGCGATGCGCAAGCAACGGGTGATCATGTTGCGGCAGAAAGCTTCTTTCAGCATGCGGAACATTATTTCCGCCTGATTGCAGCCGCCCAAGAACAGTTCCGCATCGCTAATCCCGGTTTCCGTGGCTTTGACCAGCCCGAAACAGACGGTGAAGAGGGCGAAGAGGAAGGCTCATTCGCACAAGGACAGGGGCAACCGGAAGCGCGCGTCTATGGACAGGGCGCCGCTGAGGGTGAGGAAGAGCCACAAGGCGAATTCCAGCCGCGTGAACAGCGTGAATATCAGCCTCGCGACAACCGCGATCAGCGCGGACCGCGCCCGCAGCGGGACAATCGGAATTTCCAGCCACGCGAACAGCGCGAGCCACGGGACGGGTCACAAAACGGCGAGTTCCAGCCACGCGAACAGCGTGAACAGCGCCCACCGCGCGACCATCAACCCCGCGAGCAGCGTGACTTTCAACCCCGCGATCGGGATCAGCGCCCACCACGGGATGGCGGACGGTTTGAACGCAACGGGCAAGACCGGCGTTTTCCAAGAAACGAGCCGATGCCAATTGAGGCCGAACAGCCAGGTTTGCCGTCTTTTATCACGGCGCCCGTTCGGAACACGATCGGCTCCGAAACGCCGGTTGAGCCAAGCTTTGTTGAAACGCCGGTGCCGGTTGATCCGAATTTTGTTGAGCCCGTCGGCGTTCGTCGCCGTGGTCGCCCACCAAAGGTACAGGCCCCCGATATAGCCAATGACGGCGAATAAATTCGTTGTCCTTTCTCGTTAGACAAAAGGAGGCCCGATGGCCTCCTTTTTTGTGGGTGTTACTTAGGGCGTTACCCCTTTCGCTTAAGCCAAAGCGTTCTTATCTCTTGTTGGAAGGGCTTGCCCCTATAGGGGGAGCCTTAATCAGGAGCGGCGATCTGGGCCACATGACCGGACAGATCCGACGCGGCCAACAGGAGACGGCAGATGGATTTTGAAAAATATACCGACCGGGCAAAAGGCTTTGTGCAATCGGCGCAAATGGTTGCCATGCGCGAAGGGCATCCGCAATTTTTGCCCGAACATCTTTTAAAAGTTTTACTCGACGATAATGAGGGCCTCGCCGCCGGATTGATCGGGCGCGCGGGCGGTAATGCGAAACAGGCTTTGGTGCTGACCGAAGAGCTTTTGTCGAAACAGGCGAAAGTGTCAGGCGCCGCCTCCCAGCCGGGCGCGAGCCGTGATCTTGTTCGGCTGTTTGATACCGCGCAAAAAATCGCCGTCAAAGCGGGGGATTCCTATGTTACCGTCGAGCGGATGTTATTGGCGCTCGCGACTGAAAAGGACATGGAGGCGGGCAAAGTACTCGCAAAATCCGGTGTCACGCCGCAGGCTTTGAACACTGCTATTAATGATTTGCGCAAGGGCCGCACAGCCGACAATGCAACGGCTGAAAACGCCTATGAGGCTTTAAAAAAATACACGCGTGATTTAACCCAAGCCGCGC
>DAIOVR010000248.1:0-2229 GCA_036758905.1 Beijerinckiaceae bacterium | reverse complement strand
CCGCGAGGGCAAACGCGGCTTTTGGAATGCCGTGGTGAAAGCGGTGGCTGGCTAGTTCATCACGAACCTGATCGGCTTTTGTCGATCACTAGCGTCTGAAAGGCTTCGAAGACCTTCTTCATATGCATAGCCTTATAAGGAAAGATATCCGGCGGATCGACCGAATGAACCCATCCACGGCTATCCGCTTCAAACAATACCAAACGCCCATCCGACATTTCAGCACAATCTAACACGACATAATCTAGGCCCAACCGATCCGCGATTGCCGAAAGCGCTAGCCTATGTCGTTGGGAAAATTTTGATGAGAAGGCAATAAAAGCCGCCTCTTCCTCAGCGCGCTTTTCAGCACTCAATTCCATGCCAGCTGACATGTAGTGAACCATCCAGTGATCGCTTACAGCCAAGTGACAAAGATAGGGCTGCTTATCAATCAAGGCGATCCTATATTTTCGATAAGAGCCATCGGATGATTGATAGTTGATAAAATCAGAAACATAAAATTCTAAGTCTAGCCACTCCTCTAAATAGAGTTGCAGCATGGTTATATTTTCAATCGTTTCGAACCCTTTTCCTGCATGGCTCTCGATGGGTCGAACGAGATACGGAAATGAAAGATCTAACAAATCATCTCGGCCAACCCGTCGATTGTTTGAGACGAGTAGTCCACTGACATTTACGAACAGTGATGCAAGATGATCTCTTGCGCATTTTGAGATTTCGCTTGGACGGTTCAAAATAGGTCTTGGCCAATATTGGGCGATGCCATTTAGTTGTTTCAATAGCTGAGCACCTAACATTGAATCGCCTATGCTCACCATCGCCACATCGTGATCCGGAATTGGTTCGCTCAACGGATTATCAAAATCGAAGTAATATAAAATTAGCTCTACATCCGTCGCATCCACGAGGTATTCGATAGGCGAATTATCAATCTCGGGCCGGGGACCCATAATGGCTAGTAAGCGAATACTCGGGTGTTTTGGACCTTGAAGCCGATAGAAGCGTCTCAAGCCCAGCGCTTTTTCATGCATCTCTAGCGCGATGTCATGGAGCCCGGCGCTTTGAAACAATGTAAAAAGGCGCATGAACGAATTGGCTCGATCAGAATCATTTAACGCCGTAGCGACCTCATCCATCAGGCTATCCCTAGGAATACGGCCAATACTCACCGCCGACGGGATTGGAAGGAGATCATAATTTCGGCATGTATACATATAAACAACCTATCTGGGAGCCAAGTGCTTTGGAACGTCAATCTTTTTAGCTCGAGCTGAGCCTAGTACGAAATTAGCCCTAAGATTTAGATGGTTTTCGGTGTCCGAGCCACTTTTGGTTCAATCGCGGCGCTCTTACAAAGGGATGTGAAATGGAAACAAGCTTTCTTTGAGATCGAGGGAAAATCGCTATAGAATAGTAATATCATCCTGTCATCGTCGAACGCATGGCAGTCTTATTTTGTTAGCAAGGTTTTAAATTGGCCGTTCTCGCGCTCTTTCAATTCGAGCCATATTGCTCGCGCGAATGCGGCGCGGGCGTCATCAGCGCTTTATCGCCTCATCACACCATCGAATTGATCACGCGGCATGATCTGCTGAACGAAAAGCTATCACGTTTCGACATGATTATTTTTCCAGGCGGACGGGGTGATGCGAGTGATTTTCAGCAGCTTCTCAAAACAAGAAAGCCTGTCATTCAAACTTATCTCGACCAAGGCGGCACTTATCTTGGGATCTGCATGGGAGCCTATTGGGCCGATAGCGCCTATTTTGATCTGATCGGCGATACACGGTGTGTTCAATACATTACGCAGCCAAAGGCAGAAATCAGACGCTCTTTTTCAACCACCATACGCGCCGAATGGAAAGGTAAGGCCGAAAAGTTTTATTTCTTTGACGGCTGCGCCTTTGTCGGCTCGGATCCATCGCTAGAAATCTATGCTCGCTATGCCAATGGTGATCCGATGGCCGTCGTGAAAGACAGGGTTGGATTGATCGGTTGCCATCTCGAAAGCGAATTGGACTGGTACATTTCAAAAGAGATGAAAGCAGCGTGGCATGCGTTTTCACACCATCGTTTATTAGCCGAATTTGTCGATGACTTACTTCGGAAAGGACGATTAAAACAGAAAGATGCAGAAGCACCCAATGCCGAGACCGGAACGGCTACCCATCAATTAACGGTATCAGATTTGAAAATTCCTGACGAAGAAGAGGCTTCTTATAAAGC
>DAIOVR010000247.1:0-2251 GCA_036758905.1 Beijerinckiaceae bacterium | reverse complement strand
CCGGTTTATTGGTAAGGGAGAGGTCGAGAGTTCAATCCTCTCCGGCAGCACCAGTTTCCCAGAGCAACATGCTGCAAAATTTCATCACAGCCTTAGATTGGTTCGGTCTCTGTGTGTTCTCGGTAACGGGCGCCTTGGTCGCCTCGCGTAAACAGATGGATATTGTCGGCTTTGCCTTGCTCGGCAGCGTGACGGGCATTGGTGGCGGCACCATCCGTGACGTGTTGCTGGGCATTCAGCCGATCTTCTGGATCAAGCAGCCCGCCTATCTTTTGACCTGCGTTATCGTTGCCTGCGCGACCTTCTTTTTCGCGCACATCCTGCAGTATCGCTATCGGTATTTATTGTGGCTCGATGCTATCGGGCTGGCTTTGTTCGCTGTCACCGGCGCTGGTAATGCCCTTGCGCATGGGGCTGGATCGACCATTTCAGTGGCTATGGGGGTAGCAACCGCAACTTTTGGCGGCATTATCCGTGATATTCTAGGGGGTGAAAGCCCCATTATCCTCCGGCAAGAGATTTACATCACGGCAGCGCTGATCGGCGCCACGGTTTTTGTGGGTCTGATGGAGGTCGGCGCATCGCAAGATATCGCCGTGGCTCTTGGATTTATCTCAGCCTTGGCCTTGCGTTTTGCAGGGCTTCATTGGGGTTTAACGCTGCCACGCTACCAGCCAAAAGCCGGGGTTCAGCAAGACTAGCAAGGGCTTCTGCCATCGGTAGGCAGGGCCTTGCAGAGCCTTCTCAAAAACATTTGCGATTCAGTCCAGCTTGCGGTGTATCTTCGCTCATCTTCAGTGCAATGAGGCGGGGCATTACCGATGAGCAAGCGGAAAGTTCTTTTCATCACAGCCGACCAATGGCGTGGCGATGCTCTCGGTTGCCTTGGCCACCCAGCAGCGCATACCCCAAATCTTGATGCTTTAGCAGCCGACGGCGTGCTTTTTCGGGATCATTACACATCGTCGGCGCCTTGCGGACCCGCGCGTACGACGCTGCTTACCGGGCTTTATCCGTTCATTCACCGCAGCGTGCGGAACGGCACGCCTTTGGACCGTCGGCATACCAATCTCGCGCTCGAAGCCCGTCGGGCGGGACGCGATCCGGTTCTGTTTGGTTACACCGACTCCTCCGCCGATCCGCGTGAGATGGCACCCGACGATCCTCGCCTGAGGAGCTTTGAAGGCGTGCTTCCCGGTTTCCGGCTTGAGGCAACGCTGAATGAAGGCGCGCTCTCCGGCTGGATGACCGAATTGGCCCGCAAGGGCTACGAAATGCCGGATGTCCTGTTTGATATCTATTCGCCGCCTGATCCCGACGCCGATCCCAAACGGTTTTGGCGGGGCCCGGCGAAATACAAAGCCGAGGACAGCGACACGGCCTATATCGCCGATAAAGTCATTGATTATCTAAGGCTGCGCCGGAAAGAAGATTGGCTGATCCATGCTGTTTTCTTGCGGCCCCACCCGCCTTTGATCGCGCCTGCGCCCTATGATTCCATGATCGATGTCTCAGTTCCGGCCAAGCCCATTCGCATGGCAAGCCGAGAGGCCGAAGCGGGCCGCCATCCCTATCTCGATGTATGGCTCAAAGAAATGTCGAACCCTGGCTATTTCGATGCGCCCTTTGATATTCACGCGTTACCCGAAAGTGACCGCGAAGAAATGCGCGCGGTTTATTTTGGCCTCATTGCAGAAGTCGATGCCCAAATTGGGCGCATCATCGACCATCTGAAATCGACTGGCGAATATAACGAGACCCTCATCATCTTCACTTCCGATCATGGTGAAATGCTGGGCGATCATTGGTGCTGGGGTAAAGGCGGATTCTTCGAAGGATCAAATCATATTCCGCTCATCATTCGCGATCCGGATAGTCCTGTTGCAGCGCGGGGAAGAAAAGTTTCGGCCTTCACCGAATCCGTTGATCTGATGCCTACGATTCTTGAATGGATGGGCTCGCCTGTTCCAAACGAAAACAATGGGCACTCGCTCCATGAATGGCTATCGGGTGAAACACCTGAACGTTGGCGTAAATCCGTGTTCTGGGAATTTGATTTCCGTAACCCTGTAACCGAGCGGTACGAGAAAGCGTTAAACCTGACGCCTGACGAATGTACGTTGAATGTCATACGCGATCGCGACTTCAAATATGTGCATTTCACTGCACTGCCTCCGCTTTTATTTGATCTTAAAAAAGATCCGGGCGAGTTGGTGAATCTTGCGGATGATCCGGCTTACATCAAAACAGT
>DAIOVR010000246.1:0-2285 GCA_036758905.1 Beijerinckiaceae bacterium | reverse complement strand
GCGTCATTTTCCGTCTCGATGTTTCCCTTAACGTCGAGCTCGACGCAGTCACCGACGGCGGTATCGTTTTATTCCGATACCTATAATTTTAGTCTTGGAGTACCGGACACGCGGGGCCCCGGATTTGTGGGCCTTTTTTCGGGTGGATCCTATACGCTTCCCAACACGATCAACGTCTTTGGCCAGTCCGTTTCGGGGTCTTGCTCGTCGGGCAATTGCGCAACGGGCGCGACACTCCTCGCGCCAAATTCGGACGTTCTGGCGGCGTGGCAAAAGGGGTGGACGGGAAAAGGCATCAATGTGTTGATCAATGATGACGTTGCCGCCCTGAGCGACCGGCACGCGGCGCCCGCCGATCGATACCACATGGTTACCACGACCCTGATTGCGGGGTCAGCGGCTCCCGGAGCAACCCTCTATGGTCTCGACATGAATGCGTTATCGAGTGTCATCGCCTTAAATGGAAATACGGTTTCAGGTTCCAGAATTTCGTTTGGCGTTATCAATGCCAGCTTCGGCGGCACGGGGCCCTGTTCGGTCTCGGGGGCAAGCCCATGCAGCAGCGTTATCTCGAGCTATCAGGATGTCATTGACACCTATACCAACCGCAATGCGGCGCTTTCGGGCTTCTCGTTTATAGATGCGACGATCACCAAGTCGGCGGGGAATGACAATACAAACGCGAGTACAAGCCCCGTTACGGCGCTTGTAACCGCCGATAAGGAACCGATTTCTTACGCGCTTCTCAATAGTCCAACGAATGCCTATAGCACGCAGCAGAGGACGATCTTGGTTGGTTCAATCGAACCGATTGTTGGCCGCTCGGGATATGCCATTGCCGATTACAGCGAGATTGCGGGTTGGAATACGTATTCAACAGCGACAAGCTCCTCACCTGTTTTCACACGATTTTTGGTTGAATTGGATACGACGCCCTTTACGACCATTGGCGTGAATGCCTCCAATCTCTCCTCTTCGGGTAATGTCGGCACGTCTTACGCCGCGCCGCGCGTGGCGGGCGACGCGGCTATCCTTCGCCAAGAGTTTCCGAATTTGACGGGCGCACAGACGTCGAACGTTCTTTTGGCGACAGCAAGTTACGCCAATCTTTATGTCAATAGTGGAGGCACGTGGACGGCCTGCTCGGATGCCAGTCCCTCGGTGCAATGCGAGGAGACTTTTGGCATGGGCCAGGCTCGACTGTCGCGCGCCATGGCGCCGATCGGCAATATCAGGGCACACCCATGAGGCGCCTGATTATAAGCGTTGTGCTTGTCTTTAGCGTGTATTTGGTTGGTGGGAGCCCAGTGTTCGCGCAAGCCTATCCGCTAGCCAGCGTCTTTGGCGAGGGTGATGTAGCGACGCCGACGGCGATCGATTTTTTTGCCCTTAATGATCGCCAAAATACAGCCGGTTTTATGAGTGCCCTTAAGCAGCCGGCTTTCGGCCTTGTGTCGCTCCACGTTGCTGATCAAGCCATTATGGCAAATGGGCAATATTTTCTTGTGATGCCGAAGACTGTTTGCTCCGTTTATGATTCAACCATCTGTTATAATGAGAAGTCGTTTTATCAGTCGCGCTTGCCACAACTTATCGCAACCGGATTTTCAAGAATTGATGATGATCATTACGTATTGCTTGGTGTGAACACGGGCTATATCTCGGATGTTCTGTCGATATCGCCTGCGGTCATGTTAGGCTTATCGTCACGGTATTTCTTGAATGCACAGCATAACACACAACTCGTCGTTGAGGCCTCCTCGTGGCTTGGAACGCATATCCGGCAATCGCCCTGCTATGATGATTATAACCGCGCCTATTACTGTGGTAATTTGTCAGCGTGGTCGGACTACACCTATGATGCGAATCCGCAGTCGTACCGTTTGGGCTTTGTTTTCACAAAGCTCTTTTGAACTTTAATTTCATCATCCCAACGACTGCGTATGAAGCTCGCCGAACGCCCGTCGGTCTGTTTGTAAATGATGCCTACGATAGGGGCATCAGACAACAAGAAAACTTCGCCCAAGAACGTGGCTAAGCGGATGGCAGAACGGAAGCTCAAGGGCGAAACTAACGTTGGCATGGAAGGCAAAAAGGCCAAACCTATCATCAAGAAGCCAAAATCACCATCAGCAGACTGGTATCAGGCGGCAAGGGCTCGCATCTCAATCTCTTCCAGATCCTCCGATCGTTGATGACTGCCTTCAATCGTCTCCACCGTTAGATCATTATTTTTCTGTATCGCTGTCTCATTGCTAAATAAGCATATGAAAACATTTAACGCA
>DAIOVR010000245.1:0-2346 GCA_036758905.1 Beijerinckiaceae bacterium | reverse complement strand
TTGAATATGTTGCATCAACTGACCACGGTCGCCCAAAATCTTGGTCAATCCGACACAAGGATCCTCTGCTGCATCGGCAACTTTTGCCAAGCTGATAGCCGTCAGACATGCCAACGCAGCCGCTCCACGCAAGAGGTTGCGCGAACTAAAATGAGATTTGAACTGCAAAAATGATTCGTTCATGGCGCCTTTTCTAACAGCTAGATTGTTGTTGGATCAACCGCTTGGCCTTCAACAAGCCTGATTATCTATGCTATGTGGCGATACGATGGCGGTAGAGAACCTGATCCGGAGTGAGTATTTGCCTGACTATGACTTCAGAACCAAGCGGCTTTTTGTCGAATCGGACTTGGCCAGCGCGTCGTCCGTCACGCTTAGTCGCGAGGCCAGCCATTATCTGATCACCGTTCTGCGTCTTGGCCAAGGCGATGTCATTTTGCTGTTTAATGGCCGCGATGGGGAATGGCTTGGCCAAATCGACAAAGCTGACAAGAAATCCGCCGTCCTTAACCTCGTGAAGCAAACGCGGCCGCAGCCGGAACGCACCGATATTGATTATCTCTTTGCGCCCATCAAAACCGCCCGCCTTGATTATCTCGTGCAAAAAGCAGTTGAAATGGGAGCAAGTCGGCTCGTTCCGGTGATTACCAAACATACGCAGTATTCGCGTCTCAACGAGGAGCGGATGCGGGCCAATATCATCGAAGCCGCCGAACAATGCGGCGTTCTGCACGTGCCGGACCTCGCGCCGGAAATTAAACTCGATGCCTTGCTTGCCCAATGGGACAGTGCCAGGACCTTGATTTTTTGCGATGAACGCGCCGAAGGGGAAGATCCCATCGCAGCCTTGCAAGCGGCAAAACGAGGCCCGATTGGCGTTTTAATTGGCCCAGAAGGCGGATTTTCAAGCGAGGAACGTACCGAGCTATTAAAATTACCCTCTGTCACGCGTTTGTCGCTTGGGCCGCGCATCTTGCGCGCCGATACCGCAGGCGTCGCCGCCTTTGCACTGGTGCAAGCCGTTTTGGGTGATTGGCGCATGAAATGATTGCCTCTTTGCGGCAACGCCCCTATTGAGCCCTTCCCGGCACCCAAACGGTGCCCGGACGATTGAGAGTACCAATGGCCCGCGATATTTCCGACACCACGCCGATTGAAAGCCGTGACGAACTGGTTGCCTATTTGGAAGGCGGATCAAAACCACGCGAAAAATTCCGCATTGGCACCGAACACGAAAAATTCCCCTTCCGGCCGGGCACCAACGAACCCGTTCCCTACGAAGGCGCGCGCGGCATCGAAGCACTGCTCAAAGGTATGCAAGAACGTCTCGGTTGGGATCCTATTTTCGATCGCGATAAAATCATCGGTCTTTTTGATACCAAAGGCGGTGGCGCGATTTCGCTTGAGCCTGGCGGGCAATACGAGCTTTCAGGTGCTGCCGTTGAAAATCTCCACCAAACCGCCGCCGAGCTCGACGCGCATTTGAAATGCGCCCTTGATGTGGGTGACGAGCTTGGCATCCAGTTTCTCGCGCTCGGCATGAGCCCGCTCTGGACGCGGGCCGAGACGCCCGTGATGCCAAAGGGCCGCTATGCCATCATGACCCGCTATATGCCGAAAGTCGGCACGCGCGGGCTTGATATGATGTACCGCACTTCAACGGTTCAGGTTAACCTCGATTTCGCCTCTGAATCCGATATGGTCAAGAAGCTCAGAACATCGATCGCGCTTCAGCCTTTAGCCACTGCCCTCTTTGCGAATTCGCCCTTCACCGAAGGCGAGCCCAATGGCTTTCAATCCATGCGTTCGCATATCTGGCTCGATACCGATAATGATCGCTCGGGCATGATCCCCTTCGCTTTTGAAAGCGGCATGGGCTTTGACCGCTATGTTGAATGGGCGCTCGATGTGCCGATGTATTTCATCAAGCGGGATGAAACCTATATCGATGTCGCTGGCACCTCGTTTAGAGATTTGCTGGCAGGCAAACATCCCGCCCTTCCGGGCGAAAAGCCTGTCCTGTCGGACTGGGTTAATCACCTCTCGACGCTGTTTCCCGAAGTGCGCTTGAAAAAATATCTTGAAATGCGCGGGGCGGACGCAGGCCCCGTTCCGATGCTCAATGCGCTCCCTGCTTTTTGGGTTGGCTTGCTCTATGACGATACAGCGCTCGATGCGGCATGGGACATGGTCAAGCATTGGACCAATGAAGACCGCCATGTTTTGCGTCGGGACGTGCCACGCGACGGGCTTCTAACAAGCGTGAAGCGTCACTCCTTGCGTGAGCTTGCGCGTGAAGTGCTCAAAATTTCCCGCTATGGCCTTGAGCGTCGCGCGAAACTATCG
>DAIOVR010000244.1:0-2370 GCA_036758905.1 Beijerinckiaceae bacterium | reverse complement strand
ATTATTGATCGCACAATTGCGGAATGTTCCGGCGAGCCATTGCCGGATGCAATCTTGGAATCTTTGACAAAGCGCGCCTTTAACGATGCGCGCTTGGCGCACATCATGTTTTCGCGCACCGATCTAAAAGCGTCCCATCGGGCATCGCTCTTTGCCCATGCTTCGCCGCGGGAGAGGATGTCTATTCTCAATCTGGCGAATGCTTCGGTTACGACGCGGCCTCATGCAATCGATCAAGAGCGCTTAAGCGCTTTATGCGCGGCGATTGAAGCTGGCGATGCATCAACGCTCACAAAGCTTTTGGCGGATGATATCAAGGTTCCGTTCAACGTCCTTTATACGATTTTAGGTGAGGCAAGCGGTGCGACCTTGGCCTTAACACTCAAGGGAATGGATGTGCCGGCCTCGCTCATTCGGCGGGCATGCCGCTGGGCTAAAAGCGGTCATGCGGGCCTGCCGGGCGGTGTCGAAGATGTATTGGAATCGGTTACTCCATCAGCCGCTTTATGGCTCGTATCCGCGATCCTCTTGGTGGCCCAAACCGAAGAGCCCGCTCAACAGAGCACAACCGTTGCAACGGAACGCTTAATCGCCTGAAGGCGAAGCGTTCTCATCGTCTAAAAAGACACGGCCTTCACGGTCTTCGACTTCAACCAACCATAAATCCGGATCAAAACTGATTTCGCGGGTCATGCGCGCTTCAACGCTTGCGGCCTCTGTCTCTTGCATAACGCATTCAAATCGCCGCTCTGACGCATCCTCTTGATCATAGTCGGGCGGCGCAGGAGCATAAAGGGAGCTTCGCCCATCGAGCCAATCGAGCTTGATATAGATAGCGCCTGCCTCCGCCGAACCCCTTCGACGCAAGACAGCAACCGCACCCTTCACCGCGCAACGCCGCAAATAGGCCGAAACCCAAATATCAGATCGTAAGCGGGCGGACATCACATCTTATTCCAGCACAAGGCCGGAGAGCTTTGCCAATTGCGGCTTGGTGATCGCATCCACTTCACCGGTCGCGGGCAGATGCTTGTCTTTTTGAAACCGCAACACTGCCTCATGCAAGGCCGATGACTTCAATCCATCGGGAGAAACGGGGCCATAGCCGATTTTGTTCAATGCCCTTTGCGCCGATAAAATGCTCTTGTCCGGCTTCGGCATGGCTTGCGCGACCAACGCACCGACAGGATCCTTCACCGATTGATCAGGGATCGGTTGCGGGGGTGCAAAAACCTGTTTCGGATCAGCCGACGCAACAAGGCTTGCAGGCGCCATTTGCTTTGGTGCAGCCATCGCGGGTGTAACCGATGGCGCAGGCACGGGAACCGGAACCGCTTCGACTTTTTCAGGCCGACGCGGCGGCTGTGGCGCGATTTCTCCTGCAGGCGTTCCTTCAATCGTTGGACGCACAAACAGGTTCAAAGGATTAAGCGAAATCGGCCCGCGCCATACCGATGATAAATCAAAAAACAATGCCGGACGTCCGGACTTTTGGAAATAAAGCGCATTCGCCACAAAGGCCGTCACGACCGCCATTAAAACAAGGCTGATCAGCAAGCGCCCAGGTGCTGCCAAGATCCGCCCGGCCCGCGAGCGCGGCTCGGCTTGATAGCCATGACCATCATTCGGCGGTGCATAGGTTGGATGCGGCTCATCGTCGAAAACAGGCTCGCGGCGAAGCGTTCGCTCACGCATAGCGGCGTTCCGGAATTCGGGTTGAAATCGACATTGGCTTTAGGGCCGAAATGGCTTCCGGTATCGCGAAGGTCACGATTACGCGTGTGCCCGCACCGGGGCGGCTCATGACATCGAGATCGCCGTGATGGTCGCGCACAATATCGCGTACAATACCCAAGCCCAAGCCTTGCCCATCGAGGCTATGTTCACTGGCCATGCGGCCGCGGAAGAACGGCTCGCCCAATCGCGCCAGATCTTCGCCCGCAACGCCGATGCCATTGTCTTCCACCGTCAAGCGAACCTTCGCGCCATCGCGGCTCGCGCGCACCAGTACCGAGCCTTCAGGCGCAAATTTAAGCGCGTTGGAAATCAGATTAATGAGGATCTGCCGAAAAGCGTGACGGCTGCCGATCAGCACCGGCACATCCTCTTCCACAACCCATTGCAGGCTCGCGCGCTGCGCCTCGACATTGAGCCGCATGATGCCAACCGATTCCTCAATCAGTTCCGCCAAATCAATCGCATCAGAACCGGTTGAGATAATCTCAGCCGTTGGCTGAGGCGTTGCTGCACCCGACATGCCATTCACCACATCCAGCATATGACGAGCCGAGGTCGCAATAATACGCGCATAATCGCCGAGCTTTGGATCATCGCTCGCAATAATCGCCGGATCGCCAAGGCAATCGGCAA
>DAIOVR010000243.1:0-2378 GCA_036758905.1 Beijerinckiaceae bacterium | reverse complement strand
GCTTTAAGGCGGTTGAAACTGTCGAGAACCGACGCCAATAGCCGCGGCTTAAGGAGCTGATAATCCTTGGCTTTTGCTGTTCCTTCGACACGGCCTTGAACGATAATTTGCGAGCCTATTTCGCTTTGCGGCTTGAGCAAAACCGGGTTCATATGCACCGTCGGCACGACCCCCGCCGCCCTTGCCTGAAGCGCCTGTGCGCGGCCAATTTCGCCGCCATCGGCGGTAACAGCGGCATTGTTTGACATGTTCTGCGGCTTGAACGGCAGCACCTTCAAACCCCGGTTGCGCGCCACCCGACATAGCCCCGCTACAATCAGGGATTTTCCCACATCGGAACCGGTGCCTTGGATCATAAGTGCCTTGGCTACCATCAGAATTCGATTCCTTGCTGGGCTTTAACCCCTGCCGAAAAATGGTGTTTGATCAGCCCCATTTCGGTCACAAGATCGGCCGCCTCGATCAGTTCGGGCTTGGCATTCCGGCCCGTCACAACGATATGCATATCGGGCCTGCGGGCTTTGAGCGTCTCCACCACATCCAAAAGCGGCAAATAATCATAGCGGAGCGCAATATTGAGCTCGTCCAGCACCAAAAGGCGGATGATTGGGTCCGCCATCAATTCCTTGACCTTCGCCCAAGCGGCTTCAGCTGCGGCAATGTCGCGCGCCTTGTCCTGCGTTTCCCACGTAAAGCCCTCGCCCATCGAGTACCAGCGCACCAAATCCGGGAACCTTTCCAAGGCCTTACGCTCGCCCGTTTCCCACGCGCCCTTGATGAACTGAACGATTCCCACGGGCCATTCATAGCCCAAGGCCCGCATAATCAGGCCAAAAGCGGCCGTCGACTTACCTTTTCCAGGGCCCGTATTGACGATCAAAAGGCCCTTTTCGGTGATCGTTTTTGAAGCCACTTCCGCATCTTGGACGGCCTTTCGCTTGGCCATTTTTTCCTTGTGCCGGCGGGCAATTTCTTCGTCACTCAACTCGGCCATGATACGGTCTCTCTAGCAGGATTAGGGGTGCTCATACGAAGTTTCGGTGGCAAATACCATAACAACCAGCATCTCTTAAATTGACATCGGATGCACCTTCCCTCAGAGTCGGTACAAGAGAAGGCCCCCTCGCAAGAGGGGTTAAAAGGGAACATGGTGAAGCCGCCTCAAGCGGTTATTCCATGGCTGCCCCCGCAACTGTAAGCGGTTAGCTGAGTGCCTAATAAACCACTGGAAAACCTTGAAAAAGGTGGACTGGGAAGGTGGCACAAAGCGTTGATCCGCGAGCCAGGAGACCTGCCCTCTCTTAAAGAACGCATGATCCGGGCGGGGTGCCTCGGAACGGTTTTCGGCCAGGTTTGGCCATTGACGCGGCATTTTTGCCGCTGCGCGCGCCCGGAGCTTTGCACCAAGCAAAGTAAGAGATGGTGAGCGAATGGCCGAGACGACGATTTATGTATGCACGACTTGCCGCCTGCCGGACGATATGTCCGAGCCGCGCGCGGGTGCTAAACTATTGGCCGCACTTGAGAATTCTTTAAAAGATACAAACGACACCGTTCGCCTTGAAGGGGTTGAATGCTTAAGCGTTTGCAAGCGCCCTTGCACGGTTGCTTTTTCGGCGCCGGGCAAATGGACTTATGTTTATGGTGATTTTTCGAGTGAAACGGCTCCTGAGACCATTTTGGCCGGGGCTGCGCTCTATTCTGCGGCCGAAGATGGCCTGATTCCTTGGAAAATGCGGCCTGATGCCTTGAAAAAGGGCGTTATTGCGCGGCTTCCGCCCTCCCTTACTTCCCCTTCTCGATCGGAGAAATGACCATGAGCTCGATTGCGCCTTTATCCAAGGTTCCTGTGACCATCATCACCGGCTTTCTGGGTGCCGGAAAAACCACGATGATCCGCCATGTCCTTGAAAATGCTAAAGGAAAGCGCTTGGCGCTGATCGTCAACGAATTTGGCGATATTGGCGTTGATGGCGAGATTTTGCGCGCTTGCGGCATCGAAAATTGCCCGGATGAAAATATAGTTGAGCTCGCAAACGGGTGCATCTGCTGTACAGTTGCAGATGATTTTATCCCTGCCATAGAAAAGCTCCTCAGTCTCCCTCATCCTCCCGAGCATATTATTGTTGAAACATCTGGCCTTGCACTGCCGAAACCTTTGGTGAGGGCGTTTGACTGGCCGCCAATACGCGCAAAACTTACGGTCGATGGCGTGGTTACTGTCGTTGACGGTGCTGCTGTTGCTGCGGGACGTTTTGCGGATGATCCAGAAGCCCTTCTGGCCCAAAGAGCGGAAGATGGCGCGATTGATCACGATAATCCACTCGAAGAAGTGTATGAAGATCAGCTACTCTGTGCAGATCTTGTGATAATCAACA
>DAIOVR010000242.1:0-2387 GCA_036758905.1 Beijerinckiaceae bacterium | reverse complement strand
GCATAGGCATCGACAAAGGCTGTTGGCTCACCAATGACGACAACGATCACGCGGTCGCATGCGGCCACAAAATCGATGACATTCGATTCAACGCCTGCAGCTGTATCGACAATCAGATGATCCAGTTCACCGGATAATTCGCTAAAGCCGCGAATAATCTTTTGCCGTGTTTCGTCGGATAAGCCCATCACCTCGGCAAGGCCGCTGCCGCCGGCAATCATCTTCACCCCGTGTTGGGATTCGACGATGGTTTCCGCCATGGTGCAAGAACCCGACAACGTGTCGGCAATCGTCCGGTTAGGACGACAGCCAAGCACGAGATGGGCATTAGCGAGCGCCAGATCGGCATCGAAAATACCCACCTTTTGTCCGGCGCGGTGAAGGGCAAGCGCTAGGTTGACGGAAAGATTTGTCTTTCCGACCCCGCCTTTACCGCTCGTGATGGCTGTAGCCTGCGGACGTTTCATACCCAATTCCGTTAGTTGAGCTGCTCGGCTTCACTGCCGACCAAGCTTGCGTGAATGACGCTTTCTAGCATTTCTGAATCGACTGCCATTAAGCCTTTCACAAGATGCGAAGTCGAAGCTATATAAGCAATTCCCGGGCCACGTAGGCTTAAGAGGCTAAAGGTCGAGAGATTAAGGGGAGCTTCGTCGAGTTTCGTTAAAGCGAGGGCATCAAGATTAGGGTAGCGTGTCAAGATTCTGTCGATGGCATCGGTTGAAAGATTGGATGCAATGGCGCCAACGCTTGTCATGTTGGGCAATTCATCGCGGTGTCTTTCAAGAATATCCAACAAGGCGCTGTTTTCATGCGGCTGGCTTGGCATATCAATAAAGAGAGAGAGACGCTGACCCGAATTCTTCGTCAGCTTTGCCAATTCGGAAGGATGCTCGACATCAATCACCGGCACATCGAGAATACGTCCATAGGCGCGCAATTGCTCGGCTGCACCAAAGCGTGAAGCGTCGGCATTTACAAAGGTCAGCTTCTCATCAGGTGATTCCATGCGCGCACGGGCGGCCATCTGGGCGAGTAAGGTTGTCTTGCCTGAGCCGCTTGGTCCCAAAGTGAGAACGACACGCGGGCCGCCTGTTAGTTGTGGCGGTGCTTTATGCACCATCCGGTCGGCCAAGAATTTGGCAAAACGACGGTCCGGATCTACCGAGGCAAGGGCGCCTGATTGGGCCAAGAAGACCGAGATCAGGGCAGGGGATGCGCCTGCGGTTTTCAATCCGCTCAGCATCATTTCAGAGCCGAGCATGGCCCGCATTTCACGAACCGAGCGCTCAATCGCATCAAGGCGGGAGGATTCAACCGTTTCGGATTTTGGCTTTTCAGCAGCCTTTGGCTCTGGTGCCTCTTCCTTTGGTGCGGGCTTAAATTGAAAGCCTGAAGGTCGTAGCAGATCAGCCGCGCGGCCGCTTTCTGCGAGCACTTGCTGGAACGTCTTGCCTGCATGCGATGCCGATGGAGCAGGTTTGCTGCGCTCAACGATTTCCGTTTCCTCGTTCTCTTCCTCGTCGTCCAAGCCGAAGCTACGCTCAAGGCCGAGTGACGCGAACATGGATTTTTTAGGTTCATGACCAGCAATGATTTCGATGCCGCCAGGTACCTTGCGGGTTGAAAGAATGACAGCGTCTTCGCCGCATTGCTTCATCACGCGGGCCATGGCCTCACGGCTATCTTCAGCGACGATTTTTGTACGTTGCATCATGGCTTAGTTCTCCTTATGCGCCGCCGATTACGGCAACAACAGTTACGCGTTTGTTTTCGGGGAGTTCTTTAAACGATAGGACAAGACCGTCAGGTGCCACTTGACGCACCAGACTTGCTAATTCACGCCGTAAAATAGGCGTTGTAATCACAACCAGTGTTTTGCCGCTTTTGGCCAGTAGATTGCTTTGCTCTTCAAAGGCCTGCATCAGTTTTTGCGCAAGGCCCGGCTCGATTGCATTGCCGCTTTGTCCGTTCTGGCGCGCATTCTGGATCATCAACTGCTCAAGGCCTGCATCGATGGTTACGATCGGCAATTCTTCCTTCGGCGAAGAGATGCGCTGGATTAAGATCGGACCAAGAGCGATACGGGCTGCCTCAACTAGATCGTCGATTTCACGGCCCTTCGAGCCGGATACCGCTTCAAGAATACGCTTCATATCCGATATCGGAATCTGCTCGGCAATAAGCGCCTTCAAGACCTGCGTCAGCTGCGAAAGCGAAACCATCTTAGGCACAACGCCTTGCACCAGATGCGGCGAAGATTTTGCAAAATGGTCGATGATTTCTTGAACATCGTCTTGGCCAAGCAGATCAGCGGCCCGCTGAATAAGGAGCTGATGCAGATGCGTGGCAATAACGGTGCCTGCGTCAACCACGGTATATTGGGC
>DAIOVR010000241.1:0-2408 GCA_036758905.1 Beijerinckiaceae bacterium | reverse complement strand
GCCTTATGCGCAAGCATTGGTCCGCGCACGACATCACCAATGGCGTAGATGCCTGCAACACTCGATTTAAAGTGATCATCAATCACCACACGACCGCGATCTAAAGCAACACCCGCCGCCTCAAGCCCAAGACCTTCGGTATAGGGGCGACGACCGATGGCGACCAAAACAATATCCGCATCGAGGTTTTTGGCTTCACCGCCTGAGGCGGGTTCAACCGTTACCTTCGCACCTGCCTTACTTGCATCAACCTTGGTTACTTTGGAGCCAAGGTGGAAGGTGAAGCCTTGCTTGGTAAGGATACGTTGAAACTGCTTGGCAACCTCATCATCCATTCCCGGTAGAATACGATCAAGATATTCGACAACGGTTACTTCTGCGCCGAGACGACTCCAAACCGATCCTAATTCAAGACCGATGACACCTGCACCAATAATCAAAAGTTTTCCAGGAACCTTACCAAGCTCTAGGGCGCCCGTTGATGTGACAACGGTCTTTTCATCAATCGTAACGCCAGGGAGTGGTGCTGATTCAGAGCCCGTTGCGATAACGATATTCTTTGTATCAATGGTCTCGCTTGATCCATCAGACTTCGTGATTTGAACTTTACCGGCTGATGGAATTGATCCTGCGCCAATAAAGCTATCGACTTTGTTTTTCTTGAGCAAAAAGGCGACGCCTTGAACATTCGCGTCGACCGTATCTTGCTTGTGTTTCATCATCACGGGCAGATCGAGCTTGGGTGCTCCAACCTTGATGCCAAGCGCTTCCAACCCATGACCTGCTTCTTCAAACATTTCGGAAGCATGCAACAAAGCCTTAGAAGGAATGCAGCCAATATTGAGGCAAGTGCCGCCAAAGGTTGGGCGCTTTTCGACAATCGCCGTTTTCAATCCCAATTGCGCAGCGCGGATGGCGCAAACATAGCCACCAGGTCCGGAACCAATAACCACAAGATCATAGGACATTATTTTTCTCCAACCCGCGCCAGAAGATCATAGTCAATCAAAGATCGAGAACGAGACGCGCTGGATCTTCAAGCGCTTCTTTCACGCGAACGAGGAATGTAACGGCCTCTTTGCCATCGACAATTCGATGATCGTAAGACAGCGCCAAATACATCATTGGGCGGATTTCAATTTTACCTCCAATAGCCATCGGACGTTCCTGGATTTTATGCATGCCAAGAATGCCTGATTGTGGCGCATTCAGAATGGGTGTCGACATCAACGAGCCATAGATGCCACCATTGGTGATGGTGAATGTACCGCCCTGCATCTCATCAATTTTCAACTGGCCATCGCGCGCACGTTTTCCGAAATCGGCGATCGTCTTTTCGATACCAGCAAGTGAGAGCGTATCGGCATCACGAACAACCGGCACAACAAGGCCCTTATCCGTGCCAACCGCAATACCAACATGGTAATAGTTTTTATAAACAAGATCGATGCCGTCGATCTCCGCATTAACCGCTGGAATTTCTTTAAGCGCCTGCGTGCAGGCTTTGACGAAGAAGCTCATAAAGCCAAGCTTTGCGCCATGCTTCTTCTCGAAGACATCTTTATAACGATTACGCAGTGCCATGACTTCCGTCATATCGACTTCGTTAAACGTCGTGAGCATCGCAGCGGTGTTTTGTGCGTCTTTCAAACGGCGCGCAATGGTTTGGCGCAGCTTCGTCATACGAACGCGTTCCTCACGCGACGCATCATCGGCAGGGGACGGTGCGCGAACTGATACGGCAGGCGTTGGCGCAGGTGCTGCACCCGTTGCGATGGCAGCCAGCATATCACCCTTGGTCACGCGACCATCTTTACCAGTGGCCGCAACAGAGGCGGGATTAACACCACTCTCGGAGGCGAGCTTCGCAACCGCTGGACCATTTTCCGCTGCTGCGGCGGGAGCGGCTTTAGGAGCAGCAGCAAGCGTCTGTGGTGCAGGCGCGACTGTTGCGCCCGAGCCCGCAGCAATCGATCCCAGTAACGCGCCAACGCCCACCGTATCGCCATCCTTGGCAACGATCTCGGCGAGTACACCAGCTGCAGGTGCGTTGACTTCAAGGGTTACTTTATCGGTTTCAAGTTCAAGTACGGGCTCGTCGGCCTTAACGGCATCGCCAACTTTTTTGAACCATTTTCCGATGGTTGCTTCACTAACCGATTCACCAAGGGTCGGAACGCGGATTTCAGTAGCCATGTGTATGATCCTTTAATCGTCTGACGATTAGGTTAAGCGGCAAAAGCCTCTTCGAGGAAAGCATTCAATTGAGCAAGATGGGTCGACATCAAGCCTGTTGCTGTTGCGGCAGAGGCTGGACGTCCTGCATAACGCGGGCGCTTTACCTTTGACGTCGCCTGTTCAAGTACCCAAGCCAGATAGGGCTCAACAAAGGTCCATGAACCCATATT
>DAIOVR010000240.1:0-2499 GCA_036758905.1 Beijerinckiaceae bacterium | reverse complement strand
TCGTTCCATTCATTCGGGCTCCAGCGGTCGCCGACGGATGGGTAGACGTAATCACGTTGCATCAGATGCAGCGTTTGATCCGAGCCTAGATAATGGCCGGGGCCGCCGATGCAGACATTGCGGATGGTTTCGATATCGAGCGCTTCATCCGACGTATCGATGCCGCGCATCGTGCGTTGGGCCGCGGCGATGATGTCGTTATCGGCGACGAGTGTTTCTTTGCAAATGCCAAGCAAGGAGGCGTGCATGCCTGCTGCTTCATAGATGAGATTGGTGCCCGCATTGCCGACGAGCGTGAGGTTGTAGGCCTTCTCGTAACCTGCTTGGAAATCGATCACTTTTGAATCGCACATGCCTGCGCCTGTGCCGCCATTGAGATCATAGAAATTCGCCATTTGGCCACAGGCCGAGGAGAGCAGGGCTTGCTCAGGTGAGCCGCCCGACATCGCGCCGGTGCGCAAATCGGACACGAACGGCCAGGTGCCGAAAATATAGGGTGCGCCAGGCTTAATCGCGTTGACGTAAATCAGGCCGACGAGGCACTCGGCGACGGCTTGCACCACGGTGCCTGCGAGCGAGGCCGGAGCGGTTGCGCCTGCTTGGCCAGCGGAAAGCAAGAGAACAGGCATGCCGCCGAGAACGGCTACTTCCAAGCATTTGCAGGCGTCTTCGGCAAATTTCAAAGGCGGCACGACGAAGCAGTTGGATTGCGACACGAAGGGACGCTCGCGCCATTTGTCTTCGCCGCCTGCAATCATGTGCAGCATTTCGAGCACTTCTTTGACGTGATCGGGATGCGTCATGCCGGTGCCGACATGCTTCGTTGTTCCCACCACGCTGGCATAGGCCGTGTTGATGTCGAGATCGCGCGGGCTTGGCAGCTCGCGGCAGACATTGGTGCGTTGGAAGAAGTGGATATTGTCGCAATGGTCGACGATGCGGGCGCAATCATAAAGGTCGACCACGGTCGACTCGCGGTATTCGCCCGTCAAAGGCTCAACCACGTTCACGGCGGCGCCAGCGGTGCCGTAATAGACGTTCTTGCCCCATGGATCCATGTCATAGCGCGGATCTTGAGCGTAGAGCGGGAAGCGGCGCGCAGCTTTGGCGATGGTGTCTTCCACCAAGGCGCGCGGAAACCGCATCCGGCCATCCTCGCCCATCACGGCGCCGGCTTTGGTCATGTATTCGATGGTGGAGGGGATGGCGTCCGCAAAGCCGATCTGCTCCAGCACGTCGAGAATTTTGTGATGGATCTTCTGCATATCGGCAGGCGACAATACTTGGTATTTGCCGCCCGGTAGGCCAGGCCAGATCGGCCGATCCTGATCGGAGAGCTTGGAAGCGCGCGCCTGGCGGCGGGCATCGCGGCCACCGCGGCGACCCGAATCCTTCATTGCCGTCTCATTTGCCTCGATGGTCATGGCGGTCGTGCTCCCTTAAAAATTGTTGGCAAGATCAAGACTTGCTGGACACCCAATCGTCAAGAGATTGCTTTTCATCAACAGATGAATTTAATTCATATTATGAGAGAGACCTTACCCGCATCCCGGCTTGATCCAAAGCCTTTGTCCCTGCCGCCGCTGACCGCCTTGCGCGCTTTTGAGGCGGCGGCGCGGCATGAAAGCTTTCGCTTGGCGGCTGAAGAATTGAATATCACGCAATCCGCCGTCAGCCATCAGATCGCGCATCTCGAAAAATGGCTGGGGAAGGATTTATTCCGGCGCACCGGACGCAAAGTGGAATTGACCGAAGCGGGGCGGCTCTATTTTCCCTATTTGCGCGAGGCGTTCGAGAAAATTGATGCCGGAACGCAATTGGTTTCCCGTCCGGCGCAGCAGGAATTGACCGTCCAGCTTTACGTGACGGTTGCCTCGCGGTGGATGATGGGTCGTTTGCACGCTTTGCAGCAGGCCTGCCCCGATCTTCTGGTGCGGTTCAATGCGAGCCAGATGGATTGGGAGTTTGATCCGCGCCATGCCGATGTCGGCATCATTTCTACCACGGAGCCGAATCGACAGGGCTTTTCCTACACGCCTTTGTTTGAGGCGCGTTTAATTGCCGTGTGTAGTCCGAAGCTGTTGGCACAGAATTCGCCGATTGTAGAGCCAGCCGATATTGTGCGCCATACGCTGCTGCAGGTTTACACGGCCCAACATGATTGGGATGTGTGGTTGGGCGCAGCCGGTCTTTCAGGCTTGAATGACGGGGCTACGATTCGGTTTGATAGTTATCTCCTGGCGTTAGAGGCCGCGATGGACGGGCAGGGCATTGCAATTGTTCCCGATTTTCTAGCGCGTCAGGACTTGGATGCCGGACGCTTGGTGCAACCGGTCGCGCAATCGGTGCCGCAGCCTGCGCGGTGGTATCTTGTTTCGCGCAAAGACCGCACCGATGAGCCTGCCATTGCGCGCTTCCGGTTTTGGCTTTTGGGCGAAGTGGCGGAAATGCAGCAGCGTTGACACGATAAAAGCCGTCGATGAAAAATGACGGTGAGCA
>DAIOVR010000239.1:0-2518 GCA_036758905.1 Beijerinckiaceae bacterium | reverse complement strand
AAATAAAAATATAGCAAAGCCCAATCTATTGAAGATAACTGGACAAAAGGCCCATTCATTGCCAATTAATGCCTATGACTGTTGATACGCTTCAAAAAAGCGGCGAGTCGACCCCCGCCGCGCGGCCTCGTACGTCGCTGAAATCCCTCCTGCCGCTCGTTCCCTATGCCTTGCGCTACCGGAAACGGATCTTTTTGGCGCTCATTGCGCTGATAATCGCCTCAAGTTCGACGCTCGCTATTCCTTTGGCCGTGCGCCGAATGATCGATTTTGGCTTCTCGACAGAAGGCGCAGGCCTCATCGACCGCTATTTTGCCATGATGATTGTCGTGGTTACGATCTTGGCCGCCGCCAGCGCCTCGCGCTATTATTTGGTCATGACACTTGGCGAACGGGTAGTCGCCGATATCCGTACCGCCGTTTTCGAGCATTTAACCTGCCTTGATGCCGGTTTTTATGACGGCGTGAAATCAGGCGAGATCGTCTCGCGCCTTTCCGCAGATACGACACAACTCAAATCTGCCTTTGGATCTAGCGCTTCGGTAGCGCTACGCAATCTCGTACTCTTTTTAGGCGCGGGCGCGATGATGGTTTATACAAGCCCTCGCCTTTCGGGCCTCGTCGCACTCGCGATCCCGATCATTGTTTTGCCCTTGGTTGCATCTGGCCGCACCGTAAGAAACCGCGCCCGTGATGCTCAAGATCGTCTGGCCGATGCATCCGCATATGCAACGGAAGCGATCGGCGCGATGAGGGTCATGCAGGCCTTTGTTGCAGAACGAATGACGATGCAGCGTTTCTCAGACGCAGCTGAAGAAGCCTACGAAACAGCACGTACAGCGACTTGGGCAAGGTCTCTTCTCACCGGCATTGGTATCGCGCTTGTATTTTCCAGCGTCGTCGGAATTCTTTGGTATGGCGCACAAGACGTACTTGCCGGGCGGATTTCTCCCGGAACCCTGTCGCAATTTGTACTTTACGCGATCTTTGCCGCGGGCGGGTTGGGAGAACTATCCCAAGTCTGGGGCGAGGTCAGCGCTGCCGCTGGCGCGGCTGGTCGATTAGCAGAATTATTAGCCATTGAACCCGCTATTCGTGCACCTTCCAAACCTAAATTGCTGCCCAATCCTCCGAAGGGCACCATTGAATTTAACAATGTCGGTTTCGCCTACCCGTCCCGTCCCAACGAGCCTGTGCTTGATGGCGTCAGTTTTTCCGTTAAGCAAGGCGAACGGATCGCAATCGTTGGCCCATCTGGGGCCGGCAAAAGCACAATCATGCAATTGCTGTTAAGGTTTTACGACGCGACATCGGGCGAGATTGTGGTCGATGGCCTACCCATTCGCGACGTTGATCCTAGCGCCTTAAGAGGTCGGATTGCATTGGTGCCTCAGGAAAGCATGATTTTCGGTACGAGCTTGGCGGATAATATCCGCTATGGCAGCCCAAACGCATCCGATGCTGCCATCAAATCTGCTGCTGAACGTGCGATTGTTGATAATTTTGTCAGCAACTGGCCCGAAGGCTACGAAACACGCATCGGCGAACGGGGCGTTACGCTTTCTGGCGGGCAACGCCAACGCATTTCGATTGCGCGTGCCATTTTAAAAGATGCGCCTATTCTGCTGCTCGATGAAGCAACCTCAGCGCTCGATGCCGAAAACGAAACATTGGTGCAATCTGCCCTTGATCGTTTGATGGAAGGCCGCACAACCATTGTCATAGCGCATCGCCTTTCCACCATCGTCAATGCGGACCGAATTTTAGTGATGGACCAAGGCAAGATTGTCGAACAAGGCACCCATACCGAACTGGTTCAACTCGGTGGCCTATATGCCCGCTTGGCTGCTCTGCAATTTGACCGGAATTAAATCAGAGCCTTCTCAACGATCCGTGAGCTTCAACTCAATCCGTCGGTTGCGCTTAAGGGCCTCGTCGGTATCGCCCAATTCGATTGGCTGAAATTCGCCAAAGCCCGCCGCCATTAAACGCTGCGGTGCAACGCCTTTGGTGACGAGATATTGCACCACCGAAATGGCGCGTGCGGCGGACAATTCCCAGTTGGATTTAAACTGCCCCGCACCGCTCAAAGGCTTCTTGTCGGTATGACCATCAACGCGCAGGATCCAAGGAATATCCGGTGGAATTTCCCCATCCAGCTGGACCAAGGCAGACGCAAGCTTATCGAGCTCCACTTTCCCGGCATTGCTAACCGCTGCTGAGCCCACATCAAAGAAGACTTCTGATTGAAACACGAAGCGATCACCGACAACACGCACATCGGAACGGTTAGAAAGGATTTGCCTTAATCGACCAAAAAATTCGGATCGATATCGTGCTAATTCTTGCACCTTCTGTGCTAATGCAACATTGAGCCGCGAGCCAAGGTCTGCAATCCTAGCCTGGCTTTCTTTATCTCGTTGCTCAGATGCATTTAATGCTTCTTCTAAAGCAGCCAATTGACGGCGCAGCGCATTGATCTGCTGATTAAGCGCTTCAACTTGCGCCAAGGCGCGGG
>DAIOVR010000238.1:0-2537 GCA_036758905.1 Beijerinckiaceae bacterium | reverse complement strand
CGCCATCCTTATAAAGTGCGACATTGGCAGCTGCCGACTTAACCGCAGGTACGCCACCCATGGCAGTCGAGAAGTCGCCAACATTCTTGGTGTTCATAAAGAACTCGAGAAGCTTGGCGGCATTTTTTGCTTGCTTTGATGTTTTGGTAATGCCCCAGCACCAGCTACCATTGCCCGTCAAGGCCTTCCCCCCAAAATTCGGGATCGGCAAGAGAACGAGATCGTCACCAAATGCTTTCGAATGAGCTGGCCACATCCAATGTCCAACGAAGGAGAGAGCGGCCGTCTTTTTACCGTAGAACGTATCATCGCCTTCAGATGCTGGCGCGATGTAGCCCTTCTTCACCCAGCTTTGGAAATGCGTCATTGCCTTAACAGCGCCATCACCATTGATAGCACCTTCTGCCTTCCAGCTCTTCCGATCGATAAGATCACCACCAAAAGATTGAACGATGGGTGAGAAGCCGTATGTGAACCATTCACCTTGGCCATAATTAGCTTTTACGTCGAGAGCGTATTTAATGCCTTCGACCTTTTGAAGCTTGGCAAGCGCGTCTTCAAATTCGCCCATGTTCCAGGCATCGGCTGGGCTCTTTGGTATCCGTACACCAGCCTTTTCTAACAGCGATTTGCGGCCCCAAATTGAAAGACCTGAATCCGCCATGCCCAGGGAGTAGAGCTTGCCATCTGGTGCATAAGTACCTTGGGCGATAATCGACGGAATAACATCATCCAACGTTGCTTTTGAAACGATATCATTCAGCGGTAAAAGATATCCGGACCAGACGTAATTGGCATAGTTTGGACCATCAAAGTCGAGCAAATCTGGTAAGCCGTTCGATGCTGCCGCAGCTTGCACCTGTTCATTATAAGCACCTTCCGGCTGGATTTCGAGAACCGCAGGCATATCTGGATTTTTTGCATTCCATTCCTTAATCAGCCCTTCCATACGCTCGCGCTCACCATCACCACGGCCACCATGGTGCCAAACCTTGATTGGATCGGCGGCCATTGCGCCTTGGGCAATCCCAGCAGCTGCCAGAATAGCGACAGTGCCTGCTAGTACAACTCGTCTTGTAACAGTCAACATAGGTATCCTCCCGTTTCTAAATTCTTCTGCCGACCCTCATGGTCGGACAGAATATCCATCCTGCTTTGTCAGACGACTGACCTACAGGAATTCCTTTCAACCAATGGACAGGGTACCAGCTCGCGGTGAGGCCGTGGTTCCACATCCGTTGTATATTGATCGAGCCGCTCGACAGCTCGGCGCCCAATTTCAAAATAGGGCAGCGCGACGGTCGTTAGTTGCGGGTAAAGTGTTTCGGAAATCAGCTGCAGATCGTCAAAGCCCATTACCGACAAATCGCCGGGGATGGACAAGCCGCATTGGGCGGCGGCCGCATACACCTGCATTGCAACTTGGTCATTACCGCAGATAATGGCGGTGGGCCTTTGGTCTTGCGATAGCACCTCATAGGCCACGTTATAAGCCACCATCTTTTCGCTGCCGACCGTACCAATCATTCCGCGTTTATCGAGGGCTTCATCAAAGGGAATGCCCGCCTCTTGAAAGGCACGCCTAATGCCCTGCCCCCGTAACCGAGTGGCCTCAATGCCGTCGATCAAAGTAATAAGAGCGATACGACGATGCCCACGTTGCAGCAAATAACGTGCTTGCCTATATCCGCCATCTTCGTCATCGGGAATGATCGATGCACGTTTATTATCAGGCGAGAAGCAGTTCGCCAGGACTATAGGATTTTTGAATACGGGAGAGCCTATTTCGTGCGGGCGGTGATACATGGCTGCATAGACAACGCCCGCAACACGATGCGCGCGGAACATTCCCCATAAGTCTTCTTCGCGGACTGGATCACCATCCGAGCTTGCAATAATCAGTGTCTGGTGGGCTTCGCGGAGGGCCGCTTGGGCGCCCCTGACAATATCAACGGAATAAGGCGTTGTTGCCACAGCATCGGTCATGAGGCCAACAACCGAAGATGCGCCGCCCCTCATTTGACGGGCGGCATGATTGGGCACGTAGTCTAGTTCAGAAAGTAGCCGTTCAACGGATTTACGCGTTCGCGCATTGACGGCGGCATCGCCATTGACGATTCTAGAAACTGTCTTGATCGATACGCCTGCGCGCTCAGCAACCTGCTTCAGGGTTACCACCGATGTTTCCTCCAAAAGTCCGTTGCCTATTTATGACAACGTTGTCATAATATTTATGCAAATATTGACAACGTTGTCAATTCTAGGTCACGCAGAAGACGCCGGAATTTATTTGGCACTTGAGCGCCCAGCTCAAATCTCCCAAAATCACGGACTCACAGCGGCAAAAACTGGGCAATAACTGTGAAGAACGATCTTTCCACGCCGGAATGACGCTAAGCTAATGATATCATTTGATTTTTTGGTAGCGGAGGGAGGCTACGGTTTATACAGCGTGTTTTCGGTATTTTTAAATTAGCACCAGGTCTGATGTAATCATATTTAAAAATTAACCCCGTAGGGTCCTGAATAGTAAAAGA
>DAIOVR010000237.1:0-2537 GCA_036758905.1 Beijerinckiaceae bacterium | reverse complement strand
TCGAGCCGCGGCACTTTGCTGCTTTATCGCTTTTTGGCCAAATATGCCTCGATTGCGACCGTTTATATGAAGCACGCATAGCACTACGGAAGGCACTGGAGACAAACCCTCATCTAAATGGGGTGGAAGAGACCGTTTTGGCGATTGATAGCACCCTTGATTCACCGAATAATCGCCTAAACGGATAATATTCTCCAATTTAAAGTGTAGATTCACTTGCACGCTAGGCGGAAAAAAGCTTGGATAGGGGTCTCAATCTGCGAGCAGAGGCTGCGTTTATTGGCCCACTGCGCTTGGGAAACTGAAAAAGGGAAAATCCATGTTCAACTCAAGTCTAAAACTCGCTGCCAGCGTCGGCCTCGCGGCGATGCTGATCGGCGCTTCGGCTGCATCGGCCAAAACATTGGTCTATTGCTCCGAAGGCAGCCCAGAAAGCTTCACCCCTGCCATGAACGGCACCGGCACCAGCTTTGACGCTGATCGTCCGGTATTCGACAAGCTGACCGCGTTTGAACGCGGTGGCACCAATGTTGGACCAGGCCTCGCAACGAGCTGGGACGTGACCGACGGCGGCAAGACGCTGACCTTCCACCTCCGTAAGGGCGTGAAGTTCCATTCCGGCGTTAACGGCTTCAAGCCGACCCGCGATTTCAACGCCGACGACGTGTTGTTCTCGTTCAACCGCCAGTGGAAAGAAAACCACCCATACTTCAAGGTTTCGGGCGGCAAATACGACTATTTTAACGATATGGACATGCCGGCATTGCTCGACACCATTGAGAAGACCGACGATTACACGGTCGTTATGAAGCTCAAGGAGCCAAACATGCCAATCCTCGCCAATCTGGCGATGGATTTTGCTTCGATCCATTCGGCTGAATATGCCGATTTCTTGATGAAGGCCGGTAAGCCTGAGCAGTTCGACCAGATTCCGGTCGGCACGGGCCCGTTCATCTTCGTGACCTATCAAAAGGACGCGATGATCCGCTTCAAGAAGAACCCTGATTACTTCGGTGAAAAGGCGCTTGTTGATGATCTCGTTTTCGCGATTACGCCAGATCCAACGGCACGTCTTGCCAAGCTGAAGGCAGGCGAGTGCCATTTCGCGATTGCACCACGTCCAGCCGATCTTGAAGAAATCAAGAAGGACAAGGCGCTTAGCCTCATCAGCCAATCCGGCTTGAACGTTTCTTACTGGGCGTTCAACACCGAAAAGGCTCCTTTCGACAAGAAGGAAGTCCGTCAGGCCTTCAATATGGCGATTGACCATGATGCCATCATCAAGGAAGTTTTCCTTGGTTCGGGCACCTCGGCCAAGAACCTGATTCCGCCAACCCTCTGGTCCTACAACGATAAGGTTCCATCCTATTCGTTCAACCCAGAAAAGGCCAAGGAATTGCTGAAGGCTGCTGGTGTAACAACGCCGCTCGAAATCGATCTCTGGTATCTGCCTGTTCAGCGTCCATACAATCCAAACGGCAAGCGTATGGCTGAAATGATGCAGGCTGATTTGGCCAAGATCGGCGTCAACGCCAAGCTTGTGACCTATGAGTGGGGCGAGTATCGCAAGCGGATGCAGAAGGGTGAGCACATGACGGGTCAGCTCGGCTGGACCGGCGACAATGGCGATCCGGACAACTTCTTCTTCCTTCGCGGTTGCGCAGCATCAAAGGGCGGCTTGAACGTCACGAAATGGTGCAACAAGGAATATGATGACCGTCTGAACAAGGCCAAGAGCCTCTCGGACATCAAAGAGCGCACCAAGCTCTATGAAGAAATGCAAGTCATCGAGCACGAAGAAGCTCCAGACATGAAGATCGGTCACTCGATCGTGTTTGAAGCGATGCGTGCAGAAGTGACGGGCTACAAGCAGAGCCCATTCGGCAGCCATGAGTTCCAAGGCGTCGATGTGAAGTAATCACCATCGTTCTCCCCCTCGACCCACGGGCGAGGGGGAGAACATCTTCGATAAAAAGAACCTACGCAGGACATTCCGTTTCCCATGATCAAATTCATCCTGCGCCGATTATTGCTCACGATCCCGACCTTCATCGCGTTAATGTTCGTGACCTTTATCGCCATCCGTCTCGTTCCGGGTGATCCTGTTGAAGTTCGCACCGGCGAACACGGTATTTCCGCCGAGCGGCTTGCTTACTTCCGGCATGAGCTTGGCCTTGACCAACCTGTCTGGAAGCAGTTTCTCGACTATGTCTGGCAATTGCTGCATGGTGATTTTGGTGTTTCGCTCTCGAGCAACGAAAAAGTTCTCACCGAATTTCTAACCCTCTTTCCCGCCACGCTTGAGCTTTCGTTCGCTGGCATTTTGTTTGCCGTTCTTCTTGGCATTCCTGCAGGTGTCTTCGCCGCTGTGAAGCGCGGCAGCTGGTTTGATCACACGCTAATGGGCGCAGCCGTTGCAGGCTTCTCGATGCCGATCTTCTGGTGGGGCCTGTTGCTGATCATGCTCGTCTCTGAAGGCTGGCATTTAACGCCCGTTGCGGGTCGTATCGACATGATCAAATATTATTTCGAGCCGA
>DAIOVR010000236.1:0-2597 GCA_036758905.1 Beijerinckiaceae bacterium | reverse complement strand
CGATCGTCCAAGTCCAGCCCGAACCAACTCAGTCCGACTGGATTAAAATTTGTGGCGAGGATCAGGCCGCAAAGAAAAAGATTTGCTACACGACCCGCGATTTCGTTTCCGATCAAAACCAACCCGTTTTAGCGGTTGCGGTATATGACATTCAGGGCGAGCCGCAAAAAGTCGTTCGCTTTCTCCTACCCCTCGGTTTCATTTTAGCGCCAGGTGTACGTTTTTCGGTCGATCAGGGGGCACCTCAACCGGGCAAATATGCGGTTTGCTTCCCGAATGGCTGCTTCGCCGAAGTGCCAGTGAAGGATGATATCGTTGCGGGAATGAAAAAAGGCACGGCCCTTTCAATCAGCGTTCAAAACCAATTCGCCAAGGAAGTTGTCTTCCAGGTGCCTTTGGCTACTTTCGGCAAAGTATTTGACGGTCCTCCGATCGATCCAGCCGTCCTTCAGGCGCAGCAGCAAAAGCTTCAAGAGCAGATGCAAAAGCAGGCCGAGGAAATGCGGAAAAAGATGGATGCCCAAGGCCAGGCTCCAGCAGGCGCGGCACCAGCTCAACCGGCAGCTCCGGCGCAATAATCTCGTCAATTCAACAATTATGGGCGGGCTAGGAAATATTCCGGCCCGCCTTTTTTATTTGGATCTGATTAATTAAAATTCACGCTACGCGTATGGTAGCGGCCATCATCGCCAATTTCGAACATTTCGTCGATTTGAGGGTGACGAACAGGTTCATTTGACGTGTCCGGAACTAAATTTTGCTCCGAAACATAGGCTATATATTCAGATTCCGCGTTTTCCGCGAAAAGGTGATAAAATGGCTGATCCCGTTTCGGCCGTACTTCTTCCGGAATAGAATTGTACCATTCCTCGGTATTTGAAAAAGTCGGATCGACATCGAACACGACACCACGGAACGGGTAGATCCGGTGTTTAACAACATCCCCAATAGCGTATTTAGCCTGACGCGTTTCCATGCTGAAGGGATAATGCGCCCTTGCTCAATCTGTCAATCATTACCCGAATAACCGCGAGCAATTCGGGTATCTGGAAATTAGATCTTAGTAACCGGCACCGCGCTGCATCATAAACCGGCGAAGCGGTGGGATTGAGGCAATGGTCAACAGACCGATGCTTCGGGCAAGATCGATGGGGAGATAATCGGCCAAGAGCGATTTATTCATCACATCAACAGCCGCTGTACGCAGCTTAACGTCGGCCTGTCGCGCGGCGTTGTATTTCATGAGCGCTTCATGGCCGCGGTGGTTGCTAAACGCCTCTAAAAGCGATGAGACGTCGCGGAACCCAAGGTTCAAACCCTGCGCCCCGATGGGCGGGAAAACATGTGCGGCTTCACCCACCAGTGCTACATGATCATTCGCATACCGATTAACCGTAAGCCCAGCCATTGGCACCAAGCCCCGATCACCATCAATCGCCATCGTCCCCAAAATATATTGGGACTGCTTTTCGACTTCCTGCGTTAGCGCCTTATCGCTCAAACTGGCTAAACGTTCTGCTTTTTTAGGATCCATCATCCAAACAAGGCTCGAACGCTTGCCCGGTAATGGAACGAGGGTGAAGGGACCCTGACGGGTATGGAATTCAGTTGATATATCATGATGGTCGCGTTGATGCTTAAAAATCGCGGTTAAGGCCGTCTGCGGATAAGACCACTCTTTGGCCTCGATCCCGGCAAACGCGCGAACAGCTGATTTTCGCCCATCTGCACCTAAGATTATGGGCGCATGAAGCGTTTGTCCGGAAACTAAAATGGCGGCCAACCGACCATCGGCTGCGGTACTCAGTTCCGCAACCCGGGAATCAAAACGCGTGATCAAGGCTTGGTCGGACGCGATATTCGACAAACAGGCGACAAGATCGGCCAATTCAACATTATAGCCAAAGGCGTCGAGCTTGAGCTCGGAGGACTTGAACGTAACAGGCGGCGCCCGAAAAAGGCTTCCCGTGTCGTCAATAATTCTCATATGCGAAAGGGGCGCTGCAAAGGGTGAAATAGCGTCCCAACATCCCAAACGACCGAGCAATTGCACCGATCCATCCAAGATGGCGACTGTCCGGCCATCTCGCTTAACGCTGTCGGCGGGCCCTATCAGCGCGACCTTCATACCGGCCCGAGCGAACCCGATCGCGGACACATAACCAACCGGACCCGTGCCGATGATCAGCATGTCAAAGGTCTGAAACATCGAGAGGAATCCTTTTTAGGTGTTTGATAAGGTGGCGCTCAGGTACTAAACTGAGTTTACAAGAAAATCAGGTTCGTGCGACATTCTTTTGCAGATCGTGCCACCGTGTCGCATGAACAAGAGAGATTTCGATGGCTGAAGCGGAACATACCCACAAGCATCCTGAAAATCCTCATAAGGGTTCGCGTTCACACCACTATCGCGCCTTTTCCGTTCACGTGTTTACCGCTTCTGGCGCGGCCATCGCTTTTTTGTCGCTTACCGCCGCAATCGAGCATCAAATGGGCCTGGCTTTCGCCTGGTTGGGTCTTGCGCTTCTTGTTGATGGCATCGACGGCAGTTTTGCGCGCGCTTGGGCGGTCAAGACCTACGCTCCTCAGCTTTCAGG
>DAIOVR010000235.1:0-2598 GCA_036758905.1 Beijerinckiaceae bacterium | reverse complement strand
AGATTATTGGGATATTGAAACAGGCGGATAGCGGCGTTCCGGTTGCCGAGCTTTGTCGGGCGCGATTGCTTTCGTCGGTTTGGTTAGATTAAGCGCGTCGTAAGACGAGGCTGTATAATCTGGGCCCCATTGTCTCCAATTTGGCCTTACTTTGCTGCTACGCTGACCTGAAATAGACACGGAAGGCGAATAATAAACGCCTCCCACACGGCGTTTGGACGGCGTGCTTGGCAAGTGCACACAGTTCCATTTTACAAAATACGCATTAAATCAACGATGGAGGGCATAGGCTGCGGCAATAGGGTTGAATTTTAGACTTCGCTAACGTTCAGACTATTCCGTTAGAAAAGGCGCTGACCGCTCAGTCCGCTGGTACCGTTCGGTTTTCCGCCCAGTGGCGCAGATGGGCAATTTTTTCGCCCATTACAATCGAAAGCGGCCGTGTACCGGCAATTTCTTGCATGACATGCTCCGTTGTCGGAGTTTCTTGTTGACCAAGCGCGATATACATACCGCCGATAATAGCCTGCTCGATCTCTGCACCTGAAAACCCTTCCGATGCGGCGGCCAGATCATCTACCCGAAAATGATCTGGCTTGAGATTTCGCTTGGCCAAATGGATCGTAAAAATCTCCTTTCGGGCCCGATGCGATGGTAAATCGACAAAGAAAATTTCGTCGAAGCGACCCTTGCGCAACAATTCCGGTGGCAGACGTGTCACGTCATTGGCAGTGGCCACCAGAAACACGCGGCTTTTGCGTTCCGACATCCACGTCAAAAGGGTTCCGAGAATGCGGTGCGACAGTCCGCCATCACTGTCAGATGCCGTGTCGTTGATAATCCCCTTCTCGATCTCATCAATCCAAACGACACAAGGCGCAAGCGATTCTGCCTGCCGCAAGGCTTCCGTCAAATTATGTTCGGACTCGCCAACCCATTTATTATACAGACTTGCAAAATCGAGATGAATAAGCGGCAGTTGCCAACTGCCCGCCACCGATTTTGCCGCCAGACTTTTGCCCGAGCCTTGCACTCCCAAAAGCAGAATGCCTTTCGGTGGATCAATTGAAAGTCCCGCATCTTCGCCGAGAAAGGTTTTTTTTCTGAGTTTTAGCCAAGATTTAAGATGATCAAGGCCCGCCACCGATGCAAAATCACCCGGGTCCGCGATAAAGTCGATCAGCCCTTGCTTGCCAATATTTTCCTTCTTAAAAGCTTCGATACGCAAAAGGTCGGCATCCGTGATGCGCCCGTCATCCCGAATAGCCATAATGAGAGCCCGTCGAACGTCCTCCTCGGACAAGCCCGCGAGCGACTTCATGAGCTTATCTTCCATCGGTCCGGGTTTGAAAAATTTCCGACCGCGCTTCTGGCTCAACCAGCGATATACTTCCTCATAATAAATCTCATGCACGACATCCGGATCGGGCAAGGATGGGATAAAATTCACCGCCATGTGCTTCAATTCGTTTGGTAACTCAAGCCCATAGCCTAAAAGGATCACGGTTCGGGTTGGATGAAGTGGATCGTAGGCTATTTCCTTCAACAGTCGCTCGATGACCGCCTGCGCCAAGAAGGATTTCACATCGAAAAGGACATAAACCCCGCTCTGCTGTTGCTTGATCACCCGAAGCGCATCGGCGAGTTCGGTCGTCAGCCATTGAGTGGTTCCTGTCCGCAGATCGCACAGCCCTTGTGCTGCGGTCCATGTCGAAACGGCCATCGTGCCTTCTTTAGCAAGGTCATGAAAATGATCAAGCAGACGCCGCTCTTCAAGTGAATCGATATAAATAAACTGACTTTCAGATACGATCAGTGCATCGAGTTCGTTTAAGGTATCGATCAAAAAATACTCCAGCCTCTGCTTGTAAAAGCAAAACCCCAATTAATTTTTTTAACGTCGTCGCTAAATACGTTGAACTCATTCCGTTTCAACTGAAAGCAATATTATAGACCGCCGATATTTTATTTTATGCAGCTTGTATTATTACATGAAATTGTTTGAACGATGAGAAAATTAAACGCCGCCCTGTTTTGCCTAGGATCATCATGAACCGACGAGACAACACACGTCACCGTCGCGAGGGTCTTCGCATCGAGATAACCTGCTCATTGCCAGCCGAGTGGGTCAGCCGGAATTTAAACGCGCTCATCTAGTGGCGGGGGCGACTGGAAAGCGAAGGGGATGATAACGGACCCGACTATATCAGTGACAAGCTTTTGGAGTGGGCTGAAAAACACGACATCCCAATCCAGAAAATCCAACCGGGTAAGCCGCAACAGAATGCGTATGCGGCGCGATATAACAGAACGGTCAGGCATGAATGGCTGGATCAATACATTATCGAAGCATCGAGGAGGCACAGCATCACGCAACACAATGGCTCTGGACTTACAACAACGAACGCCCCAACATGGGCATTGGCGGAATGACACCCGCTCAGAAACTGAAATTGGCCGATTAAGTTCTACCAATGTATCCCGTTAAAAACGGGGGGATTACCAATGCACCCCTTTTGATTTCGCCTATTCCGTTATCCTAGAATACAATTTAATTTCGTATCCGAAACGAAATTTTTGCTGTACACTACAGCCATG
>DAIOVR010000234.1:0-2628 GCA_036758905.1 Beijerinckiaceae bacterium | reverse complement strand
CTCGAAGGCCATCGAGACGGAAACGTCGCTCACGCAGACGATTATACAAATCCGCGCCTAATAAGTTCCCCCCGGCGCGCCAGGCCCTAAATTAAATAGGGTCTGGCGCGACCATGACTAACCAGCCCTGATTTATAAATTATGGCCGTTTTGCCGGCTGATTGTTCCGCTTTGCACCTCCCCAGATAAAAACGGCTTGGCACGACACTTGCTAGAAGAGTGTCGAATGTCATCTTTTTGGCGTTTTATCTTTGGATTGGGGTGAGAACTTATCATGGATCGGATTGGACAGGTCGCGCTCAATACGATGCGTCTTCTGAGTGATAATCAGAAGATCACGTCGGCCAATCTTGCCAACGTCAATACGATCGGTTTCCGAAAAGACGTGTCGACGGATGTCACTTCGTCCTTTCTGCGGGATAATAACTCGTTTGAAGATCGCATTTTTGCGTCCCGTAAACAGTCAGGTATTGATACCTCGGCCTCAAACCTGAACAATACCGACCGACCACTCGACGTTGCCGTTGATGGTCAGGGCTTTATCGTGGGCAATTCACCGTCAGGTGATAAAGTCATTACGCGCCGTGGTGACATGAAGATCGGCGTCGACGGCAAGCTGCGCAATGGTGACGGCCTCCTTATACAAGGCAGCGGCGCAGATATTACCATTCCTGCTTATGAAAAAGTTGCGATCGCGAATGACGGAACGATTTCATACAAGCCGCTTGGCTCTGAAGGTAACACAATGGTACCGGCGGGCCGTATTGATCTTGTCAACGTTCCTGCATCGAATGTTGTTCGTGGCCTTGATGGCTATATGCGCGTCAAAAACGGGCCCCTCCCAGCGGTTGATGCGACCGTAAAACTCTCGGCCAATACCCTTGAAACCAGCAATGTGAGCGCTGTCGATTCAATGGTCGAAATTATTCAAAACCAGCGTTCCTATGAAATGCAGATCAAATTGCTCGGCACGGCAAAGGAACTTGATACCGAAACGTCCAAACTCATGCGCTCGTCATAAGACTGAAGCGATAGCCTAACGAACGATACGACCCAGCGGAGTATGTCATGCCAGATGCATTAAACGTAGCGAAGACCGGCCTTAACGCTCAACAAGAGCGTATGAGTGTGATCTCGAACAACCTCGCCAACGTTAACACCGTTGGCTTTAAGCGTGATCGGGCCAATTTCGAAACACTGCTGTATCAAGATCTCCGCCAAAGCGGCGCGCAGACATCGCAGAATACGCAGTTACCGACGGGCCTCTCGATTGGTACGGGTGTGCGTATCGTGTCGTCTGAAAAGCTCTACAGCCAAGGCAACATCATCAATACCGACAACTCGCTCGATATGACCATTCAGGGCGATGGTTTTTTCCAGGTGCTTATGCCTGACGGGCAGATGGGTTACACACGCGCTGGCAATTTCTCGAAAAACTCAACCGGATTGCTCGTCTCATCCAACGGCTATCCGGTTGAGCCTGCTATTACGATCCCACCCAACGCCTCGTCGGTTTCGATTTCGACCGATGGTATCGTTTCGGTCGGTGTACCCGGTCAGGCAGCGCCGACGGTGGTCGGCACCATTCAGATCGCATCCTTCCCGAACAATGGCGGCTTGAAGCCTGTTGGTGAAAATTTGGCGATGGCCACTGGTGCCTCTGGCGCAGCGGTTATCGGTAATCCGGGAAGCGCAGGACTTGGCAAGCTCCAGCAAGGCTCGCTTGAATCTTCGAACGTCAACGTGGTCGAAGAACTCGTCAACATGATCGAGACGCAGCGCGCTTACGAAGTGAATTCAAAGGCGATTAATGCCGTTGACGGCATGCAGAAATTCCTCACGCAGAACATCTAAGGAAACAATGATCATGAAAGTAGCAGCCTCTCTTCTTCTTGTTTCCGCTCTCGCTCTTGGCGGATGCTCCGCCGGACGCGAGCAGAAAATTTCGGCGACCATGCAGGACGATTACAACAAAGTTGTATCGGTGCACGAAAAGGCCGCCGATGGCGCAATCTATTCGGCATCGCAGCCCGGCTTTTTTGTCGGCGACCGCCGCGCCCATTCGGTTGGTGATGTGTTGACGGTGACCTTGGCCGAAACGACGCAGGCCTCGAAAGCCAATGAAGGTGTTATCAACCGTCAAGGCAGCACCACATCGACCTTGCCTGGCATTATTGCCGGCCCGCTTAGCGCGATTGGCATGACGAACTCATCCATTGCAACGGCTACCAATACGGATGGATCTGTCAAACAGGCCTATGACGGCAAGGGAAGTGCGACGCAAAGCAACAGTCTTTCGGGTACTTTAACCGTGATGGTTACGCGGGTTTATGAGAACGGCAATATGTGGGTTGAAGGGCAGAAAATGCTCTCGCTCAACCAGGGCGAAGAATATATCCGCGTGAGTGGCCTCGTACGCCCCGAAGACATCAAAGCGGGCAATCTCGTCGAGTCCGGACGCATTGCTCAAGCCCAGATCAGCTACACAGGCGCAGGCGACCTTGCCGATGCCAGCAAGCAGAATTGGTACGGCAAATTCTTTGGCTGGGCCTCCCCTCTTTAATCTTCAATTCTTACGACAGACCTAAAGGTCCAACGCTATGACATATAAGATCACCCGTATCGCCC
>DAIOVR010000233.1:0-2647 GCA_036758905.1 Beijerinckiaceae bacterium | reverse complement strand
TTAGGCATAGCAGGGCTTGTTGGAGCCGGGCGCACGGAGCTTGCGCGCGCCATTTTCGGAGCTGATCTTAAAACCTATGAGCGCTTCACCATTGATGGCCATGAGGTAAATATCCGCTCGCCTCGTGATGCAATGAAGCATGGAATTGGTCTTGTTCCGGAAGATCGCAAACAGCAGGCGCTTTTCCTTCAGCTTGCGATCCGGCGTAATTTTTCAGTGGCTTCCCTTGATCGTTTTATGAAGCTTGGAATTTTTGTAGATGAAGCCAAAGAGGCGGCAGAAGTCCAACGCTTTAAGACGATGATGAATGTTCGAATGACAGGGCCGGAGCAATTGATCTCTAACCTGTCCGGCGGCAATCAACAAAAAATTGTTTTGTCGCGTTGGCTGTCCCTTGATCCAAAAATTCTAATTGTGGATGAACCCACCCGCGGTATCGACATTGCAGCGAAGGCTGAGGTCCATGAAATCTTGGATACGCTGGCCGGGCGCGGCATTGCCGTCGTCGTGATTTCATCAGAGCTGCCCGAAGTTATGGCGGTTGCAGATCGCATTGTTACGATGCGCGAAGGAAGATTGACGGGCGAATTAAGTCCTGAAGAAGCAACGCAAGAAAAGTTAATGTCGCTGATGGCGCTTGATAGCGCCAAATCAGCGTAACGGGAGATCACATCACATGTCTGACACGATGCAGGCTAAAGGCCCATCAGGCGAAGCAATGGTTTGGAAGGCTATCGGACGCTTTGCGCCGTTGATATTCCTTGTTGTCTTGATGTTGATCTTTTCGATCCTTGAGCCAAAATTTCTTAATCCGACAAATCTGTTCAACGTGATGCGGCAAATTTCGATCACGGGATTAATCGCGTTAGGGATGACCTTTGTTATTTTGACGGCTGGTATCGATCTTTCTGTAGGCTCGATTTTGGCAGTCTCAGGCATGGTGGCTGCCGCCGTTGCTAAAGGTTCGCTCGGTAACACGCTTTCCTTGGGAGAGGATGAAGCAGTGGGCTACGGGCCCTATGCTGCGATGGCAGCATCGATCGCGATCGGTATTTTGTGCGGCTATATTCAAGGCTATAGTATCACATTGCTAAAAGTGCCGCCTTTCGTTGTTACGCTTGGCGGCCTTTCCATTTTTCGTGGTTTGACGCTGTGGTTCTCCAATGGAGGTCCCATCTCGGGTTTTGAGTCCGACTATCGCTGGTGGGGACAAGGCATGATTGGTCCTGTCCCTGTGCCTGTTCTTATCTTTCTGGTGGCTGCAATTTTGTGCCACATCGTGCTTCGCCACACCCGCTATGGTCGGCATGTTTATGCGGTAGGCGGAAATCCAGAAGCCGCGCGCCTTTCCGGTTTGGCGGTCGATCGAATTATTCTTTCGGTTTATATGATCGTTGGATTTTTTGCTGGCCTCGCAGGATTTGTTTTGTCCGCTCGGCTCAACTCATCGGAAGCGGTGGCGGGTATCGGCTATGAATTGACGGTGATTGCTTCCGTCGTCATCGGAGGAACATCACTCTTTGGTGGCGCCGGCTCCATCGCTGGCACTGTTGTGGGGGCTACATTGATCGGCGTACTGGTCAACGGCCTCGTTCTCAACAATGTTTCATCCTATATCCAAAGCGTCGTTATCGGACTGATCATTATCACCGCCGTTGCATTCGATCGCTTTGTCAAAACGCGCAAGCGCGCGTAGTCAATTTGGTCTTGATCAATCGGTTAGGCCTTCTGTTTCCAAACCGGAGGGGTAACAACGCGATGATTGCTCGCGGCGTCATAGGCCGCTTCAACCAGAGCATAGGTTTTTAAATTATCTTCTCCCGAAACATCGGCACTATGCCCGGCGCGAAAGGCTTCGAGGAGATGGCGATTGGTATGTAAAACCGCCTCTTGTGATCCGTGCCATGGTCGGCTTGTCCAAGGCAGCAAAGCGCTACCGATATTTTCCTCAAAAAAGATTCCTTGCGTTGTAACGCTCATTTTTTCGCCACGCTGGACCGCAATCGATCCGTCCGATCCTTCGATTTCAATCAGAGTCTCAGGGAAGCTATCCGGAATTTTTTGCGTCGCATAGGTTGATTCAACAATGGAAACAGCCCCTGATTCATGGCGCAGCATCATGGTCGCGGTATCTTCTCCCGCAATCGCCGAGTTTCGCTTTTGTGTCTCGCAAGAGAGGTGCTTTACCTCCCCCAAAAAGAACCGCGCCAAATCAAGAACATGGATGCCGAGATCCAGGATAACGAGCCGCTCAACTTCTGCGAGATAAGGTTGTCCGCGATAGACATTATAGCCGGTTCGAAAGGCAATCCTCGCCCAATTGGGGATCCCGATTGCACCAGAGTCGATCACCGCTTTGACGCGCCGCATCGTTGTTGCAAATCTGAAATTCTCATGCACGGCTAACCATGTTCCATGTTTGCGCGCTGTTTCAACAATATCGATGCATTCATGCCATGTGGGTGCAAATGGCTTTTGTACAATGGCTGCAATTTGTCGCTCAGCTGCGAGTGCCGCTAATGGCTTATGGCTCTCCATGCGTGTCGTAATATCCACGAGATCGATCGGCATGGCATCGAACATGGCGCCGGCATCGGTGAAATAGGGAACACCAAAGGTGTGAGATGCGGCTGAGGCTTTTGCTTCA
>DAIOVR010000232.1:0-2664 GCA_036758905.1 Beijerinckiaceae bacterium | reverse complement strand
AACGAAGGCGCTCCAGCCGAGAAAGCGGCCTCGCCTTCATTTCTGCTTTTTCTGCGGCACTATCTTGCGCCCAATGATTAAGCCTTGGCAAAATATCACGATCCAGAATGGCAGGCCGTCCACCGCGCCAATCTTCCCATGGAAAAAACCGATACCACGGGCGAAAAGCCGCCTTCTTCGGGCGATCTTCGGCCTGAGCCGCAACCCGTGTCAGAGCAAGATATCCAATCGATACCACATGCGGCGCGCCATCATTGGGGCGATCATGTCGTCCTCGATCAGCAAAGGTATAAAGCTGCTCGACATAGCCCAACGAAAGGCCCGATTGCTCTGCCACAAACGCTCTTAGCGCAATCTCGAGCGTGCGATGGGAGAGCGGATCGAAACTTCCATAGGGCAAACCATCCTCACCCCCTTCTACGCGGCCCACGAGAATTTGTGGCGCATCGCCGTCAACCGCTACAATGGCGGCGGCCAGTCCAATCTCAATCGGCGTGTCGGGATGATGTTCACTCATCAGAATCAATCATAGACAAGTTCAAAGGGCGTGCCTTCAAAGGCATCTGCACCGCGTCCAATATCGGCAATAGCAGCCATCATACGACCCTTCCGATCAAGTATCGTATCGGCCAAAGCGATTAGGCGCGGATTGGGGGTGGCGCTTGGTGCAGCAGCCCGCAAACGCGTTGCTAAATGCACCTCATCCAATTCAGGATTAAGCACGCTCGCCGCAATATAGGCCGAAGCGGTTGAACGGCTAATTCCGGCCCAACAATGAATAACCATAGGATCAACACGATCCCATGCCTTCACAAAAGCAATCAACTGCTCAACATGCTCCGCACCGGGAAGAATATGACCTTCCATCGGCGCTGTAATATCGCTGGCAATCAATTTCAAATGCTGCGTCGGCAAAATGCCATTGGGGCTTGGCACGCCTGCAGCTTCCGTCAAAAGCGTAACGACGTGTTTAGCGCCCGTTCGATCAACGGTTTCTTGTAAGCGCGACAGCGAACACACATGCAACTTTGCCATCAACGCTTCTCCAACCTTATAAATCGTTCAATAAACCGTGTCTTCGCTTCCTCGGCCGTCCAAGGCTTTACCAGTAAATTATAATCCGGCTTCATGACAGGTGGTTTACCAAACAGCTGCTTGGCTTCATCTTCGCCAAACCCTGCCAATTGCGTTGCTTCCAGATAGGCTGCTATCTGATCCGCCTGCTTTATGCGTTTTGTCAACGCATCCGGCACATCGGCCTTCAAGCCAAATCGTACATGGATCGCCGCTAAAAGTCGAAGCTCGACAGCTTTATAATCGCCGCCAATCACCGCCTTAAACGGTGAAATCATATCGCCCACCACATATTCCGGTGCATCATGCAGCAAGGCTGCCAGTTGTTCATCACGCTTAGCCTTACCATCATCGGAGAAAATCGCTTCAACCAACAAGGAATGTTGCGCAACGGAAAAAATCGCCGGACCAATGGTCTGTCCATTCCACCGCGCCACACGCGCCAAGCCATGCGCGATGTCTTCAATTTCAATATCGAGCGGCGAAGGATTTAACAAATCCAATCGACGACCCGATAACATACGCTGCCAAGCGCGCGGTTGTTCGTTTTTAGAAGATGCCATCAGAACTTCCGCTCCAATAGCTTCACCTCCTCATGCCGGAAACATCCGACGAGATGATCATTCACCATGCCCACCGCTTGCATGAAGGCATGAACAATTGTCGGCCCGCAAAAATTAAAGCCACGCTTTTTCAAATCCTTTGAGATGCGCGCGGAAACTTCTGTCTCGGTTGCAATATCGGCCATGCTGCGAGGCGTATTTTGAATCACGCGACCATCGGTAAAATTCCAAAGATAATCAGAAAATCCTTGTTTTTCTTGAATATCCAAATAAACGCGCGCGCTCTTTATTGTACTCTCGATCTTGCCGCGATGCCGAATAATGCCCGCATCTTGCACGAGACTTTCAATTTTTTGAGGAGAATATCGAACAATCTTTTGAGCATCAAAGCCATCAAAGGACGCCCGAAAATTCTCGCGCTTCCGTAAAATCGTGATCCAGCTTAATCCTGCCTGAAAGCCATCTAAAATGAGCTTTTCAAACAAAGCGCGGTCATCATATTCCGGCACTCCCCAATCGGTATCGTGATAGGCAACATAGAGCGGATCAATACCGGGCCATGGGCAGCGATGTTTGCCATCGTCGTGTTCAATAAGGCCCTTTGTCATGCTGCACCCGTCAGTTCAAACTGAATCCAATCCCGCTTCTCAAGAACAAAAGCATGGCCATTCGCCGATAATGCGTCACCTGCTGCCATGGCTTCTGCCACGCGATCTAACCGTAAAAGCCCAATGGCCGACCCATCCAAACCGGATGAGCCTATACGGCCACAGATTTTCTCACCGGCCAAAGCGTCGGTGCCTTCAGGAACAGAAGTGCCATCGATAAACCGGATAGGCACACAACGCGTGCGCGCCGTTCCGCGGTGCTGCATGCGGGAAACCACTTCCTGTCCCACATAACAGCCCTTCGTGAAATCGACGCCATGCAGCTGATCCATATCCGCCTCATGCGGGAAGGCATCCCCATAGATAAAATCACGCCCGCCTTCAGGAATACCCAGCGCAATACGGTGCGCATCATATTC
>DAIOVR010000231.1:0-2666 GCA_036758905.1 Beijerinckiaceae bacterium | reverse complement strand
CAGGTGCTATCCCGCCAATGCCCATGTTGGGGCGTTCGTTGTTATAAGTCCAGAGTATCCGTCTTTGTTGATTGCCATTTAGATTTGACCCGTTTGGGGCGATAATTTTCACTGAGAAGTGACCCATGTTTCAACCTTCTCCAGCGCCAATGCTGGAGGGAACATGGAGTGATCGAGATGGCATTATTAAGTGTAATCCGGCGTTGGCATTTTCGCGAAGGAATGCCGATCCGGGAGATTTCGCGCCGGACAGGCTTATCGCGGAATACAGTGCGGCGTTATCTGCGCTCCGGGGTGGCGGAGCCGGTTTTCAAAGTTCCCGATAGACCAAACAAGTTGGCGCCCTTTGGGGATAAATTGATCTTGTGGCTGCGCACGGATGCCAGCAAGTCGCGCAAATACAAGCGGACGGCCAAGCAGATGCATGCGGAGTTGGTCGTCTTGGGATACACGGGATCTTATGGGCGTGTGGCGGCGTTTATACGCGCCTGGAAGGCGGATCGTCTACGCGAGCAACAGATGAGCGGACGCGGTACATATGTGCCGCTGGTATTTTCGCCCGGAGAAGCATTTCAGTTTGACTGGAGCGAAGACTGGGCCGTTCTTGGCGGCGAACGAACAAAGTTGCAGGTGGCGCATACAAAGTTGGCGCATAGCAAGGCCTTCATCGTGCGAGCCTATCTATTGCAGACCCACGAGATGCTGTTTGATGCCCTGACCCAAGCATTCCGTGTGCTGGGCGGCATCGCAGGGCGCGGGATCTTTGACAATATGCGGACGGCCGTTGACCGGATCGGCTCCGGCAAAGCCCGACAAGTCAATGCACGGTTTGCGGCGATGGCCAGTCACTACCTGTTTGATCCGGAGTTTTGTAATCCGGCCTCGGGCTGGGAGAAGGGGCAGATCGAGAAGAACGTGCAAGATAGCCGCCGCCGCTTCTGGCAAGATATGCCGAGCTTTCGCGATATCGATGCTCTGAACGCCTGGCTGGAAGAACGTTGCATCGAAGAGTGGAGCCATATTCAGCACGGAGTATTGCCGGGAACGATTGCCGAGGTGCGGGCAGCAGAGCAGTCGAGCTTGATGCCACTTGGGCGGCTCTTTGACGGCTTTGTCGAACATGCCAAGCGCGTATCGCCAACCTGCTTGGTGCACTTCGAACGGAACCGCTACAGTGTTCCAGCGTCTTTCGCCAATCGCCCCGTGAGCGTCAGAGTTTATCCGAATAAAATTGCCATTGCGGCGGAAGGCCAAATTCTTTGCGAACACCCGCGGCACATTGATCGATCTCATGTGCCGGGGCGTACCATTTATGACTGGCGGCACTATCTGGCTGTCATTCAGCGTAAACCGGGGGCACTTCGCAATGGCGCCCCCTTTGTAGAGATGCCGGATGCATTCCGCCGATTACAGGGGTATTTGCTCAAACGGCAGGGTGGCGATCGCGAGATGGTCGATATCCTGTCGCTCGTTTTGCAACATGAAGAGCAAGCGGTTCTCGCTGCCGTCGAGTTGGCACTCGAAGCAGGCGTTCCCACAAAGACCCATATCCTGAACATTCTGCATCGTTTGGTGGATCCAAAAAGCATCGCCCCGGACATTGATGCTCCGCAGAGCCTGAACTTGTCGCGTGAGCCAAAAGCCAATGTCGAACGCTATGATGCTTTGCGCATGCCGCACGCTAAGGGAGGAATGCGCCATGCGTCATGATCCTGCCAGCGCGGCCGTCATCATCATGTTGCGATCCTTGAAGATGTACGGCATGGCCCAAGCGGTCACCGACCTCACGGAACAGGCTTCTCCGGCTTTCGAATCTGCCGTCCCGATATTGTCGCAACTCTTAAAAGCCGAGACGGCGGAGCGCGAGGTCCGGTCCATTGATTATCAGATCAAGGCAGCGCGCTTCCCAGCCTATAAGGATATGGCAGGTTTTGACTTCGCCTCCAGCGAGGTCAACGAGGCCCTGGTCAGGCAATTGCACACCGGCACGTTTATCGATGATGCTCACAATGTCGTGCTCATCGGAGGTCCCGGGACCGGCAAAACCCATATTGCAACAGCATTGGCGGTCCAGGCCGTAACGCATCATCGTAAAAAGGCGCGGTTCTATGCGACTGTCGATCTGGTCAATGCCCTCGAACAGGAAAAAGCCCTAAACAAAGCAGGCCAGATCGCCGATCGCCTTTTGCGTCTTGATCTCATCATCCTTGATGAGTTGGGCTATCTACCGTTCAGCCCGTCGGGAGGAGCGCTTCTCTTCCATTTGCTGAGCAAACTCTATGAGCAGATCAGCATTGTCATCACAACCAATTTGAGCTTCAGCGAATGGGCCAATGTCTTCGGCGACGCCAAGATGACAACCGCATTGCTCGATCGCCTGACGCACCATTGTCATATCCTCGAAACAGGCAATGATAGTTGGCGCTTCAAAAACAGGGCGTAAAAGACATCTGCGCCCGCCGCCGCTTGCGCAATGAACCGCGCAGCGGCGGGCGCAATCCAACCAAACTTCCTATCCATTGACACGGACCCAAAACGAGAGACATAAAACCAATAATACCGGGTCAAATCTCAATGAAAATCCCGGGTCAGTTCTCAGTGAAAATCAACAAATAGACGCTACTCCGGCTTATACCCAGGATCTGAGCCTGTTTGGAAATTGATAG
>DAIOVR010000230.1:0-2681 GCA_036758905.1 Beijerinckiaceae bacterium | reverse complement strand
AATTTTGGGTATTTAGTATGAGAACGAACGAATAAACCCATAAATTAGGTCACTTTAGCTGACCCATTGACATTGGGTTAGGATTAAGGCCCCGTAATGTGACAGGAGCCGTATTCATGTCGTTGACCCTTTCTGAACACCAACGTGCCATAGCCAATGGCTCGGAAGGCCAAGGCGCTGCCATGGCCATGCGAATTGTTGCCGATACTGCTCGATTGATGGGTGCTCCGCGCCTGATCCCTGTTGCATCCGCCCATATTGATGGCGCGCTCTATCATGGCGATTCCGGTACACTCTTTGCCGAAAAGCTCGTCGAAGGTTCTGCCAAGGTCAAAGTTCGCTCAACGCTTAATGTTGGCGCGCTGGATCTCGTCGGTTGCTCCAAACAACGCATGCCGCCAGCCGAACGCGACATGGCCAAGCGCATGATGATGGCTTATGAGGCGATGGGCTGTGAGCCCTCTTGGACCTGCTCGCCCTATCAAGCCGGACATCGCCCGGCGCTCGGCAGCGATGTCGCTTGGGGCGAATCGAATGCGGTGGTTTTTTGCAATTCGGTCTTGGGTGCGCGCACCAATCGCTATGGCGATTTTCTCGATATTGCCTGCGCGATCGTAGGATTTGCGCCCGATTATGGCCTCCATCGCGTCGAGAACCGCCGCGCGCGGGTTGTCGCCGACGTATCCGGTCTATCGGAAGCGCTTCGCCGTTCGGACGTGTTTTATCCGGTACTTGGCACATGGTTCGGCCTCGAAATGGTTAATTCGATTGGTGTCGTCGACGGGCTGCAGGGCATGCCCAATGAGGATAATCTCAAAGCCTTTGGTGCCGCAGCCGCTTCATCGGGCGGCGTTGGCTTATTCCATATTGCAGGCGTCACGCCGGAAGCTGCCGATGTGGCCACGGCGCTTCAAGGAAAGCCTACTGAGAAAACCATTCATGTCACCGCGGAGATGGTCCTCGGTGCGCTCAAAAGACTTTCCACGACAACCGACGAGGCCATCGACGCGGTCGCCATTGGCAGCCCTCATTTATCCATCGACGAGGTTGAGGCGCTTTCGCATCTGATCAACGGCCGCAAGCTTGAAAAAACCATTTATGCCTGCACCGGCCGCCACGTGATCCGCCAGATTGAAGCCAATGGCCAACGCTCGGCGCTCGAAAAACTCGGCGTAACCTTTGTGGCCGATACCTGCGTCGTTGTGACGCCGATTTTACCTGCGGGTAATGGTGTGTTGATGACCAATTCCGGCAAATTCGCCCATTACGCCCCCGGCAATACCGGTTATGCGGTGCAATATGGCTCGTTAAAAGACTGTGTAGAGAGCGCCGTCACCGGCCGCCTAACCCGGGATCAAGCATTATGGCGCTAAAAGCAGACGTCCTTCTGGAAGGCGAAGGTAAAGGCGAGGTTTTGGCGCTGACCCATCCGATCAGCTTCTGGGGTGGTGTCGACCCGCGCACGGGACTGATTATTGACGCTCGCCATCCGGAGCGTGGGCAATCGATTGCGGGAAAAATATTGGCCATGCCCGCTATGATTGGCTCATCGTCAGCCGCCGCCGTAATGCTGGAGCTTATCCATTCCGGCCGCTCACCCACTGCACTTATTATGCCTGCGCCTGATGCTATTTTATTGCTCGGTGTTATCGTAGCACGTGAAATGGGCTGGGCGGTGCCGCCGGCTTACGCGCTTTCAGCCGCTGATCAGCGCACGCTGCATGGCAAGCAGGTGGCGATTGGGGCGGATGGGGCGATTACGGTTGGCGGTTGAGGCTTCCGTTCAGGCGAAGAAATTTCACTTCCGTCATTGCGAGCGCCAGCGAAGCAAGCCGGCTGACCTATATTAAGTGAGCGCGGTGTCACTATCGTGCCCTTCGACGGATCATCAGCTGGGTTGCTTCGCGTTCGCTCGCAATGACGGGAGCTTAAAACGCGTCGATCACCCGCAATAACAAATCAATATCTTCTGGCCGCGACAGCCGATGATCTCCGTCCTTAATCAGAGTCAGATTGCAATCACTTAACGGTAAATGCTCGACTAGTTTCATAGCGTGTGACCATGGCACGGCGTCATCCTTCATGCCTTGCAAAATATGGACGGGTGCATGGGGCTCAATCGGTGCGCCGAACAAAAGATGGTTGCGCCCATCCTCGATAAATGCCTTCGTTATTGGATAGGGCTCGCCATAGGGTGACGGCTGATAAAAAGCGCCCTTCGCCAAAATTTCTGCCTTGATCGCCTCTGGGAAAGCTTTCCACATCAATTCTTCTGAAAAATCGACGGCTGGGGCGATCAAAACAAGTGCCGAGGGTGTGGACAAGCCAAGCCGGGCGCGTTCTTTAACAGCGAGCAGAGTTATCCATCCACCCATGGATGAGCCAACGATCACCGGCTTTGCGTCGCCAAGGCTAGCCCAAACCGCCAAGGCATCCTCAAGCCAGACGGAAAGCGTCATTTTGGCAAAATCGCCGCCCGTTAGTCCATGGGCCGAATAATCGAACCTGATAAAAGGACGCCCCTCGCGCTCGGCCCAAGCATCAATGGCTTCGGCTTTGGTTGAATCCATGTCCGAGCGGAATCCGCCAAGCCACAGAATAGGCTGACCTTTTCCGCGTCGATACCGCATCGCTAAACGGGCATTGTCGCCTGCGCGGTTTGGAACTTCTAGCCATTGCAC
>DAIOVR010000229.1:1292-2720 GCA_036758905.1 Beijerinckiaceae bacterium | reverse complement strand
GCTCGAAGAGCGTAGGCGGACTGGCGATATCAATATGTTTCTAAGATTTATAACTCGCGCCTCAAACTTCTGCGTCCGGATCTAGTAACTCAATTGCTTTGCTCTCGCTCGAGTTCAGCATCAATTTCCGATGCTTTGTTTTCCGTCCCGAAACGCGCTTTCTCCACATGCGGAAGCTGGAAGGCTTCATATGCCGCCGCATGACATCAATCACTTCCGGTTCGGATAATCCCAGCCGCTTTTTGATTTCTTCAAAAGAGACATCATCGGCCCATGCAAGCTCAATGGCTTCGCTTATAAACCCTTCAGAATGAGCGGATTCTATCATCGTCAATAGGCTTAATCCTTCAAGCTGACCAAGCCGCGACGATAGGCTGATCAAACTTACAGCGCAATTGGATAGGATGTCTCAGCCTTAATCCGCTCCATCGCAAAGCGCGATGTCACGTTTTTAAGCTGCGCACCGGAAATCAACCGCTTATAAAATCCATCATAGGCCGCCATATCGGCAACGGTCACGCGCAACACATAGTCAATATCGCCCGCCATGCGATAGACTTCCATCACTTCCGGCTGTGCCGCCACAAAATTTGCAAATTGCGTTAGCCATTCCATCGAATGGTCGCCCGTCTCAATCGAAACAAAGACTGTAAGGCCGAGGCCAATATGTTCGGGTGAGACCAGCGCCACGCGCTTTAAAATAACGCCGTCTTCTTCCAATCGCTGAACGCGCTTCCAGCACGGCGTCTGGGATAGGCCAACCCGGCTGGCCAGTTCGGCAACCGAGATGGTCGCATCCCGCTGCAATTCGATGAGGATCTTACGATCGATGGCATCCATCGCTGCTAACCTTGTAAAATTTTGTTCTGAATTTCGAACAAAATTGACCGATGTCTTCTCTCCGTCAAGCCCGAAAGAGATGAAATGGCACCCAACAGATAATAATTTCTATTATTTCGCCGATTTTCAGAACGATATTCTCTTTTTCTCGTACTTTTAAAAGAACATTCTCGTTGACGGAAAGGCAACCCTGCGTCATCTTTTACCCATCGGCTCTACCCGGGTCGGTCGCGGAGATTTGAAGCGAGCAGCTTGCACCGCGTCACCAAATGCTAAAGCGCCACGAACCGGAATGTTCCGGCGATTTCGTGGGCTCCATAGCGAAGGAGAAGTACCATGATGTCGCATTGCTGTTGTCCATAAACAGGACCCGCCTACCGGGGCGATAACCGGAACTTCAATCACCCCATTCTTCCTGCTCCTGTCGTTTAAGGAATTGGCGAGATGCATCCAAAATTTGGCATCCGATAGCCAGCGCAGAAGCAAATTTGTTCGAAAAGGTTTTTAACCATGTCGCATTCAAAAACATCAAACACGCTTGGTAAGCGTTCCTTTTTAAAGGCTGTTCTTGCTACGTCACTCGCTGCT
>DAIOVR010000229.1:0-1192 GCA_036758905.1 Beijerinckiaceae bacterium | reverse complement strand
GTTAAAGAAGATTCACCCATCAAAACGCTGGCCGATTTAAAAGGCAAGAAGCTGGGCTTTGCCAAAGCATCATCGGCGCATAATCTAACCATTGCTGCGCTTGAAAAGGCAGGCCTCACCTATCAGGATATAGAGCCTGTTTATTTGACGCCTGCTGATGGTGCTGCAGCCTTTGCAAGAGGCGCGGTGGATGCCTGGACCATTTGGGATCCCTTCTATGCGGTTGCTGAAGCGCAAGCTGGCACACGCGTTCTGGCTCCGGCTCAAGGCATTGTCGAACAGAATTCATTTTTGTTGGCCAATGGCAGTTTTGTCAAAACCAATCCTGAGCTTGTTTCACTGATCAACCAAGCTGCATCCAACACGGCGCAATGGGCAGAAAGCCATCACTCGGACGTAACCGCGATATTATCGAAGGCAACAGGCATCGCCGTTGAAGCCCAGCAAAAGGCGGTTGATCGCACGGAATTTGTAATCAGCCCAATTAGAGATGCTGTGATTTCAGAACAGCAACGCAATGCGGATCGCTTCCTTGCTTTGGGTCTGATCCCTAAGGCGGTCACGATTAAAGATATTGTATGGGCATGGAAGCCATCCACCTGATTTTTGTTCCACCTCCCTTCCTCGCGCTGCGCGCTCCTTTTCCCCTTTGGGCCGCAGCGCACTTTTTTAAAATGAAAGAATTGCACAATGTCCGTCACGCCTTTCCACTCACCATCGAATGAAAAACCTCTCGATATTTTCTGGTTTATTCCCGTCAGCGGGGATGGGTCTTATCTTGGTACCGATAAAGGCCATCGACCTGCTGAATTTGGCTATCTGAAGCAAATCGCTCAGGCTGCCGATCGGCTAGGCTTCGGTGGTGTTCTTCTTCCCACTGGGAAATCCTGCGATGATCCGTGGATCACAGCTGCAGCCTTGGCGAGCCATACAGAGCGCCTCCGCTTTTTGTTGGCACTCCGTCCCGGTGTTGCATCGCCCACTTATGTCGCGCGTCAAGCGGCAGCGCTTGATCGCATCAGCAATGGCCGGTACCTCGTCAATGTTGTAACTGGCGGCAATCCAACTGAATTGGCGGGAGATGGAATCTTTTTGCCCCATGATGAGCGCTACGCGCACACGGCCGAATTCTTGACGATTTACGCGCGGCTTTTACGCGGCGAGAAGGTCGATTTTGAAGGTAAATATTTAA
>DAIOVR010000228.1:0-2767 GCA_036758905.1 Beijerinckiaceae bacterium | reverse complement strand
GCGGAAATCGGCGTGTCGGTGCCCATGGAGCCAACGGCTTCTTGTCCCGTTGTTGCCATTGGCTCAAGCAATAGGTCGATGTCTTCGCGTGTGTAGCCGAAGGTCTGTTGACGATCGAGCAAGGACACATCCGTCCGTGGCGCGCGTGGCTCAACGGGGCGCAAATCTTCCAGCACGATCTGGGTATTCTTCAACCATGTTGCGTAAGGGCTAGCGGTTGAAAGCGTTTCCTTGATCTCTTCATCCGAAACAATGCGGCCTTCTTCCAGATCAACGAGCAACATCTTGCCGGGCTGTAGGCGCCACTTGGTGACGATCTTCTCTTCCGGAACCGGGAGAACGCCCATCTCGGATGCCATCACCACGAGACCCTCATCCGTCACGTAATAACGTGCAGGGCGCAGGCCGTTACGATCGAGTGTCGCACCAATCTGGCGACCATCGGTGAAGGCAACTGCAGCCGGGCCATCCCATGGCTCCATCAACGCGGCGTGATATTCATAAAACGCGCGGCGTTGCTCGTTCATCAGCGGGTTGCCTGACCAGGCTTCCGGAATGAGCATCATCATCGCGTGAGCGAGTGAGTAGCCGCCTTGCACCAAAAATTCGAGCGCGTTGTCAAAGCATGCGGTATCCGACTGGCCTTCATAAGAAATAGGCCAGAGCTTGGAAATTTCAGTGCCAAACAATTCAGAATCAACCGACGCTTGACGCGCCGCCATCCAGTTCACATTGCCACGCAGCGTATTGATCTCGCCATTATGCGCAACCATGCGATAAGGATGCGCGAGCGACCAAGTCGGGAATGTATTGGTCGAGAAGCGTTGATGCACAAGCGCAACAGCTGACTCCAAACGAGAGTCGCGCAGATCAGGGAAATAATCGCCGAGCTGAGTCGCGAGCAACATGCCCTTATACACAAGTGTGCGCGCAGAGAGCGATACGGGATAAAACCCTTGTGTCGCCGGATTGCCTAAATTGTAAATGGTGTTCGAGATCACCTTGCGCAGAATAAACAGGCGACGCTCAAACGCGTCTGTATCGGTAATACCGGCGCCACGGCCGATAAAGATTTGGCGATGCGTCGGCTCTGTTGGCTTTACGCTCTCGCCAAGGCAGGAGCTATCCACCGGCACATCGCGCCAACCTAAGAAAGTCTGGCCCTCTTCAACAACCACGCGTTCGATAATGGCTTCGCAGAGTTTGCGGCCTTCCGCATCACGCGGCAAGAACACGTGGCCAACGGCATAATGCTCAGGCTCGGGAAGGTTAAAGCCAAGCTTGGCACATTCTTCGGATAGAAAACGATGCGGGATTTGCACCAACATGCCGCAGCCGTCGCCGGCCTTCGGGTCGGCCCCCACCGCGCCGCGATGATCAAGGTTCAACAGGATTTGCAAGCCCATCTCGACAACCGAATGGGACTTTCCGCGCTTCATGTCAGCAACAAAGCCGACGCCGCAGGAGTCTTTTTCAAGCGATGGATCATAAGAGCCGGAGGCTTCTGGAAGCCCCGCATTGCGCAGCACATCCGCTTTCGACGGCGCCATCATCGCTGAAGATGTCGTAATGCCGTTCGTTTCAGTGCTCATCGCTCTCTCCCCGGTCTAGAGGCGTCCATGCCGGTTATCGGCAAAGCCGCTGGTGTTGGGGGCCATTTTTGAGGAGGAGGTGGGTCGCGCCCCTTCTTGCGCCCGCTCCTTGCGGGCGCAACCAGCTAAAAGCTGATAGGCGCCCTAAGCCCGCGTTTTGCGGGCGGCACGTTTAACGCCGCCAAGGGTGGTGCGCTTTTGCTTCGTCAACGAAAGTGAGTTGCCGTTCAACCGCATGTTACTTCCAAACCCCACTGGCGATGCCAGATATTTCCTGATAAATGGGACAGTAAGACTGTCCTATTTCGAGGCGACAATTACACGTTTTTTTATGACGCACAAGAGGGCACCGCGTTGAATCTCTGTTGATACGCTTCACCCTTTTCAATGGATGCATCTAGGTGCAGTGTGCGGTCCAGAATCGGAGTGAAGAAGAATGATCAATTTAGCCAGTGATAACGTCGTCGGTGCCTCAAAGCAGGTTTTGGAGGCTTTAATAGCCGCAAATTCGGGGGCAGAAGCGGCCTATGGCTCGGATCATTATACCGCCGAGGCCGAAGCAATGCTGGCCGAAATCTTTGAACACGAGGTCAAAGTATTTTTGGTCGCAACGGGGACCGGTGCGAACGCTCTCGCCCTAGCGGCGCTGTCACCGCCTTGGGGCGCCATTTTTTGCCATGAAGAAAGCCATGTCGCCGATGATGAGTGTGGCGCTCCCGAAATGTTCACCGACGGCGCCAAATTGATTGGCCTGCCAGGGCTGAATGGTAAATTGACTGCTGGGCGACTTGAAACCGCTATTGCCCGTTATCCGAAAGGCGTTGTGAAGGCCGTTCAACCCGCCGCAGTCTCGATCTCTCAAGTCACAGAATCTGGAACACTTTATTCATTGGCGGAGATTGCCCAGATCGGGGAAGTCGCTCGTCGCCACGATTTAGGGTTCCATTTGGATGGCGCCCGCTTTGCCAATGCGCTTGTGTCGCTCGGCTGCTCACCCGCTGAGATGACTTGGAAGGCGGGCGTGGATATCGTCTCTTTCGGTGCGACTAAAAATGGCTGTTTTGCTTGCGAAGCAGTGATCTTTTTTGACCCTGCACGGGCCGAACATTTTGGCTTCCGTCGCAAGCGTTCTGGTCACACCGTATCAAAAGGTCGGCTCCTAGGGGCTCAAATGT
>DAIOVR010000227.1:0-2820 GCA_036758905.1 Beijerinckiaceae bacterium | reverse complement strand
AACGCCGCACCGATAACCGTCCTTGCGAGCGATGAGCGAAGCAATCCAGTTGATGGTGACCTATAGGGTGCAATCTAACCGTTGCGGCTTCTTAATTTCGTTTAGCTGGGTTGCTTCGCTCATCGCTCGCAATGACGGGTGAAGATATTCTCTTGTCAAATAATTGACGTTACGTAAGGTAGCGGAAGCGCCTGCGTATCCGGCGATTCGTGTTTTGCCCGGATAAACGCATGAGCTTTTCCTATATTCAAGATTATCTTGCTGATCTTGCACGCGTTAAACGCGTGTCGGGCAGTAACAAGGAAACCATTGTCCGCGAGGCGTTCAAAGATTTGTTGAAGCGCTATGCACGGCAACGGGATTTAGTGTTCGTGGCCGAATATCCCCTTGTCACCAACCGCAAAAAAAACATCTCGGTTGATGGGGCGCTTGTCCATTCGCTGCGCCTGCCTTTGGGCTATTACGAGGCCAAAGACGAGAATGATGATATCGATGAGGAAATCGACAAGAAGTTCCGTGCTGGTTATCCGCAGGATAATATTATTTTCGAGGATACACGCGAAGCAGTTCTAATCCAGAACAAAGAACTGGTGATGCGCTGCCCGATTGAGGACGCCGCCAAGCTCGCTGAATTGCTCAAGCATTTTTTCGATTATGAGCAACCAGCGATCGCCGATTTCCGTAAGGCCGTCGAACAATTTGCACGCGACCTCCCCGCCATCACGACCGCACTGAATACCTTGATCGAAAAAGCAAGCGTTCAAAATAAGGACTATAAGCAGGCCGAAGCTAAATTTCTTGCGCACGCAAAGGAAACCATCAATCCCACGGTTACGCTGGTCGATGTGCGTGAAATGTTGATGCAGCATATCCTCACGGAGGAAATTTTTGCGCATGTGTTCAACGATGCCGATTTTCACCGCGAGAACAATGTCGCCCGCGAACTTTATGCGTTAGAGCGAACCTTCTTCAAAGAAGCCGTGAAACGCGAGACACTGAAAAGCCTTGATCCCTATTATACGGCCATCAAAGCCAATGCGGCGCAAATTACAACGCATAGCGAAAAGCAGAAATTTCTAAAAACGATCTATGAGAATTTCTACAAGGTCTATAACCCAAAGGCTGCAGACCGATTGGGCGTTGTCTATACGCCGAACGAGATTGTGAAATTCATGATCGATGGCGCGGATTGGCTTTGCCATACGCATTTCGGAAAATCGTTGATTGATCAGGGCGTCGAGATTTTGGACCCTGCAACGGGGACTGGTACTTTTGTTTGCGAATTGCTTGAAAAATTCAGCGGATCACCGGCTAAACTCGACCGCAAATATCGCGAAGAGATTCACGCGAATGAAGTAGCCATCCTGCCTTATTATGTTGCCAATCTCAATATTGAAGCGACGTTTTATACGCTCTCGAAGCAATATGCGGCTTATCCTAATCTCTGCTTTGTGGATACGCTTGATAATGACGGGTGGGCATCAAACGAAGAGATACGGAAACAAGGAGGCTATGGCGATCTCTTATCTTTCGCTGCGATTTCATCAGAAAATGTTGAGCGCGTAAAAAGACAGAATGCTCGAAAAATTTCCGTTATCATCGGCAACCCGCCGTACAACGCCAATCAGCAAAACGAGAACGACAACAATAAAAATCGCAAATATAAAATTGTCGATCAACGGATCAAGGCGACCTATATCAAGGAATCGACCGCACAGAAGACCAAGCAATATGATATGTTTGTGCGTTTTATCCGCTGGGCATCTGACCGCATCAATGGCGATGGAATTTTGACTTTCATCACCAATCGAAAATTTTTAGATGGTCGAAATTTCGACGGCTTTCGGAAAATTATTGCACGCGAATTTGACGAGTTTCGGATTATTGATCTTGGCGGCGATTATAAATTAAAGGGCGTTGGTGGCGGCGGTAATGTGTTTGGCATCGGCACGGGCGTAGCGATGTTTTGGGCCGTTGTGAAGAAGAAAGCAAAGCCCGAAGGACATAAAGCAAAAATTTTATACGCCGCTGCACAGGGTGTAACGGCCGATGAAAAACTCGCTTGGATTAATTCGGCGTCTTTAGCTGATCTTAAATTTACGCATATTCAGCCGGACGGGAATCATTCTTGGCTCGATATTCCGACGGTTGATACAAGAGAACTTATTCCGGTGGCATCGAAAGAGGCGAAGGCCGGAAAATTAGGGGCGAAAGGGAAGGCGATATTTGAGTTGTTTTCCTTGGGGATTGCGACAAATAGAGACGAATGGGTTTACGATTTCGATGAAAATTTATTAGTAGCAAAGATAAATAAATTTTCTGATATCTATAACTCAGAACGTAAAAAATTCCTCTTATCAGATCGCAAGATTCGGATTTCGAATTTTGTATCTAGAGAAATTAAATGGACATCAGAGCTCGAAAAATCGGCAGAGTTGAATAAAGAACTAAAATTTTTGAGCAATAATATTATACAATCGAACTACCGCCCCTTTGTAGTTCAATCGGTTTATTTTGATCATCATTTTATTCATCGACCATATCGACAAACTTCGATCTTTCCCATCGGAAAAAATTCTAAGAATTGCGTTATAGTTTTCACGGATCCGACCGCTCAGAAGCCTTGGATGACGCTTGCTTCAAATTATTTGGTTGATCTTCATTTGGTTGGCTCGGGTGCGGGCTCGGTTTGCCTCCCCCTCTACCGTTACACCTCATCCGGCGAGCGGATCGACAACATCACCGATTGGGCTGTGGATCAATTCCGCGTGGCCTATGCTGATCCGTCCTTGCGAGGAGCGCGGCAGCGCGACGCGGCAA
>DAIOVR010000226.1:824-2835 GCA_036758905.1 Beijerinckiaceae bacterium | reverse complement strand
TGGCGTTGACGCGGATGTTTTTCGGGCCGAGATCGGCGGCAAGATAACGGACGGAAGCTTCCAAAGCGGCTTTGGCGACACCCATCACATTATAATGCGGCATCCATTTTTCGGCGCCGTAATACGTCAGCGTCAGCATCGCGCCGCCATCGGTCATCAGCTTTTCAGCGCGTTGCGCAACAGCGGTGAAGGAATAGCAGGAAATCAGCAGCGATTTGGTGAAATTGGCTTCTGTTGTCTCGATATAGCGGCCCGTGAGCTCGTCTTTGTCCGAGAAAGCGATGCAATGGATGAGAAAGTCGATCTTCCCCCATGCCTTCTCAACTTCGGCAAAAACAGCATCAATCGAGGCGGGATCGGTGACGTCGCAATGGCCGACCACTAGGCCACCTAACTCAGCCGCCAGAGGGCGAACCCGCTTTTCAAGCGCCTCACCCTGATAGGTAAAGGCGAGCTCCGCGCCATGGTCATGGGCTGATTTGGCAATGCCCCAAGCAATCGATTTGTTGTTAGCAAGGCCCATAATGAGGCCGCGTTTGCCCTTCAGGATCGACGAAGTTGTGTGCATTTCAGAGGTCATTGCTCAGCGTTTCTAGCGTTTGGACCGGACGAACCAGTCATTAATCAAGTTTACTCCTTAGCCCAAGCCTCGGACCATAGGAAGCTTGAACAAATTTTACCGAACAAAAGGCTCCTCAATTCTGTTGACGAAATGTGACAAGGGCGGATGATTTTCTGGCTTTTAGTGGTTCCAAAGGCGCTGTGGCGGCAAAAAGAGCCGGATTGTATCTCCCGATGCGATTTTTCCCTCGCGCTCGACCCATGCGACAAGGCCACGTTTATTTTTCGCCATCGCTACGAAGGCAGAACCGTGCCCAGGATGATGTTTCTCGATAATCTCAGCAGGATATTTGCAGGGCTGATTTTCGAGATCGACGATTAAGGTCGCGCCAGAGGAAAACATCATTCGGGTGGAGGGCGGCAGGATCGTAAGGTCAGGGATGCCCGAAACGAGAAGGTTGGCTCCGACCCATTCAGGCGGCAATGAAGGTATATCGAGCTTATCGGCAATTTCCGCCATTTCTTCGACGGAGACGATGGAAACTTGGCGGCGATTTTTGAGGGTAACCCCGCGCGGGTATTGTTTCATCGTCCGCGCGTCCGACACCATCGTAGCGCCAGAATGGCAATCGCCCTGAATGCCATCAAAGGTGAGCGTCAGTGCATCGGTTGGTGATTTCTCGAGCCCTGTCTCCCGTTTGGGGCTTAGCAAACAAGCTTCGACGCGGCCGATTGTGCTGATTTCTTTAACATAAGCCATGTCGTGCTCCTTGATGGTTGAGGAGCCATTGTTCGCAGAGGCTAACGATTCGCGTAAGCTTTGGGCCTATCTTGGGCGACGATCGCGCCAGCGTTTCATCAACATTTCGAGTTCCAAATCCGGTTCTTTTGGGATTGTGATCTCAATGGTTGCAAAAAGATCACCGGTTCCCTCCGGCATTGGTAGGCCCTTATCCTTCAACCGTAAGGTTTGGCCGCTGGAACTATAGGGTGGAATGGAAATTTCAACGGCACCATCCAGCGTCGGCACCCGGACCGTACCGCCTAAAACAGCGTCCTCAAGCGGGATTTTTAGGCGTGTCCGAAGGTTTTTGCCGTCAATCGTAAACCGTGAGTCTTGTGTGACGCGGATGGTAATCAGTGCATCGCCATGGACCCCGCCCTCGGCGCTGGGGTGGCCTTGACGCTTCAAGCGGATCACTTTGCCATCGGTAACGCCCGCAGGGATCGATACATCAAGGTTGCGGCCTCCCGGCATGGAAATACGCGTTGTCGTGCCCTTAATCGCGTCCGTTAGACTGATGGTGGCGACAACTTTTAAGTCGGCGCCTGGTGCCGGTGTTCTCCGGCGTGCGGTCCGCGCATCAGCTCCGCCCATGCCGCCACGGAAAAATTCAGCAAAAATGTCGGACGCATCAAAATTGCCGCCGAAGGGGCCACCGCCAGCGCC
>DAIOVR010000226.1:0-814 GCA_036758905.1 Beijerinckiaceae bacterium | reverse complement strand
GCGCCAGTCCGCGCGCCGCCAAATCCAGCCCCGCCGCCCGGAAAGCCTTGAAAACGGGGTTTGCCCTCCGCGTCGATCTCGCCTGAGTCAAATTGCTTGCGCTTTTTAACGTCGCCCAAGATCTCATAGGCCGAATTCAACTCAGCGAATTTGTCTTTTGCCTTGGGGTCCGTTGTATTTCGATCGGGATGAAGAACCTTCGCCTGACGACGAAAGGCCTTCTTAATATCATCTTCGCTCGATGATTTTGGTACGCCGAGCACGGTGTAGGGGTCGCGCATTCCAATCAATCCTGACACTTTTAGCTTGGATCGGGGCTGCCGATCACGAGATAACGTCAAGATGTAAGGATGACGCGGCTTATGCGCAACCTCGCAACGGTGAAGTTTTTAGCCTTGTCGAACCAGTCGCTTGACCTCGGAGATTTTCCATTCGCTCGCGCCACTGCGGCAAGCGGTGCCCTGCATGGCGGGCCGTGCGACGTTTTCGATGATAATCTGAGCGGAAAAGGAGCGGCACAAATCGCCTTCTTGTAAAAATGCGATGCCTAGGGGACGAAAATTACCCCGTGCAGCTGTCGTTTTGTTCTCCCACTGGACAGATTCGCGAATATTATCAGGCCGCAAGGCGGTTTCCAGCGCTTGATTGGCTTTTTCCCAATCCGCTGCATTGAGCTCGGTTGAAAGCGTCGCGGCCGGAGCAAAGATCGACCCGGTGGTTGCGGGAGCGCTGTCCGGGATTAATTCGGAAAAAATCGGGAGGGAACTGGCACATCCACCCAAACTGATGGTGCAAAGAAGGGCGCTGAAGAGGT
>DAIOVR010000225.1:0-2872 GCA_036758905.1 Beijerinckiaceae bacterium | reverse complement strand
CGCCATTTTGTGGCCGCGCGGCACGCGGACTTTGGCGGTTGCGCTATGAATGACGGCACCAGGCTCGATCGGGTCGACGGCGGTGACGACGGTGTCGGCCGCATTCAACCGGACAAAACGAGGGGCGTTGGCAACAGGGGCGTTCATGGCGTTCTCCGAAAGTTGGGCGGCCGATTGGATTTTTATATGTTTAGCCTGCTTGCATCGTGTCCGAAGCAGAAAAATTTCGCAAGGTTTTCCGATCGCGTTTGGCTGCATAGCAGCTCATGTCTTGCATCGGGACGAAAAATCGCGATTGTCGGTAACGAATAAAAATCAATTCGGGGGAGACGATGAACATGGCCACCATCACGCTAAAGCCTGAAACAACCTTGCCGGATGATGGTTATGCCGGCGTACTGGCGGGCCGTGTGTGGCGTCCGGATGTGGATGGCCCTTCCGTTGTCGCTATCCGCGCGGACGGCGTTTTTGATGTATCCTCGGCATTTCCGACCATGCGCGATCTGTGCGAAACGGCCGATCCTGCCGCAAGCTTGAAGGCCGCCAAGGGCGAAAACATCGGTACGCTTGAGGCTATTTTGGCGAATACACCGCCGGATGGCCGCGATGCCTCGAAGCCATGGCTGATTGCGCCCAATGATTTGCAGGCGATTAAAGCCGCAGGCGTGACCTTTGCTGTTTCGATGCTGGAACGCGTGATTGAAGAAAAGGCGCGCGGGGATTTTCAGGCGGCGGCGAAATTGCGCACTGAAATTACCGCTTTGATTGGTGACGATCTTTCCAAGCTAAAGCCGGGCTCCGCCGATGCGATGAAGCTAAAGGACGTCTTGATCGCGCAAGGGGCGTGGAGCCAATATCTCGAAGTGGGTATCGGTCCAGACGCGGAAATCTTCACCAAAGCCCCGTCCATGTCAGCGGTTGGAACGGGAGCCGATGCAGGTTTGCACCCGATGTCGACTTGGAACAATCCGGAACCGGAAGTGGTGATTGTGGTTGCCTCGACGGGCAAAATTGTCGGCGGGATGCTCGGCAATGATGTCAATTTGCGTGACGTGGAAGGCCGCTCGGCGCTGCTCTTGGGTAAGGCGAAAGATAACAATGCCTCGGCTGTGACGGGGCCTTTTATCCGTTTCTTTGATGGGGCGTTTACGCTCGATGATTTGCGGACGGCGGTTGTAACCCTGCGGGTTGAAGGGCCCGATGGTTTCTCGCTCGAAGGCTCGTCCTCGCTTGCCAAAATCAGCCGCGATCTGGCGGATTTATCGGCGCAAATGCTTGGAAAACACCACCAATATCCGGACGGGGCGGTGCTTTACACCGGAACCATGTATTCCCCGATCAAGGACCGTGACGCGCCCGGCAAGGGCTTTACCCATAAAATGGGCGATATCGTTACGGTGCATACGCCAAAGCTCGGCTCTATCGTGAGCCGGATGCAATCGGCCTATGATTGCCCGCCTTGGACCTTTGGGGCCTCGCATTTGATGCGTAATCTGGCCAAGCGTGGTTTGATTTGATTGCGTTTTAGGGGCGTTTCCGGTAACGTTTCCGGAAACACTGGAGATGGGCCATGACAAGTTCGGCACGGGTTAGAAAGCATCGGTCTTCGCTCGGGCAGGGGCGGCGGCGTGTTGAAGTCGTCGTTCCAGCGAATGATGCGGCGCTGGTCAGAAATCTTGCACAGATTTTAAGGACTAATCCGGAAAAGTCAGCAGAGTTGCGCCAGTTAATTTCGGCTAAAGCGGCCCCAAAATCCGAGCAATCCGCAGCTGAATTTTTTAATGAAATCCGAATGCATTTTCCGCCGGGACCTCCTCTTGAAATTATCCGAGACGAAACCACCGAGATGCGCGAGATTAATCTACGGTGAGAGGACTTTTGCTTGATACGAATGTGTTGAGCGAAATGGGTAGCAAACGCCCCGATATTGCCGTTATGAGATGGCTTTCTAAAGTTGATCCCGTGGACTTCTATACGTCAACGATTGTTATCGGAGAGATTATCTACGGCGTCACACGGATTCCTGATAGCCCCCGAAAAGAACGTCTCAATCTTTGGCTAGAACATATAGAGATAAAATTTGACGGGAGAATCCTTTCTTTTGACGAAGAATCCGCCCGAATTTGGGGAATATTGAAAGCTCAGCTTGAATCACTTGGCCTAGCAAGGCCCTTAATCGACCTCCAAATCGCGGCAACGGCCTTGCGTCACGGGCTTCCTGTCGTTACGCGGAATACGAAACATTTTGAAGGCCTCGGATTGGTTGTCATCAATCCATGGTCCCATGAGTCCGCATCATAACAACCAGACTGGATAATTCTTATGACCGAACACTTCAAAAATCTGATCGCTGGCGAATGGGTCGATGGCGCTTCCGTTTCGATCAATGTGAACCCATCCGACACCAATGATGTGGTCGGCCATTTTGCCCGTGCGTCCAAGGAACAGGCGGAGCAGGCGATTGCTGCGGCAAAAGCGGCGTTTCCGGCTTGGTCGCGGACCACGCCGCAAGAGCGTTATGAGATTTTGAAGAAGGCGTCGGATGAGATTTTGGCGCGTAAGGATGAGCTTGGTAAATTGCTCTCCCGCGAAGAAGGCAAGACGTTGCCAGAAGGCATTGGCGAGGCGACCCGCGCGGGTCAAATTTTCGCGTTTTTCGCGGGCGAAGCGCTGCGCCTAATGGGCGAGACGGTTCCGAGCGTGCGTCCGGGTGTGGGTGTTGAGATGACCCGCGAAGGCGTTGGCGTTGTTGGAATGATCACACCTTGGAATTTCCCGATTGCCATTCCGGCCTGGAAGATTGCGCCAGCGTTGACCCATGGCAACACGATTGTGTTCAAGCCTGCCGATCTCGTGCCGGGTTCGGCTTGGG
>DAIOVR010000224.1:0-2916 GCA_036758905.1 Beijerinckiaceae bacterium | reverse complement strand
CACGAAGCTTTAGTGCGCCGAAGGTTAATCCTGGTGAGCGTATAGCCAAAGTAATGGCACGCGTTGGCCTATGCTCACGCCGTGATGCCGAAGAATGGATCCTGGCCGGTCGGGTAATGGTCAATGACGAGATTCTGAAGAGCCCGGCGCTTGATGTTTTGCCGACGGATAAAGTCTTGGTTGACGGGGTTCCGTTGCCGATGCGGGAACGAACTCGGCTTTTCCTCTATCACAAAGAACGTGGTTTGGTGACAACGGCACGCGATCCGGAAGGTCGCCCGACTGTTTTTTCGCGTCTACCTAAAAACCTTCCCCGCGTGATCACGATTGGGCGGCTCGATATTAATACCGAAGGTCTCTTGCTTCTAACCAATGATGGTGGATTAGCGCGGATTATCGAATTACCAGAAACAGGCTGGCTGCGGCGCTATCGTGTGCGTTGCTATGGCGAGATTTCACAACCGGTGCTCGATAGCTTGCGCGGCGGCATTACGGTTGAAGGCATGAATTATGGCCCAATCGAAGCCACGCTGGATCGCGAAAAAGGCGATAATGTTTGGCTGACGCTCGGTCTACGCGAAGGCAAAAACCGCGAAGTTAAGCGCGTTTTGGAGCATCTCGGTCTACAGGTAAATCGGTTGATCCGTGTTTCCTTTGGTCCATTCCAGCTCGGCGAGCTCGACGAAGGCGCCGTTGAAGAAGTTAAAACAGGCTTTTTGCGTGATCAGCTTGGGCCAGCTCTGATTGCTGAATCCGGCGTTGATTTTGAAGCGCCTATTTTCAACCATGAACCCGAGCCGGAACCAGCGTTTGAACCGGTGCGTGAGCGTTATCAGCGGTCTGAACGTACAGGACCGGCAGAGCGATCTGATCGCCCAGAGCGGGGCAGGTCGGATGATCGTGATCAACGACGCGATAGACCGGACCGGATGCGGGGCGCTGGTCCACGTCCATCTGCACCGAAGCCATCTCGAGCTAAAGGAGAGGGTGCCCCCGAGGCCGAGGCTGACGGGCCAGTCCGGCCAAAATGGCGGCATCCAACCGAGCCTTTACGGAGCATTTGGCGAGCCGAAGATGCCGAGCAAAAGGCTTCAACCCGCTCGACGCCTAAAACACCGCGTCGCGGTGCCGATCCGAAGGAAATACGCAGTGAAAATGCCGAGCGCGAGCATCGCCGCTCCGGCAGCATCAAGACACGCAGTGGCAAATCGGTTTTGGTCGAAAAGTTAGCTCCTTCCCGTCGTGATGAGGCTGTGCGCGAAACAGCTCCCGTCCGAACAGAAAAAGGGGCGTTTAAGCCGCGCCGATCTCGCGATGACTCTCCATCGCGCCAGAGTGATGACCGTCCGGATCGCGGAACCCGTAAGTTTGGCGATAAGCCATCAGGCGGACGTGCCTTTGGGGGCAAACCATCGGCTGATCGGCCAGCGACAGGTCGCAACGATGGTCGGAAGCCTTATGGTGGCGGCAAAGCTTCAGGCGGCTCCGGCCGTGGCTCACGTCCGCCTCGTGCGCGATAATTGGCAGGGCTGCTGACGATGCGGATCATCGCCGGGCGATTTAAGGGTCGATTGCTCCAGGCGCCTTCAGGTCTGGAGACAAGGCCCACGTCGGACCGGTTGCGCGAAGCACTCTTCAATGTGCTCGCCCACGGGTATGACGATCCAATAACCGATGCCCGAGTGCTTGATCTCTTTGCAGGCACGGGAGCGCTTGGTCTCGAAGCTCTCTCTCGGGGTGCGGCTTTTGTGCAATTTGTTGAAGAGGCCGCCGCCGCGCGCGGCTTAATCAAAGCCAATATTGAAGCGCTTGGGGTTGCAGGTGTCACCAAGGTTTATCGGCGGGATGCAACCTATATGGGCCCTGTTGCTCCCGCGGAGCCATTTTCGCTCGTATTTTGTGATCCGCCCTATGGCAAAGGACTGGCCGCTTCGGCCCTTGCTTCTGCACTTAAGGGTGGCTGGTTAACATCTGATGCGGTTGTGATTGTCGAGGAGCGAGCGGATCAAAAAGATATTTTACCTCACGGCTTCGAGACGATTGAAGAGCGTCTTTATGGAGAGACTAAGCTTGTATTTGCATGCCTTTCCCGTCCGTCTGACACTACCGATGGTCTGAAATAAGACATTTTCCTTAAAACCATCGATTACGATGAGCATGATCGCTATCGATTAGGGAGGCATTCGATGACCGCTGAGATTAAATATCGAACGGGTGGATGTTTATGTGGCGCTGTAAAGTTTAAAGTCGAAGGGCCGTTGCGCGAGATTATTGCTTGCCATTGTGGGCAATGCAGAAAAACGACCGGAAATTTCTTTACAGCGACCAATGCGCATGTTGACGCAGTAAATATTAGTGAAGATCGTGGTCTGGCCTGGTACAAATCTTCCGATGTAGCTGAGCGCGGTTTTTGTAAATCGTGTGGCAGCAATCTGTTCTGGCGACCTTTTGGTCGTGATTACATCTCCATCACCGCCGGCTCGCTCGATGGTGACACGGGTCTGCATATAAAAGAGCATATCTATGTCGCAGATAAGCCGGACTGGTACGACATTACCGACGGCAAGCCGCAATTTCAGGTCTGGCGCTAACGTTGGCGCGTAAATGGTTCAACGTATTGGTTTGGATGTAAGGTCTGATGGCAATTCTTCTTGGTATTGATACAGGCGGTACCTATACGGATGCTGTTTTATTCGACGATAAAGCCGGCCTGGTCGTTGCAAAAGCTAAATCCCTTACCACGCGACATGACCTTGCGATTGGCATTTCTGCTGCCGTTGATCGGGTTATTGATCTATCGAGGACCGAGTCATCCTCCATTGAGCTCGTTTCACTCTCAACGACTTTGGCAACAAATGCTCTCGTAGAGGGCCAGCAGCGCCGAATTGGCCTCGTTATGATTGGCTTTGGCGAAGC
>DAIOVR010000223.1:0-2929 GCA_036758905.1 Beijerinckiaceae bacterium | reverse complement strand
TGCGAAAACAGACCACGCTCGGCAATGGCCTTTCCGGACGATAACGTCGCCGCTACATCTAGCCCGCCAAGCAGCCGATCATTGGCAACATGATGTGGCACTTTGATGAAGGGCTTAGTGTCGGGCAAAAAACGGCGGAACATGGCGATCCAGCTCTCCCGCACCGGGCCCGCTGGGCCGCGCAACACAACACCGCCCAAACCTGACGGGTCACTCGCTAAAAGACGAGCAATCAGCACGGCATGAACCGACGCAGTTGAATCGGAAATGCCGTCAGATGTCATGCGCCGAAGACTTCTTCCACCGCGCGGTCAATGCGCGTTCCGGATCCGGTTTCATCAAGCGGATTACGACGTAGACGATGCCGAAGTGCCGGGCCTGCCATCCGCTTCAGATGATCCTCTGTCACCGTCGACTTGCCTTCATAGGCCGCTAATGCACGGGTGACGCGCATAAGGGTGAGTTGGCCGCGGATCCCGTCGGTTTTGAGATGGATGCACAGTTCGGCAGCACGCTGCATTACCGAATCAGGCGTCGTCACATTGGGCAAGCGTTTGCGGCCCGCTACGAGCTTTTTCTGTAAAGCAACCTCGCTCTCGGCCCATTGCGCCACAAAGGCTTGCGGATCGGCCTCATAAGCCAGCCGTCGCTTGACGATTTCAACCCAGATTGACACTTCCGCCGGCGTTCGCACGTCAACCGATAAACCAAACCGATCGAGCAATTGCGGGCGCAATTCGCCTTCTTCCGGATTGCCACTGCCAACGAGCACAAAGCGGGCGGGATGGCGGACGCTTAACCCCTCGCGCTCAACCACGTTTTCACCAGATGCAGCCACGTCGAGCAATAGGTCAACGATATGATCTTCCAGGAGATTGACCTCGTCGACATAGAGATAGCCGCGATTGGCAGACGCCAAAAGGCCGGGTTCGAAGGCCTTTTCACCGTGTGACAGGGCCCGCTCCAAGTTTAGCGCGCCGATGACACGGTCCTCGGTGGCCCCGAGTGGGAGATCGACAACTGGAATTTGAATGTTGCGGGTCTTGGGCTTGGCGTCCCCGCGGCAGGAATCACACATGGTTTGCGGCGAGGCCGGATCGCAATGATACGCGCAAGTGGTGGCCTTAATATCCGGCAAAAGAGCCGCCAAAGCGCGGACGGCGGTTGATTTTCCCGTTCCACGATCACCAAGGGCGAGAAGGCCACCGATCATGGGATCAACAGCGGTTAACAACAATGCCAGTTTTAATTCATCCTGACCGGCAATGGCAGAAAAAGGGAAACGCACCGACATTATAGGCCTTATCTAACGATCTGCACCAAAAGCGATCTCGCTTTTATGCCATCGTGGCCGATGCTGATTTGAGATGCAAGGGGCGACCCGAGCTTTGTCCCAATCGCGCGGCCATGATGCGCTCGACGATTCCGGCCGAATCCAGACCTGCGTCTTTATATTGCTCGGCGGGCGAACCATGCGCGATAAAGCTGTCAGGGAGCGTAACAGGTATAATTTTCGCTTTACCCAGTAAATTTCTAAGAGCCAGATGGTGCAAAACATGGGACGCGAATCCGCCAATGGAACCCTCTTCGACGATGACCACCATCGGGTGAGATTTAACCAATCGCTCAATCAGATCAGCGTCGATCGGCTTGGCAAAGCGTGCATCGGCCAAAGTTGTGGTAATGCCCTGCTGTTCAAGCTCAAAAGCGGCATCAAAACAGGCGGTCATGCGCGCGCCAAGATTGATGATCGCCACATCATGGCCTTCCAGCACAATCCGACCTTTGCCAATTTCTAAGGGACGCTGCTCTGACGGTTCATCGGTTCCGGCACTGTCACCTCTAGGGTAGCGGAAAGCGATCGGCCCATCGTCATAGGCAACAGCTGTTGCAACCATACGACGGAGTTCAACGGCATCGGACGGCGCCATGACAACCATATTTGGCAGGGCCGACATGTAGCAAAGATCAAAAGAGCCCGCATGCGTCGCTCCATCTTGCCCGACAAGGCCTGCCCTATCGATCGCAAACCTTACGGGTAGATTTTGTAAGGCTACATCGTGAACGACCTGATCATATCCGCGCTGTAAAAAGGTCGAATAAATCGCGCAGAATGGCTTCATGCCTTCGGTTGCCATTCCGGCGGCAAAAGTAACGGCGTGTTGTTCAGCGATTCCAACGTCGAACATACGGTTTGGAAACACTTCGGCAAATTTATCCAAACCTGTGCCTGACGGCATTGACGCTGTAATCGCGACAATTTTTTCATCCGCATATGCATGGTCAATCAAGCTTGAAGCGAAGACATTCGTATAGCTTGGAGCTTTTGCCGTTGCCTTCACAAATTCCAGCGTCTCGGGATCGAAAGGCGTAACCGCGTGATATTTCTCACCATCCGGCTTTTTAAAGGGATGGCCCTTACCCTTTTCGGTCACGACATGAACGACAATAGGTGTTGATGCCGTATCATTTCGAAGCGCTCTTAGCGTGTTAACGAGTTGGCTTATGTCATGACCATCGATCGGGCCAATATGCTCAAAGCCTAGGGTTTCAAAAAAACTCGCGTTTTGATTGCCCTTACTTGGTCGAGCTTCAGATTTCAGATCGTTCAGATGACGCGATAAGGCTCCGACGGCAGGCGCAATCGACATACCATTATCATTGACAATGACAATTAAACGGCTGCCCTGCGTACCTGCATGATTCATTGCCTCATAGGCCATGCCACCGCTGATCGCACCATCACCAATCACGGCAATCACGTGATTATTTTCGCCTTTTAAGTCGCGCGCAACCGCCATACCAAGACCGGCTGAAATCGAGGTAGAACTATGAGCCGCGCCAAAGGGGTCGTATTCGCTTTCACTGCGCTTCGTGAAACCATAAAGACCGCCCCGTTTGCGGATGGAACGCAAAGCCTGACGCCTTC
>DAIOVR010000222.1:0-2950 GCA_036758905.1 Beijerinckiaceae bacterium | reverse complement strand
GCCAAATAATTTTCAAAAGCCGCCATGGCTTCAGTTGGCCGATTAAGCTCGAGTAGCATAGAGCCTAGATTCTCAATCGCCGAAATGGAGTCGGGATTACCCTGAACAAGCGCGCGATACATGCGCTCGGCCTCTTCATAGCGCCGCTGGCTCAAACATAAATTGGCGAGTGTAAAAACGGGCAGGGGATTTTTCGGGTTTCGTCGTATAGCCTCGCGCACCATCGCTTCTGACTCGCCCACCCGCTGATCAGCCCGCAAAGCGGCGCCCAGATCGGCATAATAATCAGCATTTTCGGGCTTGAGCCTGAGCGCGGTGCGGTAATACTCCACCGCCTCCGCATAACGCCGCTGACGAAACAAAAGGCCCGCCGCAAAAAACCACACGCGGTCATCGAGCGGATGTTCGTTCAAATAGGCAGCAAACGCCGCACTCGCCTCGGCAAACCGTCCGGCGGCGATATGGGAGTTGGCGAGAGCGATTTTTTCATGCATGCAGGGCAGGGTTCCGATAGCTAGCTATGACAAGCCTATTTACGTTAGGGAAGTTAAAAATCCATGGCGCTTTATTTTACCTTTGGCTTAACCCTTGATCCGGCGCGCATGACGGCGCTTTGCCCCAATGCCAAACGCATCGGCATTGGTCGCTTGCCCCGCCATCGGCTGGTCGTCATGCCCGGTGGACAAACAAGCATCGCGCGCGATCCGCGCCATGAGGTCATCGGCATCGTGTTTGATGTGCCCTTCGGCGAAATGACCCTGCTCGATCGACAAGCGGGCAAAGCGCAAAAGCTCAATCAGCCGATTATTCTTCCCGGTGGCGCCAAACGCGCTTTGCTCCATGTGGCGCAAGGGGCAGGGAGTGCGCCATCCCCCGCCGACCGCCAGCTTTTAGCCAAAGCGGCCCGCGCGGGCGGTATGCCGGAATCCTATGTCTATGAGATCGAACATGGCGAACCCGCGCCGCGCAAACCCGGTGCGCCGCTCTTCAAAGCGCCTGTGTCGTCGCTTAACCGCTAATCGGGCCGAATATCTCGATAAAAGCCGCCTTTAAGGCCGCGTCCGCGTCATCCATGGTCACAGGAAGCCCAAGATCGACAAGGCTGGTCACGCCATAACGCGCCTCGGATATGCCGCACGGCACAATCCCCGAAAAATGCGATAAATCCGGCTCGACATTCAGACTGATGCCGTGAAACGTCACCCAGCGCCTGACCCTGATCCCGATAGCGGCGATTTTATCCTCAAAGCCCGCGCCCTTGTCGGGCCGCTTGACCCATACGCCGACACGGTCCTCGCGCCGCTCTCCGGTGATGTTAAACGCATCGAGGCTCGCAATGACCCAAGCCTCAAGCGCCATAACAAAGCGGCGGACATCTTGCCCGCGTTTCGTCAGATCCAGCATCACATAGGCTACCCTTTGGCCGGGCCCATGATAGGTAAATTGCCCGCCACGCCCCGTCTGATGCACCGGAAAACGCGCCTCGTTCAGATCCGCCTCATCGGCTGACGTTCCCGCCGTGTAGATCGGCGGGTGCTCTACAAGCCAGATGAGCTCTGATGCTTCCCCCTTGGCGATTGCCTCAGCACGCCTCTCCATCAGGGCAACCGCCTCGGGGTAATCGACACGCTTTGTCGCCACCAACCACTCGACCGGAGCCCGATCGGCGCGCACAAGAGACGGTAGGGAGGAGGAAAGACTGCGAGGATTTACCAAATTTTTACCATAAAAAACGATGTTGGACTGGTGAAAAAAGGAATCGGATAGCGCGTTATGATCGTTGAAGATGTACTTGTCGATATTGCCGTCGTCCTTGGCTCCCGTCAGATGACCATTCGCGAGTTTATCAATCTCAACCGCGGCGCCATTATCCCGCTTGATCCCACCCCCAGTGATTTGGTGGAGATTAAAGCGAATGACCATTTGATCGCGCGCGGCGAGGTGGTGGTCAAGGGCGACCGCGTCGTCATTGAAATCAGCGAGCGGATTCGGGCTGGTTGAGAAATCCCGGATATTTTTCCATCAACGCTTGTCGCTCCCCAATCCATCTGTTACAGAACCGCCTCGTTCGGGGGCTTACGCCCTCCGGAATGTTCCGCGGCCATGGCGGAATTGGTAGACGCGCTAGCTTGAGGTGCTAGTGGGGAGACCCGTGGAGGTTCGAGTCCTCTTGGCCGCACCATTCCGCCGCCCCGGTGTGTGGGTAGCGTTTTCATCCCGTTGATGAAAATTTTAGTGTTCCGATTAGATCGATCTTCAACCAGAGCCTGTTGAAGTCTCCCAAGGCGCAGAACGCGCCTGAATGTGGCATTTGCCAGAGGTCGGGAGAAATTCGATGAATATTCAAATTGATGGATCATCATGGGGACCGGCAGGCGAGGGCTGGCTTGATCAATTTACCGAAATGGGGATAGGCGCCTCGCTCGGACGCGATTGCGCGCTCGACCGTGTCACTGCCCATAAATGGTTTAATATTGCCGCAGCCAATGGTTCGCACGAGGCCGCGCGGCTCCGCGCTGAACTGGCCGCCGAAATGACACGCGAGGAAATCGCCCAAGCCCAGCGCCTGGCTCGCGAATATCTAGCGGCCCAGCATCCAACAGGCGCTTAATCCATCGCCCTTGTGCGCGGGCCAATCGAGACGCTTGTCATTTCGTCTCGTATCGGGCATATCCGTCTCATACGGAGAGGTGGCTGAGAGGCCGAAAGCACTCGGTTGCTAACTGAGCGAACCCTAACCCGGTTCCGTGGGTTCGAATCCCACCCTCTCCGCCACATCAGCATCCAGGGCTCGCTGCTCGCCTGCCTTGTTTTTGTTCCGGTCGAGCGGTTCCGGAAGAAACGCTGAAATCCCTTTATTTTGATCTGATAAGAGAGATCCGCTCATGATCCGCGTCCTTCGCCTGTTTGTTTGGATCACTGTGGCCCTGTTTCCGTTTATAAGCCCCGC
>DAIOVR010000221.1:0-2975 GCA_036758905.1 Beijerinckiaceae bacterium | reverse complement strand
GCCACCTTCCTCTATCTCCCACTCACTGACTTAAATCGATAGGTCATCGGGCAACCCTGCGAAGGGGTGTCGGGTGGCTGTTTTCGTTTTAAATCATCCCGCGCAAAGGCCGGCCTCCACCGGCGCGTGGTATCTGTAACCCGCTTTTATTCCTCAGGAATGATAGCCGACATGGAGATGGACGATGGCCCGTATAGCAGGCGTCAACATTCCTACGAACAAGCGCGTGATCATTGCGCTTCAATATATCCACGGCATCGGCGCCAAGAAGGCGGAAGAGATCGTCACCGCTCTCAATATTCCTGCCGAGCGTCGCGTCAACCAGTTGACCGATAACGAAGTTCTCCAGATCCGCGAAATGATCGACCGCGACTATATGGTCGAAGGTGATCTTCGCCGTGAAGTTGCGATGAACATCAAGCGTTTGATGGATCTTGGTTGCTATCGCGGTCTACGTCACCGTCGTCAGTTGCCTGTTCGCGGTCAGCGTACGCACACCAACGCCCGCACCCGTAAGGGCAAGGCGAAGGCGATCCAAGGCAAGAAGAAGTAATCTTTTTCGCTTGTCGAAAATGACGATCTTAAAGGCAGCAGCCTGAGAGATTAATTCCTTCGGCGGGGCATTTAGGTCCCGCTGATTACCTCCATCCCCAGCGCCTGGAACGACGGGCGCGCTAATAAGGATTAAGACCATGGCTAAAGAAGCAGGCCGCGTCCGCCGCCGCGAACGCAAAAACATCGTATCGGGCGTTGCCCATGTGAACGCCTCGTTCAACAACACGATGATCACCATTACAGACGCACAGGGCAACACCGTTTCCTGGTCGTCGGCTGGCACGATGGGCTTTAAGGGCTCGCGTAAATCGACCCCATACGCCGCACAGGTTGCAGCTGAAGACGCAGGCCGCAAGGCTGCTGAACACGGCATGCGGACGGTTGAAGTGGAAGTCACCGGTCCAGGTTCGGGCCGTGAATCGGCACTCCGCGCCCTTCAATCGGTCGGCTTTACCGTCACCTCGATCCGTGACGTAACGCCAATCCCGCACAATGGCTGCCGTCCACGCAAGCGTCGTCGCGTCTAATTTTTAATATTGAGTTGACGTCGTCGTGACCGACGGGCACGGCGGCGAATACCTGTTTCATTAAAGGCACCGGGCCAGGGTCGACGGACCGATATGCTCGCTGCCAAAGAGTGAAGGACGACCTTTATGATCCAGAAAAACTGGCAAGACCTGATTAAGCCAAACAAGCTCGTTGTTAACCCATCGGATGATGGCAAGCGCATCGCAACCTTGGTTGCTGAGCCGCTCGAGCGTGGCTTTGGCGTAACGCTCGGCAACGCGCTGCGTCGCGTGCTGCTTTCCTCGCTGCAGGGTGCCGCTATCGTCTCGGTTCAGATCGATGGCGTGTTGCACGAATTCTCGTCGATCCCAGGTGTGCGTGAAGACGTCACCGACATCATCCTCAACATCAAGGCCATCGGCATCAAGATGCAGGGCGAAGGCACCAAGCGCCTGACGCTTCGCAAGACGGGCCCAGGCATTGTACGCGCTGGCGATATTGCTGTTTCGGGCGATGTGCAGATCCTCAATCCGGATCTGATGATTTGCTCGCTCGATGATGGTGCAGAATTGCGTATGGAATTCGTCGTCAAGACCGGCAAGGGCTATGTACCTGCCGATCGCAACCGCGCCGAAGATGCACCAATCGGTCTGATCCCGATCGACAGCATCTACTCGCCTGTGAAGAAGGTTTCCTATCGCATTGAAAATACACGCGAAGGTCAGATCCTTGATTACGATAAGCTGATCATGACGATCGAAACCAATGGCGGCGTAACACCGGAAGATTCCGTGGCCTATGCCGCGCGTATCATTCAAGACCAGCTCGAAGTCTTCGTGAATTTCGAAGAGCCACGCCGCGAGGAAGAAAAGTCCTCGATGCCGGAATTGGCCTTCAACCCAGCCCTTCTCAAGAAGGTCGACGAGTTGGAGCTTTCGGTTCGTTCCGCCAACTGCCTCAAGAACGACAACATCGTCTATATCGGCGACCTCATCCAGAAGTCGGAATCGGAAATGCTCCGTACGCCAAACTTCGGCCGCAAGTCGCTCAACGAGATCAAGGAAGTGCTCGCCACCATGGGCCTCCATCTCGGTATGGACGTCACCGGTTGGCCGCCAGAGAATATCGAAGAATTGGCCAAGCGTTTCGAAGAACATTACTAAGCTTCACACCAGTGAAAGACCGGCCGTACCGTGGCACGGCGGCCGGATAACACCCTCAAGAAGGAGAGATAGCCATGCATCACGGATTTAGAGGTCGTCGTTTCGGCCGTTCAGCAGAGCACCGTAAGGCGATGTTCGCCAATATGTGCCAAGCCCTCATCAAGCACGAGCAGATCGTTACCACGCTGCCGAAGGCGAAGGATCTTCGCCCCGTCGTTGAAAAGCTCGTAACGCTCGGCAAGCGCGGCGATCTTCACGCGCGTCGTCAGGCTATTGCCCACATCAAGGACGCCGTCCTCGTCAAGAAGTTGTTCGACGTTTTGGGACCACGCTACAAGGCCCGCAATGGCGGCTACACCCGCGTGCTCAAGGCTGGCTTCCGCTATGGCGATAATGCGCCAATGGCTGTTATCGAGTTCGTTGATCGTGACTTCGACGCAAAGGGCCTCGATTCAGGCCCAACGATGAAGACGGAACTCGTCGACGTCGCGTAAACGACTTTGTCATAAGCAGAATTTCAAACGGGCGGCCTTAGGGTCGCCCGTTTTTTTATCGTCATTGCGAGCGAACGCGAAGCAACCCAGCTGATGGGTGCCGTAAGAAGTAGAACCAATCCCTTTCACCCTAGCAATTTCCTTTAACTGGGTTGCTTCGCATTCGCTCGCAATGACGGGTTGGATTCACCAAAGCGAATGGCGCCTATCGGGCTTAACGCCTCTTTTGCCGCACGCCGTCGATGATTATATGTCG
>DAIOVR010000220.1:0-3033 GCA_036758905.1 Beijerinckiaceae bacterium | reverse complement strand
TCGACTTCATAATCGGCAGGCACGGCATCAAATTTTAGCGGATTATTTTTGCCTTTACCGGCGCAAACAATATCAAGGCCTAAGGATTGGGCAAAGCTGATGAGCTCAATCGCCGCCGCTGGCTCGTCGCCCGCCGCGCCAGTATACACAATTCCAGCCGAACGAGCCTCCGCATGCAGATAGCGGCCGATGGTGATATCGGCCTCGACATTCATCATGACGATGTGTTTGCCGTTTCGAATAGACTCAAGCGCTATGAGCGTTCCGGTATTCGGGTTACCGGTCGCGTCGATCAATACTTCGATGCGGCCAGCCGCAGCCAAAGTGGCAATATCGCCCGTAATCGGCAACAAGCCGCGCTCAATGGCCGAATCGATATCGGCGGGTTTCTTGGCCTCCACGACTTGATCGCGCCGATAACCATTTGCGACCGCTACCTCGATCGCGTTGGGGACGTTTCGGACGGCAATCGCGCCTAAGCGTATCCCGGGCATCCGCTTTAACTGTACGATCAGATCGGTTCCCATCTGCCCGACCCCAATAATACCGATAGTAACGGGTTTCCCCGAAGCGGCACGGGCCTTAAGAGCGGTAACCATGGAGGATACGTTTTCGATCATGTGTCAATGTTTCCTGACATTATTAATCGTCAATATAAGTTTACAATATCGCTGGTGGAACGTTAAGCGCGGTTAGGGTCTGCCGACAAGCCCTGATTTTTGATCATTTTCTGGAACAAAAGTTTCACTTTGATCTCAAATTGACCCAAAAGCGGCTCTGCAGGGTCTAGAAAAGACTTATGGGGAACACATCGCCTGGCGACAGCATTAAAGGATGAAGTTTTCTGCTGCTTAGGATAAGAAACATAAGACGAATCAATATGTTCCGATCCGAAATTTAAAGGCCTGCCCCGATCATGAGCGAAGAAGACCGCCGCACCGAAGCCGCCGACGCCTATGGCGCTGAATCCATTAAGGTTTTGAAGGGGTTAGACGCTGTCCGCAAACGTCCGGGCATGTATATTGGCGATACGGATGATGGCTCGGGCCTGCATCACATGGTGTATGAAGTCGTCGACAACGCGATTGACGAGGCGCTGGCCGGCCATGCCGACCTTGTGACGGTGACGCTTAATGCCGACGGATCGGTAACGGTAACGGACAATGGCCGTGGTATCCCCACCGATATCCACCCTTCCGAGGGCGTCTCAACCGCCGAAGTAATCATGACCCAGCTTCATGCGGGCGGGAAATTCGACCAAAACTCCTATAAAGTGTCAGGCGGCCTGCATGGCGTGGGCGTTTCCGTTGTTAATGCGCTCTCCGAATGGCTCGAATTGCGGATTTGGCGCGGCGGCCAAGAATATAAAATGCGGTTCACCCACGGCGTTGCTGACGCCCCATTGGTGGTGGTTGGGCCTGCCGACCGGAGAAATGGGACGGAAGTGACGTTTAAGGCGTCGCCTGAGACCTTCACCATGGTCGAATATGACTACGGCACGCTGGAACATCGTTTGCGCGAATTGGCCTTCCTTAATTCGGGCGTCCACATCGTGCTTACCGATGCGCGGCATTCGGAAGTCGTGAAGTTGGATTTGGTCTATGAAGGCGGCTTACAGGAATTTGCACGCTATCTCGATCGTGCGAAGGCTCCGCTGATCAAGGATCCGATCTACGTTACCACCGAGAAAGACGGCATTACCGTTGAAGTCGCGATGTGGTGGAATGATAGCTACCACGAAAATGTCCTTTGCTTCACCAACAACATCCCTCAGCGCGATGGTGGCACCCATTTGGCGGGCTTCCGTGGTGCGCTGACGCGGCAGGTGACGAGCTATGCCGAAAGCTCCGGCATCGCGAAGAAAGAAAAAGTCTCGCTGACGGGAGATGATACCCGCGAAGGTTTGACCGCTATTCTCTCGGTTAAAGTGCCGGATCCGAAATTCTCGTCACAGACCAAAGACAAGCTCGTTTCATCCGAAGTGCGTCCTGTTGTGGAAAGTGCCCTAGGTGAGGCTTTGGCCATTTGGTTTGAAGAGCACCCGGCCGACGCACGAACGGTTGTCGGCAAGGTTGTGGAAGCCGCTGCGGCGCGTGAAGCTGCGCGTAAGGCACGTGAACTTACCCGCCGTAAAGGCGCGCTGGATGTCGCAAACCTCCCCGGCAAACTTGCCGATTGCCAGGAACGCGATCCGGCCAATGCTGAAATCTTCATCGTCGAGGGTGACTCGGCAGGCGGTTCGGCCAAGCAAGGTCGAAACCGCGAATATCAGGCGGTGCTTCCTCTCCGCGGTAAAATTTTAAATGTGGAGCGTGCGCGCTTCGACAAGATGCTCGGTTCGCAAGAAATCGGCACGTTGATTACGGCGCTTGGCACCGGCATCGGCAAAGATGAATTCAATTGCGACAAGCTGCGCTATCACAAGATCATCATCATGACCGATGCTGACGTGGACGGCTCGCATATTCGTACGCTGTTGCTCACCTTCTTCTTCCGGCAAATGCCGGAATTGATCGAGCGTGGTCATCTCTATATCGCGCAACCGCCGCTCTATAAGGTGGCGCGTGGCAAGTCTCAGCAATATTTGAAAGACGAGCGCGCTTTAGAAGATTACCTCGTCGATAACGGTATTGAAGGTGCCGTGTTGCGCCTCGCTTCCGGCGAAGAGCGTACAGGGCTTGATCTTAAGCGCTTGATTGATGAAGCGCGTTTGGTTCGCACCGTGCTGGGTGGTCTGCATTCGCGCTATAACCGCGACATTGTTGAACAAGGCGCGATTGAAGGCTTGCTTCGCCCGATTACCGATATAGCTGTTGCTGAAACCTTGGCGCAAAAACTGGCTGCGCGCCTTGATGCGATGGCCGATGTCGCCGAACGTGGCTGGTCTGGCCACGTACGTGACGGCGGCTATCTGTTGGAGCGGACCTTGCGTGGCGTGAAGCAAGTGGCCATTTTGGATGCCGCTTTGCTCGCCTCCGCCGATGCGCGCAAGCTTGATGAGCATTCAGCCTCACTTGGCGAAATTTACTCGGC
>DAIOVR010000219.1:0-3047 GCA_036758905.1 Beijerinckiaceae bacterium | reverse complement strand
CGGCTGTGCGGATCGAGGCTGAAAAAAACGCTCCTTTGCGCCGGATGGATATTGCCGATTTATGCGCGAGTTTTCAGGCGGCCATTCTGGATGTGGTTGTTGATCGCACGCGCGTGGCGCTCTCGATGTTTCGCACGGGGGTCGGGCAGCCGAATGCTTTGGTGGTCGCCGGAGGTGTCGCAGCCAATAAGTCTATCCGGCGGTCGCTTGAGCGGCTTGCCCATGAAAGCGGCTTGCCGCTTGTCGCGCCGCCTCCGGTCTTGTGTACCGATAATGGCGCGATGATCGCATGGGCGGGTCTTGAGCGATTACGGTTAGGACAGGCCGACAGGCTGGATGCGCCGCCGCGGCCGCGCTGGCCTTTATCCTCCAAGCGGGGTTTACAGTCCTTGCCGCAAGAGGGTGGATTATGAAACATCATGTTGCGGTGATCGGGGCGGGTGCATGGGGAACGGCTTTGGCCAATGCTGCAGCACTGGCTGGTCAGACTGTGACGTTGTGGGGGCGTGATCAGGCCCAAACTCGTGAGATGCAAAAAAGTCGGCGCAACGAGCGGCGATTGCCCGGTGTTGTGCTTCATCCGGAGGTGCATCCCGAGCCGGATTTAACGCAAGCCCTGCATAAGGCCGATGCGCTTTTATTGGTGGTGCCGGCCCAGCAGACGATGGCGATGATCACACTTTTGCAGCCGCAACTGCCTGCGTCTTTGCCCATCATTTTATGTGCCAAAGGGCTTGATCGGACCACGGGACGGTTTTTGTCGGATCTGATCAGCGACAGGTTAACCGGCCATCCCGTGATGATTTTATCAGGTCCGAGTTTTGCCGAGGATGTCGGACGGGGCTTGCCCACAGCAGTTGTGCTGGCCTGTCATGAAGCGCATCTGGCTCATGACTGGGCGCATTATTTATCCTCGCCCCGTTTCCGGCTCTATCATTCTACAGATCTTCGTGGTGTTGAAATCGGTGGTGCCGCTAAAAACGTCTTGGCGGTGGCAGCAGGAATTGTCGCAGGGCGTGGGCTTGGCGAAAGTGCCCGTGCGGCATTGACCGCAAGAGGCTTTGCGGAATTGAGCCGCTTTGCCGAAGCCTGGGGTGGTTCTGCAGAAACATTGATGGGTTTATCGGGCCTGGGTGATTTGGTTTTGACAAGCGGGTCAGCCAAATCAAGAAATTTTGCCTTCGGGGAAGCGCTGGGCCGCGGGGTTCCGCTTGACGAGGCCATGGATGGCAAGCTGGCCGAAGGGGCTTTTACGGCGCCGGTGCTGGTGGCCATGGCTCGTGAGAAACAGATTGAAATGCCGATTGCCGAGGCGGTGGCGGCTGTATTGTCTGGGCAAGAAACTATTGATACGATGATCGATCTCTTGATGACAAGACCTATTAGGGCGGAATGATAAGCGGATTATATGACGTTGCATCGATTGCACGGCTCAACATCCAGTCGTGTTTTTCCTCCACGCCGTAAGTTGCGGTAACTCTCTTGGTTGTAAATTTCGAGAATAGAATTTTTGTTCACGTCACCCCAAGGATATTCACTGTGTCCATCCATACAGCAATGTTGGACAATGCCATTGGCATCAATCCGAATTTCAAACCAGTGGCTGCATGGAATTGGTTTGATCTCACTTGTAATGGCATTGGTTGTTCGGCCAATCCAGTTTGCGTAAGGCCATAAGCACGTTTCAAAAAGCGGATAACGGTCATTGAAAAAATTGATGTAGGCCTCGTCGTGTTCGCTATTATCTTTAAGGCGTGACAATACGATACGCTTATCAAACCAGCCATCGCTTTTTGCCTGATGCATTAAATCCAGCCGTTCAATCAATCGATCATAATTAAGCTTCATTTTGTCTTCATAGATATCGCGGCGATGATCAATAACACTAAGCCATAAATAGTCGATTTGGTATTTGGAAAGCTGTCTGAGATTTGATTCGTTGATGGGTGAAGCATTGCTTGTAAGCGTGATCTTCGCGTGGGGTAATTTATCGGCGATGAGATCTAAAATGTTGAAAAAACGTTTGTCTAAAAAGGGTTCATTCACAGCAAATGGCGACAATTGAAATGGATGATGGCGAGGTATTTCTTGCAGGTCAGAAATGATTTTATGTATGAGGTCCATGGACATCATAGTACCCTGTCTTGCCATATCCGGATAAACACAGAAGGTGCATTTTGCATTGCATTTGGCGAATGTTTCAAAAGCGATATGGTTTGGATAGTCAAAAGCCGGAGAGCGGCGGAGTGACTCAAAATTCATGAAATATTTTAGACTTTCCTCATCAAGGCTGTAGATGCGTTCACGCGAGACCTGATCGGTAACAAGTGCTTGTCGCAACGAGTCCAACATGCGCGGAATATTATTCATCTTGCGGTAGATTTGGGAGAGTAAAAATTTAAATTCAGAATTGGATTCGGGTTGGATGATTTTCTCATAAATCTCTAGCAAAAAAAAGTTGGAAAATTTTTGAAAATCATCTTCTTTTAAGGCCTCCATCTGATGCAAATCATAAAAATAATAAAATTTTGTTTTATAGTATTTAGGGTTATCAGCGTCATACTCAATGAGCGCATTGAGCGTGTCTATTGCTTTGATAAAGTCGCGGGCCAAAAACAGCGTAGTGCTCAGAATATATGCTGCTTCAAGTGATGGTGTTTCAGTTAATACTTCTTCGAGCAGCACACATGCTGCAGAATAATTCTGCTCGTGAATGAGCTCGATGGATTGTTGAAATTTGGGGCTTTGGTAATCCATTTTGTCCATGTGCAATTAGAAAAAAATGTCTAGCACGCAACAAAATCACAAAATGAAGCAGTAATAACAGTACCGATGACAATAAAAATGTCAATGCATCAGCAACAAAGTCTCATATTCTCTAATTTACTGATTGCGATAGATTTTTTTGCGTTTAATGCGCTATGGGGTTAAATATCAACCGATTCAAATATAGAGTTGATGTTACAACTTAAGATAGAAGAGGGCTTCCTGCATGGCACATTGGTTATATAAATCTGAGCCGTTCAAATGGTCTTGGGAACAACAAG
>DAIOVR010000218.1:0-3065 GCA_036758905.1 Beijerinckiaceae bacterium | reverse complement strand
ATTTAAAAGCATCCAATATTGCAATTCCGAATGCAAAGGACCCACACTTGAATCGCATTGGGCGCGCCATTTCCGATCAAAACAACTAACATTTTAGTTGGCTTTCCGGCCACCCCCCTTAAGCGCCAGCATATTTTTCGACAAAGGCTTCGGCTCCCAGCGCGCGAAAATCGGGTAGCGCTTCGCGGAGCCTGTCGTGTTCCCAATCCCACCAGGCCAATTCCTGTAAGGCGTTGGCCAGCTTTTCAGGGAAGCGACGCTTCACGGGTTTGGCCGCAACCCCGGCCACAATCGTGTAGGGCGCTACATCCTTTGTAACGACTGCGCCAGCAGCAATCACTGCTCCATTCCCGATCGTTCTGCCAGGCAAGATGATCGCGCCATGACCGATCCAGACATCGTGCCCGATTGTGACCGGTGTGGAGCGACGCCATTCAAAAAAATCAGCATCATCCGACTCACCGTCAAAATAGGCGCTTGAACGATAGGTGAAATGAGCCTGCGTGGCCCGGTGCATGGGATGGTTGCCTGGATTGATGCGCACCATCGCGGCAATCGAGCAAAATTTTCCGATTGTCGTATAGATGACATTTCCATCGTTCACGATGTAGGAATAATCACCAATCGTGCATTCCGTGATACTGGTTCGTGCGCCGATCTCGGTGTAACGTCCAAGCGTTGTGCGCTCCACTTTTGCTGTCGGATCGATCACAGGTTCAATTCCGAGTTTTTTACCCGCCATGTCCAATTCTCCCCTGCAACAATCCGATGCTAAAAATGGTGCGCTTGTGCTTGTTGTTGGCCCATCGGGCAGCGGTAAAGACACGCTGATCGGGCTTTCGCGCGATGCTTTGATCGATGATCGACGATTCATTTTTCCACGTCGCGTGATTACCCGCACCGCACAAGCGGATGCCGAAGACCATGACACGATGGATCTTGAACACTTCGAAAAGGCCGAAGCGGACGGATATTTTGCCTTGAGCTGGGGCGCCCATGGCTTGCGCTACGGGATCACCCGCGCAAGCCTCGCTTCGCTTGAGGAAGGCGCAACAGCGATCATCAATGTCTCGCGAAAAGTGATTGGTGCGGCGGAGGCGCTTGGCCATCGCGTTACGGTTTTGTCGATTGTATGCGACCCTGCTCTTTTGGCCGAGCGCATTGCCAGAAGAGGCCGCGAAAGTACTGAGGAGATAAGCAAGCGGCTTAAACGCGAAGCACCCGTTGATGTAAGCTCCGCTCGCTTGATTGAAATTCGCAACGAGACCAAGCCCGAAGATGTCAGCGGCGCGTTCATTGATGCGATCATATCGGCTTAGCCGTTCACGCAAGAATCGCACTGCCAATAATCCTGAAGCGCGATGACGGAGTGTCTTGCTTAAAAAGACAGATACGATCGATGGTCGTCTGGGTAGCCCCGCCATATTGTTGATAGGCTGATTTTAAAACGCTTAACGTCGCCTCTCGATCATCCGAATGAAGCGGACCCGTAAGCGTCATATGAAAACGGAATTCCTCATGCACATAAGGATATCCGAAACGATCAAGATAATCGGTTTGTCGCTCGGTGAGCGGCGACTTCAAACGCCGCGCGCGATCCTCTGCCGATAAAGGTGCTCGAAAGGGTTCAAAATGGCGTACAATGGTGCTGACTAATGCGTTCAACATAGCCACATCCCCAAAGGGACGAAGCGCAATAAAGGGGCCTATGCTGGCCACCTCTAAACCTTCGATGATGGCGGTGCGAGCCGTTTGTGAAAAGCGCTCTATTGCTACCATCAACGCCATTTCATCCACACCTTGCGCAAGATGAAATGGAGCTTTTAACGTCGCGTGGAAACCATATTTGCGTGGTTCAGATGTAAGCTCGTGCCATCGGCCGGAGAGAGAACCAGCAAACGCCGGAACGGCCTGATCGGTGCCATCAACCGCATCATAGCCTACGACGGACGAGCCAAACTGCCAAAGCTTAGACGACGGCTCTGGGGCATAATAGATGGCGTAGCGAGCCGCACCATTCCCCGACATGATCAGAACGCCCTTTTGCCGTTGGACCAGAGCGCACGGATAACGGGCGTTGGGCCGACTGCTTTAAAATGCAGAATATCGGCACGCTTGCCGATTGCTAAACGGCCGCGATCTTGGAGGCCAACCATGTCGGCTACTTTCCATGTCACTTTGGCCATCGCATCGGCAAAGGCAATGCCGTAATCCGTGTTCAACTTTAAAACCGCTTGCAACAGGCTTGCTGGGACGTAATCCGATGAAAGACCATCGAGCAGACCAAGCTTGGCAAGTTCAGCCGCTGAAACGCCACCCGAATGCGAACCGCCCCTTACCACATTGGGTGCACCCATAATGGTGGCGAGCCCTTTCCGTTTAGCCGCTTCAGCGGCAATAACGGTTGTTGGAAACTCGGAGATTACCGCGCCAGAGCGGACACCTGCTTCGACATCATCTTCCGTGGTATCGTCATGCGTTGCAATCGGAATACCGCGCGAACCGAACATCTCAACAATTAAAGGCCAATTCTTTTGCATATTGGCCGGTCCAACTTCCATCCTTACAGCAACATCTTCTTCGTGCTGCTCTGGCGTTTTCTCGCCCGAGCCCAAATTATAGCGCTTTAAATTATCAAGATTGCGCCACTGACGTTGACCCGGCGTGTGATCCATCAAAGAAATCAACCGCACAAGCGGATTATCGGCGAAAGGCGCTACATCATCAACGAGTTCATCACCCGTCAATTCACAGCGAATATGGATGTGATGGTCAACCCGAAACGCACCGCTTGATACACCTTCTTCAACCGCTCGGATGACTTTCGGGAAGATTTCGCGGCGATAATCTTTTTGACCAAAAACGGAACCTGCGCAGATTGAATCATAAACTGTCGTAATACCTGCTGATGCAATTTGTGCATCATGCGCTAAAGCCGCTGCCAAGCCATTCGGCCAAAACACGCCAGGGCGCGGCACGAAATGTTTTTCCATATTATCGGTATGCATTTCAACAATGCCGGGAGTGACATAGTCGCCTTCAACATCAATCGCCGATGGAAGCGA
>DAIOVR010000217.1:0-3068 GCA_036758905.1 Beijerinckiaceae bacterium | reverse complement strand
GCGCCATGGATTGAAGACGCCATTAAGGAATTGGCGGTCCTGATTATCCTCGGAATCATCGTTCTTGGCGCCCTGCGTCCATTCCTCAGCCGCCTGATGACCATGTCTGACGTGATTGTCTCGGGTGCCGAGCCTACCATGGGCGACGGCGAGACTGTGGAAGTCCGTGAAGGCGAGACGCTTGACGACATCAAGGCACGTCTCAAGCCTAAGAAGAGCGGCATCAATGTTGACCTTCTTGATACGGCCAATACCTATGATGATAAGATCGCCCTTATCCGGATGCTCGTGGGCGATGATTCAGGCCGCGTAACCGCCGTTCTCAAATCGTTAATCGCTAAAGAGATAAACTAAGGCGTTAAGTGTCTTGTTGAGTTAAGTTAGAGAGTTATTAACCATGGCCGAAGCAGCTGAAGTATCAACAGTAAACGACGTTCAAGCCGCGTTTGAACTTTTGTCGGGCACACAAAAATGCGCCATTGTGATGCTTCTCCTGGGCGAAGAAGAGGCCTCGGAGATTCTAAAAAACCTCTCGCCCCGCGAAGTTCAGCAGCTCGGAAGTGCCATGTATTCCGTCGCCGACGTCGATCAACGTACCGTTAATATGGTGCTCGACGAGTTCTTGGGCATCATCAAGGCTCAGACAAGTATCGGCCTTGGCGCAGACACCTATATTCGCCGTGTTTTGACCAAAGCACTCGGCGAAGACAAGGCCGGCAGCATTTTGACGCGTATTACGCCGTCATCCTCCACGAAGAATATCGAAATCTTGCAGTGGATGGACGCTCGCTCGATTGCGGAAATGATCACGGGTGAACATCCGCAGATTATCGCGATTATCGTTTCTCATCTTGAATATGCCATCGCGGCCGACGTTCTGGTGCTTCTGCCGGAAGAAATTCAACACGAAGTGTTACAACGTATTGCGACGCTCGATTCGGTTCAGCCCGAGGCCATTGCCCAGCTCGAGCGCGTCATGCAGTTGCAATTCCAGGCCAATACCTCGCTCCGCGCCTCGAAGATTGGCGGCGTGAAGGCTGCAGCGAAGATCATGAACTTCACCAAGACGGCGATCGAACAACGGATCATGCGTTCCCTTGCCAAGGCGGACAAGAACCTTATGACCGCCATCCAAGACAATATGTTTACCTTCGATAACCTTATTGCCGTTGACGATAAGAGCATGGGCACACTGCTTCGTTCCTGCGATCCAAACACGCTGGCAATTGCGTTGAAAGGTGCCGATGAACGTCTGCGCGATAAAATGTTTGGTGCCATGTCGTCTCGCGCTGCGGCATCGTTGAAAGACGAAATCGAGTCGAAGGGTCCGATGCGTATCACGGAAGTGCTCGAAGCACAGAAGCAGATCATCGCAACAGCCCGTCAGCTTTCGGATGCTGGTACGATCATGCTAGCCGGACGAGGCGACGACTATGTCTAATTCAGCCTCTCGCCGCTTACGTCCAAAAGATGCGGCAATGTTTGCCAAAGTTGGCGGTGATTTCGTCGAAGAAGGACGCTATTCATCCGTAAATGACGGCGCCTTTGTGCCTTGGGGTAAAACCTCTTTCAAGGTTGTCGCCGAAGAAGAAATTATCGACGAGAATGCGCTGCAGGAATTTACGCCGGAACCTGAAGCGCCCGCCGTAGCGGAAGCCCACGAGGAAGCCGCGCGCGAAGCCGAAGCCGCCGCAATGGCAGCAGAAGCGCAGCGGCTCGAGCAAGAGGCGCAAGCGGCAGGGCAATTCGTGCCACCGCCACCTGTTCAGGAAGCGCCTATCAACAGCGCCGATATTATTGCTGAAATTGAAACGGCGCGCGAAGATGGCCGCGCCATTGGCTATCAACAAGGCGTTGCAGCAGCACGTCAAGAATTGGCGGATGTGCTTGCAGCACTCAGGCGCCTTGAAGATCATCTCATTCCGGCAACCGAAGAAGTACTGGAAAAGAACACCGCGATTATGGCGCGCCATGTCCGCCGCATCGCACAGGATCTTGCCGGCAATGTCTTCGCAACCATACCTGAAATGTTTATCGACCGGATCAAAAAATCCGCCGATATGTTCACGCGCGCGGGATCCGAATTTACCTTGGCGATCAATTCAAAAGACGCTCAGGCTTTGATGCCTGCTTTGCGCGGCGAAGATTTGTTTAAGTCTATCAAGATTATCGAAGATCAGGATCTCCCGAACGGTGGCTTCCGCCTGACAGGTCGCGATCTCGAAGTTGAAGATATTCCTGAAATGCTCGGTCTTGCCGAGGAAGAACTATGATCGATATGGCGGCCAAGCTCGATAAAGAGCTTTCCATTCTTCGGGGTGGACGGACGGTGAATGCCGTTGGTCGGGTCAAACGATTTGACGGACAAATTGTGCATGCGAGTGCCTTTCCGGCAGCCGTTGGCAATGAATGCCGAATTGAATGCGGCGACGGACAATGGGCCGAAGCTGAAGTGATCGGCTTCTTGGATGACTATACTGTTTTAGTGCTCACCGGCGGACAAGCAGCCCTCGTCGCGGGTGCCCGTGTTGAAACAATCCGACGCGTCGATGTCGTGCCTGTTGGCCCTGCTTTGCTGGGGCGGGTATTGGATGGCGCAGGCAAGCCGCTTGATCTCCAGCCCGAGCCGATTTTGCGTGAAATATGGCCGCTGAAAGGCGAGCGCGTTAATCCATTACGCCGCAAGCCCGTTCGCGAACCGATTGATACAGGTGTACGCGCTATTAATGCTTTGCTCACCGTCGGCCGCGGCCAACGCATCGGCATCATCGCAGGCAGCGGCGTGGGTAAATCTTCTTTATTATCGGCGATGGCACGGTTTACGTCAGCGGATATCGTGATCCTCGGACTGATTGGGGAACGTGGCCGAGAAGTGGCTGGCATGGTTGAAGAGCTTTCGGCTTCGCCAAGCTTTGCCAATACGATTGTTGTTGCCGTTCCGGCTGATCAATCCCCGGTGCTGCGTATTCGCGGTGTACATCGCGCAACCGCCTATGCCGAATATTTTCGTGCACAAGGCAAAAGCGTTTTATTGATGATCGACTCGCTGACGCGTGTTGCTCATGCGC
>DAIOVR010000216.1:0-3076 GCA_036758905.1 Beijerinckiaceae bacterium | reverse complement strand
TTGGCAAGCGTGATTTTCTGGGTGTTTACTGATCCCATGGGTTTTGCCAAAGCCTATTTTCAGAGCTTCGTCGTCGCACTCGCTTTACTGAGTGCGACGCTACCCATGGGTGCTGCAATGGCCAATACCGAAGAGCCGGAATTCACGCTTGTTAGCAAAGAAGACGCTTTCGAACTGCGCGATTATGCGCCGATGATCGCGGCTGAAGTTTCGGTCGACGGCGAGCGGGACAGCGCGGCCAGTGCAGGGTTTCGCATTTTGGCCGGCTATATTTTTGGTGGCAATGCGGGTTCTGCCAAGATTGATATGACCGCGCCTGTTACCCAATCAAAAGGCGACACGATTGCGATGACAGCACCTGTCACGCAAACGGGTGACGCAGGCGTTTGGACCATCCGGTTCATGATGCCAAAGGGCTATACGCTCAAGACACTGCCTAAGCCGAACGATGCACGGATTAGGTTCGTCGAAATTACGGGACGCCGCGTGGCTGTCTTGCGATTTTCGGGCTTGTGGAGTGACAGCAATTTGATGTCGCACCGCGAGGAATTGGCGACCCTCCTCAAAGCCAAGAAATTAAAGCCGCAAGGTGAACCGAGCTTTGCGTTTTATGATCCACCTTGGCAGCCGTTTTTCTGGCGTCGTAACGAGATTATGTGGGAAGTCAGCAAGCATTAAGCTGCCATTTCTTCCATCAGATGGTGGGTAATCTCTTTGACCGAATGTTTGGTCAGGTCTTTGTGAATTTCGGCGACAATCAGCTTTGAAAATTCCTCCGGCATGATGTGGCGAAGTTCAGCCAGGGTGCGGGGCGGCGCGACAATCACAATACGCTTCAACTTCTCACGCTTGGCGAGTTCGACGAGACCGGCGATGATGTCATGGGCGAAACGGTCTTCAGCCAGTTGATGCCAATCAACCGGTTCAGCGCTACCACTGCGCGGCCCGACACTCGCGAACACACGCCCCGGCCGATCGGTCCCCAAATCGTGATTGGGCGGATTGGTTTGATGAAGAACGGTTTCAACCGTGAGAACCGGTAAGAGAGCCGTTCCCTCATTGAACAGAATAAGCGCTTTTTTGCCGTCGCCGACGACAATATGGGTTCCGGTAGCCAATGCAGCATAGGTCATACAATTCATCCCTGCGTCATGAGTGACGCGGGGTTAATGCCTAGAGTGCAGCCTCGGTTGCGTGTAGGGCTAAGTTATTTTGCGTTGCCGGGTCGTCTCGTTGCCAAAGCCACGCCCAAGACGGTGAGGCCGAGACCAACCATCTGGACGAGTTGCATCGTCTCGCCAAAGGCCATCCAAGCTTCAATCGCGACGCTTGGTGGCACGAGATAAATCAAAGCGGCGGCCCGCGAGACGGCTCCCTCACGAATCAGCAGAAGCAGTAGCCCGATGGCGCCTAGCGAGAGAGCGAATACCGACCAGGCCATGACCGCGATCAGCGGCAAGCCCCAATCCAAACGCAAAGGCTCAAGAAGCAAGGCTGCGGGCGTTACGACGATAAACGCACCGGCATATTGAAGTGCTGTTACCGTCCGCAAATCACCTTTGGGAATAAACCGCTTTTGGTAAAACGTACCGAAGGTGACCGAGACCATGGCGAGCATGTTGATGGCCAGAGGACCCAACGCTTCGGCCAAATGGGCCGGATCAACGACAGATAATTTCGGCTCCAGCACGAAAACAATGCCGCAAAATCCTAAAAAGATCCCGAGCCATTGGAGCGGTCCAATGCGCTCGCGTAGGATAAGGGGCGCAAGAAAGGCGGTTAAAATCGGCTGGATAGCCGCAACAAGGCCCGAGATGCCCGTCGGGACGCCATGGGCGATGGCCCACCACACGCCGCCCAAATAAAGCGCATGGAGCAATACGCCCGACATCATCGCGTGTAGAATTCCGCGACCTTTGGGCCATTCAGCGCGTGAAACAACGATAATGACGAGCATGGCAGCAAAGGCCAGCACAAAGCGCGCGGATAAAAACGTCAGTGGATCGGCGTAATCGGCACCATAACGTGCCGAAACCCAGCCAGTGGACCAAATGGCCACAAAAAGCGCAGGCGCAAGGCGTAGGAGCAAAGATGGGGAGGATTTTGACACGAGAAGGATCCGGACGCCAAGATTGGACTGGGTCGTGATAGCGAAGGAATCCAGAACGGTCGAGGGCTCGAGCTAACAAATTATTGACGCAAAGATTGACAATCCGGCCATATCCGTATTTTTGGGGTCATCCATCAATTTTCAGATCAGGCCCATGTCCCTTTCCGTTTCGAAAAAAGCGAAATCGAAAACTTCAACCGCCACAAAAGGCGGCAAGACGTTCTGATATGGTCCTCGCTCCGGTCTCTCCCCCCGGCGGGGATGAGACGAAGGGCCCGTCAAGCGGGTTCACAAGGGGAGCCAAAGAGCCGTTAAACAAAGGATCACGATAATGGGTTTCAAGGTCGCAGTCGTCGGCGCCACAGGGAATGTGGGCCGTGAAATGCTTTCCATCCTCGCCGAGCGCGCCTTTCCGGCAGACGAGGTTGTGGCACTTGCCTCCTCGCGCAGCTTGGGCACCGAAGTCTCCTATGGTGACAAAGTGTTGAAGGTACAAAACCTCGAGCATCATGATTTCTCCAAAACCGATATCTGCCTGATGTCGGCCGGCTCGGAGGTTTCCAAAACTTGGTCACCAAAAATCGGCGCGATGGGTTGCTTGGTGATCGATAATTCCTCCTGCTGGCGCTATGACGAGCGCGTACCCTTGATTGTGCCAGAAGTGAATGCGGATGTGCTGACCCGCTTCATGGCCGATGCCAATCGCCTCAACATCATCGCCAACCCAAATTGCTCAACCGCACAACTCGTTGTGGCGTTGAAGCCTTTGCACGACAAGGCAACGATTAAGCGCGTTGTGGTAGCGACCTACCAATCGGTTTCGGGCGCGGGCAAAGATGCGATGGATGAACTCTTCAACCAGTCGCGCGCGATATTCTCCGCCACCGATGTGAAAGTTGAAAAATTCACGAAGCGTATCGCCTTCAACGTGATCCCGCATATCGATGTGTTCCTCGATGACGGGTA
>DAIOVR010000215.1:0-3086 GCA_036758905.1 Beijerinckiaceae bacterium | reverse complement strand
TCACCATTCTTGGTGGGTTAAGCCAAAGACCGCTAGTGCAATTTTTTCAGCCAACCCATGCCTATCAGATCGAGACGATCCCGGGCATCAAGGATATGATTGCGAAATTCAAATGACAGCGGCGACGCTCAACGAGGTTCTCACGGCGGCGTGCGATGACAAGTCCGCCGTCGTCGCCTTCGTTGTGCACGGTTGGGAAGATGCGAAAGCCTATGTCGAGGCAGCGGAGTTAACGGATCGTCCGATCATTCTGCAAGCAGGTCCTGGGTGCCGGAAACATACGCCGGTTGCAATTTTGGGGCAGATGTTTCGACATTTGGCCGATGCTGCGAAAGTGCCAATCGTCTGTCATATCGATCATGCGCGCACTTATGAAGAATGTGCCACGGCCGTCGAGTGTGGCTTTACATCCTTGATGATTGATGGCTCTGCCTTGCCACTTGAAGACAATATAGCATTGACATCGCACGTCGTGGCGCTTGGGCACCGCCATGGTCTTTCGGTCGAAGGCGAGATCGGAGCTGTTGGGTATCAGAATGGCGCGCAATCTTCACTTACTGATGTAGATGAAGCCGAGCGATTTGCACGCGAGACGAAGATCGATGCCTTGGCGATCTCGATCGGCAATCTGCATCTGCAAACTGACCACACAACAACGATCGATCTTGATCGGTTGCGAACCATTGAAGCGGTAACACCGATGCCACTCGTTTTGCATGGGGCGAGCGGGATCGATCCGGCCATGCGAAGGCTGTTGGCAACAGAACATCGCGTCAAAAAATTCAATATAGGCACAGAATTCAGGCAAGAATTCGGTCGTTCTTTGCGGGGCTTTCTCGCGGATCATCCCGCTGAATTCGACCGGCTTAAAATCCTCTCGGCGACCATCACCCCGATGCGTGATCTTGCTGTTCAAGTGATCAATAATCTTGCGCCGTGATTAGCATGAGTGCGTTAGCGCTTTTGCACGGATTTTGTTTGAATGGGGCGTAGCGTTCCGCGCTCGATAATCGAACATGACAGAATCGTCGAGGATGGCGTGATCATCTCGCCTTCGACAAGATCGAGCATCAGTTCAACGGATTTGCGGATAATATCAGCAATCGGCTGATTTATTGTTGTGAGATTATAGGCGCTCCAGCCGGCCATTGCCATATTGTTAAAGCCAAGAAAGCCAATATTTTTTGGTACCTTTAATCCCGCTGAGCGGGCCCCATCAATCGCCCCCATGCAGATCAAATCATCGCCACAGAAGATCGCTTCAATATCGCGATCATGAAGCAACGCGCCGATAGCCTCACGTCCCGCATCATAAGAATAAGCGCGGGCATAACAGATGAGCGGTGCGGGCAGGCGTGCCTTTTTAAGTTCGGTAACAAAGCTTCTGGCGCGATCCTGTGTTGATGTTGCTGTTTCAGGGCCACCAAGAAAGCCGAGTTTGCGATAACCGCGCGACATTAGGCTTCTTGCCGCTAGCCGTCCGGCAGCAAGATTGTCAATTCCGACAATATGGACAGACGGCTTTTGCGTTGCGCGGCCAAAGGCATGAACAACTTTTAGACCAGCATCTCGGAAGGTGATCGGTAAAGCCTGCGGAAGTGTCGATGTCGCGACAATCACACCGTCAACATTATATTGTTTCAGCAAGCGTGCCGATTTTTCGGAGTCCGACAGATCGGTGAGATTGACAAGAAGAGGCCGATAGCCGCGCTGCTGTAATGCACGCGTATATAAATCGAACACATCTAAAAAAACTGGATTTTGAAAATTGTTTGCCACAAGGCCGATAAGTTTAGTGCGGTGCGTCGCAAGGCTGCGGGCGATTAGACTCGGTGCATAACCTAAAGTGCTTGCTGCTTTTTCAATTTTTTTCCTTGTTTTAGCAGAAACACTGGCACCGTCGGTATACGCGCGCGACACCGCCGAAGTTGATACGCCAGCCAATTTTGCAACGTCTTTGAGAGTAGACAACTCGGCTCACACTATGAACAATCCCACGTGACCAAGCTAAATGAGTTCTCTGGTTTTGGCGAGACTTTAAATAAATTTGCTACTCTTATTAATTATAGGGGCTCATTTGACAGAACTCACATGTCGTCAAGGTGGCTTCATTTCTCAACATTTAAGCTGCCGCGCCATATGAAGACAGATAATATAAGCATAATTTTAGCGTCGATCTGTTGATACTATTCGAAGCATTACTCGGCAACAAAGCTTCACACACCCTATATATTGCAAGACATTAGAAAGTCTCGGGGATTGCGGGACCCGCAACTGACCCATCTATAATCTGAATTTATTAATAAAATCAATTAGTTGCACTGGATATAGCTACTTTTTGGGCAGCTCAATCCAAAAGACGCTGTATAGACCGTAGCCTACCTCCGCTACCAAAAAATCTAATTATATCATTAACTTAGCGTAGTCCCAGCGTGGCAAAAACCTTCCACACGGTTATCGCACAGTTTGGGCCGCTGTGCCGCAGTGATTTTGTGACATTTTTTTTGCTGGATCTTTGCCTAGGGGATCACCTTTTAGGCGCTGATCCTTTCTCCATTTGAATAGTGCCCATGAAAACGAAACCAGTCTTCAGCGGATAACGCATCAGGTACGACCTTCTTAAAATCTGACGGTGACCCTTTTGGACCGCCTGCCTCGAAGTAGAGAAACATGTTGTGGAGGTCTTTGAGAAAGAGGCGGCGGAGAACTACTGGCATTGCGAGTTTATATTTCACTGGCACGCCACCAACTTTTTCTAATGCTTGGGCAACTTGGGATAGATCGCCTTCCCATCCGATGACGTCCAACGACCGTCCAAGCCATGCCTCGCGGTTCTTGAACATGACGGCAGCCGCTCGGCCAATGTCGTAAGTCGCGCAATATTTAATCCGCTTTGTGGAAAGAAACTGGAGTGCGCCTTTCTTAAGAGGATTCCAATTCTTCGGATCATCGAAGTTCTCGAAGAAAGCGGTCGGTCGCAAGATCGAGAAGGGTAGGCCGGATTTGCGTAGATAATCTTCGATTTCGATCTTTGTTTTAATATGCGTTACGTGCTCGTTGAATAGCTCCGCATCGACAACGCTAAC
>DAIOVR010000214.1:1510-3139 GCA_036758905.1 Beijerinckiaceae bacterium | reverse complement strand
CATTCATCGTTATTCACCCGAAACCGCGTTTTATTCACCATTCATCGAATTAGCTTATCCATTCGCCCTTCCTGAATATCGGAACGTGCTCGTTATTCACTCCAACGCCATCGATATCCACCTCATTTGAGCCAATCATCCAGTCGATATGGATGAGGCTCTTATTGCCGCCTTGGGCCGCAATTTGCTCTGGCGTCAGCGAGGCGCCATCGAGGAAACACTTCGCATAACATTGCCCTAACGCGATATGGCAGGCGGCATTTTCATCGAATAACGTATTGAAAAATAACAATCCGCTCTTCGAAATCGGCGAAGAATGCGGCACCAAAGCCACCTCCCCTAACCGGGCAGCACCTTCATCCGTTTCCAATACCTTTTTAAGCACATCCTCCCCACGCGAAGCCTTGGCCTCAACAATCCGTCCAGCCTCGAACCGAACCGAAATATTGTCGATCAAAGTTCCGTTATAAGACAAGGGCTTAGTGCTCGAAACATGGCCTTCAACCCGATGCGCATGAGGGGTCGTAAACACCTCTTCGGTCGGAATATTAGGGTTGCAGGTAATGCCGTTTTTGGCCGTCGAAGCACCCCCGTGCCACTCATGCCCATCCGCCAATCCAACCGTCAAATCGGTGCCCGGACCCTTAAAATGGAGCGCAGAAAAGCGATTTTGGTTCAACCACGCGGTTTTTTCGTGCAATTTGGCATTATGATCGGCCCAAGCGGCAATCGGATCCTCACGATCCACCCGCGACGCCGCAAAAATGGCATCCGCCAATTTCCGAACGGCATTATCCGCCGTTTCATTCGGAAATACGAGCTTTGCCCAAGCCGTTCCCGGCCAGGCGATAATGTTCCAATTGATATCAAAACCGGCGATTTTTTCCAAAGCAGGCTGATAGGCAATAGAATTTGCCTTATTGGCGCGTGAAACCTTGGCCGGATCTTGCGCTGACAGCAGCATCGGATCGTCACCAACAATGGCAAGACGGGCGGTATTGGCCGAAAAAGCCTTCGCCATGCCTTCATAAAGCCAATTAGCGGCCTTATCGAAGCTCCCATCGGGCGCAAATTGATATCGCGCCAACGTCAGCTGCTCATCCGTAAAAAAGGGCACAACAAGACCAGCACCTGCCTTATAAGCATGTTCAGCAATACGCCGAACCAACGGAAGCGCTGCAGAAGGCGCGGTAATTAGCAAATCCTGCCCCGGCTGAAGCTGAAGTCCAACTTTTACGGCCGTTTCTGCCAATCGATCGAGTTTGACAGGATCGATAAGGGAATTCTCGTCACTCATATTGTTCATAATTTTAATGCCTAAATCATTCCGAATATTATCAATCTAGCGTTCGTTTTCGTCAATTTGACGCGCCTCATCGGGCAACATAATGGGGATGCCATCCCGTATCGGATAGGCCAACCGTGCGGCCGAACTGATCAGTTCCTGTGTCTTAGCATCATAACGCAGAACGGATTTTGTTAAGGGGCAGACCAAGAGCTCCAATAATTTTGGATCAATCGGGTGGTTAGGATTTAAATTCGCGCGCGAAATCGGTTCCATTTCAGACCTTATTGCAGTGAAGATTCGGAGCCGTCATCCCGACGGGCTAATTCAATTTCCGTGATGGC
>DAIOVR010000214.1:0-1410 GCA_036758905.1 Beijerinckiaceae bacterium | reverse complement strand
ATAATATCAGGTAAATCAGAAGGGCCAGAATACATGATATTCACTGCTCATCTCCTGGAAATCTAACGGATACAACATTCAACGAAATAAGAGGGTCGACAGTTTCCTGCGGCCTGATTTTGTCATTTCGTCCATGGGACCCCAGGCTTCAAAAAATTGAAGAAGCTGCACCCGTGCACCGTCTTCTTTCCAACTACGATCGCGCTTGATGATTTCAATCAAAGCATCGGTCGCCTCTTCCCGCTTTCCGGAGGCTGCAAGGGCTAACGCTAAATCAAATCGCGCTTGGTGATCGTTGGGATTAGCAGCAATGGCAGCCTCGAATCCGGCAGTATCGCCCAATGAAGCGGCCTGCTCTGCTAACTCGAGAGCAGCACGCGCCGCGACAATATGGGCATCATTCTCTTTTCCATCCGGAACGGCCTCAAGATATCCGCGTGCTGCTTCCAGATCAGCGCTTTCAACATAGAGCTTGATTATCCCGGCTAAAGCCTCAAGATTTTCACTATCTTCAACCAAAACAGCGCCATAAGCGTCGATAGCACCCGATAAATCTCCGGATTTTGCCAATTCGGCTGCTGCTTGAAGCATAGCGACGGATCCGTCGTCGATGGGTCCAACGAGGCGTTCAATGAAGCCTGATATTTGTGACTCGGGCAATGCACCCACAAAACCGTCAACCGGCTGGCCTTTGCTGAAGGCTACGACGGCTGGAATGGATTGAATCCCGAGCTGCCCGGCGATTTGCGGGTGGTCGTCAATATTCATTTTGACCAGCTTGACCTTGCCCTTTGTGGCCGCAACCACCTTTTCAATAATGGGGCCTAATTGTTTACAAGGGCCGCACCAAGGGGCCCAGAAATCAACTAATACGGGCTGGGACATCGAATCCGACACTACATCTTGTCGAAAACTCGCCGTCGTTACGTCTTTAATTTGGGCTGCCGAAGTTCCAGCACCATCCATTAGCGTCATCAGCTCGGTCCTTTTGCAAATTAAATACGAACGATTTGTGCCATCATTTCATATCCCGTGAGAGATAGGAAGGATGTGGCCAAAGAACAATGCACCCGCTACGTTCCGTCGCGCTTAATCTTCAAGGGGTGATGGCTCGCCCACCTTTATTATCAAGGGCTTATGACCTGTTTCGGTCATAAACCTAACGAGGTCATCACGAGCAATACTGGTGGTCATGGTGTTGACGAGGGGGTGAACATTGATGGTGTCATAGGCCATTAAACGCTCATCCAGGATCGCTTTGACCCGTTTTTCCGTGTCATTAAGGACCGAAAGGGGCGTAACGGAGCCTGGTTCGACGCCCAAATGTTCCCAAAGCTGGTCGGCGGAGCAGAAACTGACCCTTCCTTGGCCGCCAATCACGTCATGGATCGTTTTTAGATCGATTTTCGT
>DAIOVR010000213.1:0-3167 GCA_036758905.1 Beijerinckiaceae bacterium | reverse complement strand
CCGCGATAAAAATCGCCGTCATCCACGGTACGGGAATCGGCAACGCTTTGGGCAAGCGGCCAAAGCAGCCCCAAAATTACAAAACCCGTCAGCGAAGCGATCAGGAGCCAAATCATTCTGTTATGCTTTTAAAGGGCGCATGCCACCACGTCACGCGAAAAGGTGAAGCGAGAATGGCGCAAAGCGGTATTCCGCCCTGCGCCATTCAAGAAATTAGTCACAATAAAAAGATCAAATCAGCTTAGTTGACGATATCCCACGTGCCATCACCAGCCTTACAGGCGGTGCCCGTACCCGTCTCGGGACGACCATTGATGTAGATTTTATGGGTATAGGTGCGGCAGGTCCGGCTGTTTTCAGCGTAGACAGGACCGGGCTCAACAAAGCCATAGGATCCGCTCGGCGCGTTCCATTTTGTGGCCTTACCGCTGTTTAAAGCCAGCGATTGTGCGCCGTAAGCCTGACGCTTTGCTTCCTCGTCAAGGCCGCGACCAATCGAGTTACCCACCATACCGCCGATCATCGTCCCTGCAATAATGGCCGCCGTATTACCCGAGCCTTTGCCGACTTGAGAACCAATCAGCCCACCCGCAAGTGCCCCGAGAATCGTACCACCGGACTCATTTGGCCCAGTTGTCTGAGAGCATCCAGCAGCGGCGAGTGAAAGACCGGCTGCGACGATTAGCCCAGTCAAAGATTTAAATGTCATGGTCAATTTAGCTCCGAAAGAGGTTTCTTTTGTAGCACGCCCGGCAACTTTGTTTCATGTTAACGGTTCCGACCTGAGCACTAAGGCGCGAATCGGACTTTTTTCAGGCGAAATCTAACCAAAAAACTAAACCGCCGGCAAACGAAGCAGCGCTCTTAATCCACCATTTTCTGCGCTATCCAACGTCAATTCACCGCCATACAGCTTAGCGAGGTCGGCTACAATCGATAGCCCTAACCCAGTTCCGGGCACGGTTTCATCGAGCCGCTCACCGCGTTTGATAACTTCCGTACGCTTTTCAGGCGGCAGGCCGGGGCCGTCATCTGATACATCGAACACAACAAAAGGATGGTCATTGGCACCCGTAAAAGCCGACGCTTTTATGACAACCTGTCTACGGGCCCATTTGCAGGCATTATCAACCAAATTGCCCAGCATTTCCTCAAGATCCTGCTTCTCGCCGCGAACCTTAAGGTCAGGCGCCAAAATACTTTCAATCGTCAGATTTTTATCAGTGTAAATTTTAAGAAATGTTCGTTCGAGGCCCGCGACAGCAGGAGCAATATCGGTTGCCACGCCGATAACACCGGCCCGTGCAGCGGCTCTGGCGCGGTCAAGGTGCCAATTTACCTGGTCACGCATAAGACTGGTCTGTTCACGCACCTTATTGGCAATCGGCGTGTCTTCGTCGGAAACTTCATTGATCAACACGCTCAATGGCGTCTTCAATGCATGGGCTAAATTGCCCACCTGCGTCCGCGCCCGCGCCAAAATATCGCGGTTCACATCGAGCAATAAATTGATCTCGTCGGCAACGGGGGAAATATCATCCGGAAATTTGCCACTCACATGATCACTCGAGCCACGTCGAATAGCACTTATTTCGTTGGAAAGCCGCGACAGAGGCAAGAGGCCGAAACGCACTTGAAAAATCGTTGTAACGCCTAAAGCTAAAGCCAGTAATCCAAAGCTCGTCCACAAGGCTTTACCAAAGCTCTGGATCGTTAATTCAATCTCATCGGCATTGCCTGCAATTTGTACAAGAAACCGGCTTCCATCGGGAAACTCTATCGCGCGCTCTACAAGCCTTAACCGCCGTTCGTCGGGACCAATAATATAACCTTCACGCGCGGTGCCATCATGGGCCGGAACATTGAGTGTTTCAAGCTTTGGCAGGCGACCACCAAAAAGCGATAATGACGAGGTTACTTCTGGCGTGGCTAAGCCTTCGGCGCGAATTTGCCAATACCAACCCGATAATGGAAGGGTAAAGCGGGGATCGCCAAGGCCGTAGGGGTCAAAAACATTCGAGACGTTTTTACTGGCAAGGTTTGCAGCCACCGATTGAACATAGACCTGCAACCGTTCATCAAAAGCACGCTCGGATGCCCGCCGATAAATCGTCGATAAAACGAGGCCTGCGCCGAATAAAATAATCAGGCTGCAGAGAATGGCTGAAATAAAGAGACGAGACCCGATCGAGAGCCGCGAAAGGGAAAATCGGGACATCATGCGGAGGGAGGAGCCGGCGGCTCTAGAACATATCCCAAACCACGAATGGTTTTAATCACATCGATGCCAAGCTTCTTTCTCAAGCGCCCGACGAAAACTTCAATCGTATTTGAATCACGATCAAAATCTTGATCATACAAATGCTCAACCAATTCGGTGCGCGAAATAATCCGGCCGACATGGTGCATCAAATAGGACATTAATCGGTATTCATGGGACGTGAGGCGGATCGCCTCGCCATCTACGAGCACCCGTCCAGAGCGTGTGTCGACGCGCACGGGCCCGCAGACCAGATCGCTTGACGCATGCCCTGATGCGCGCCGCACCAAGGCCCGAAGGCGGGCTAGAATTTCTTCGATATGAAACGGCTTTGTGACATAATCATCGGCGCCTGCATCAAAGCTTTTTACCTTGTCGCTCCAGGCATCGCGCGCGGTGAGAACCAGAACGGGCATCACACGCCCTGCCTCGCGCCACGATTCCAGCACTTTCACGCCATCTATTTTGGGAAGCCCTAAATCCAATATGACGGCATCATAAGGCTCGGTCTCGCCTAAAAACTGCCCTTCTTCGCCATCTAGAGCCGAATCGACGGCATATCCGGCCTGTGAAAGGGCTTTAACCAGTTGCCTATTTAGATCTTTATCATCCTCGACAACGAGAAGGCGCATTCAATCCTATCCTACTGACTATCGGTCGGCTTGCCTGTCACGGCATCAATTTGGATGCGCGCAAGCTTACCGTCTTTGGTGAGAGTCGTAATATTATACACAAAACCGGCATCTTTAGGGCAAAGGGAGGCACTGATAACGTCGCCGCCAATGCGCGACCTTGCCGTCCGAAACGCATAAATTTGCGGAACGACCGCGCCTGAATTGACCAAATGGCGCAATTCCGATTCCGACAGGCACGCCGGAGCATCGTCGTCGGCAAAAGCCGCCGCCGG
>DAIOVR010000212.1:0-3185 GCA_036758905.1 Beijerinckiaceae bacterium | reverse complement strand
ATGCGCTCAACAAGGTGCTGAAGGATCTCGTCACCCGCAGCCAGCAAATGCTCGGCTTTGACTCCAACTACGTCCCCGGTTGGGATTGCCACGGCCTGCCGATCGAATGGAAAATCGAAGAGCAATACCGCGCTAAGGGCAAAAACAAGGACGAAGTCCCCGTCATCGAATTCCGCAAAGAGTGCCGCAATTTCGCCGAGCACTGGCTCTCGGTGCAGCGCGAGGAATTCAAGCGCTTGGGCATCACGGGTGATTGGGATCATCCCTACTCCACAATGGCCTATCACGCCGAAGCGCAAATCGCGCGCGAGATCATGAAGTTCAAGGACAACGGCCTTCTGTATCGCGGCTCGAAACCCGTGATGTGGTCGGTGGTGGAAAAGACGGCGCTGGCTGAAGCCGAAATCGAATATCACGATCATACGAGTGATATGGTTTGGGTGAAGTTTCCAATCACAACAGGCGCGCATTCGGGTTTTGCCTCGGTCGTTATCTGGACAACCACACCGTGGACGCTGCCCGGAAATCGCGCGATTTCCTACTCGCATAAAATTTCTTACGGCCTCTATGAAGTCACCGCGAATGAGCGTGACTTCGGACCTAAGATCGGCGAAAAATACATCCTCGCCAACAAGCTTGCGGAAGCCGTTGCAGGCTCGTCTAAAATCACACTCGCTCATATCTCAGATATTCCAGCCGATGCGTTCGAGACCATGGTTTGCGCCCATCCGCTCGCCCATCTCGGCTATGATTTCCAAGTGCCCCTCCTCGACGGCGATCACGTCACGGATGATGCAGGTACAGGCTTCGTCCACACCGCCCCTTCGCATGGTCGTGAAGACTTTGAAATCTGGATGGCGAATGGCCGCCAGCTGACCGAGCGCGGCATCGACACGCGTATCCCCTTCACCATTGATGATGACAGCGTCTACACCAAGGAAGCCCCGGGCTTTGAAGGCAAGCGCGTCATCACCGAGAAGGGTGACAAGGGCGATGCGAATGAATCGGTTATCAAAGCGCTCATCGATCACGGCAATCTTGTCGCGCGCGGTCGCTTAAAGCACCAATACCCGCATTCATGGCGCTCAAAAAAGCCGGTCATTTTCCGCAACACACCGCAATGGTTCATTGCGATGGATAAACCCGCGGTCGAGCTCGGCAACAAGTCGCTACGCGCCACGGCCTTCAATGCCATCAAACAAACCGAATGGGTTCCAGCAACAGGCGAAAACCGCATCACCGGCATGATCGAGAACAAACCCGATTGGGTCATGTCGCGCCAACGCGCATGGGGTGTTCCGATTGCCGTGTTCGTGCACAAGGAAAGCAAAGAACTCCTGCGCGATGCAAAGGTCGATGAAGCCATTGCAGCGGCCTTCGAAGTGGATGGCGGCGATGCTTGGTTTGCAGATGGCGCAAAAGAGCGCTTCTTAAATCCCTTCGGCCACAATCCCGACCACTACGACATGGTGATGGACGTGCTCGATGTCTGGTTTGATTCAGGCTCCACCCATTCCTACGTGCTCAATACGCCCGCCCATTTCCCGACGCTTGCGGGCATCAAACGCATCGTTGATGGCGGCAAAGATCGCGTGATGTATTTGGAAGGCTCTGACCAACATCGCGGCTGGTTCCAATCGTCGCTGTTGGAAAGCTGCGGCACGCGCGGTCGCGCTCCCTTTGATGTCGTTCTCACCCACGGTTTCGTGCTGGATGAGAAGGGCCAGAAAATGTCCAAATCCTTGGGCAATGTCACGGCGCCGCAAGACATCATCAAAGACTCGGGCGCCGATATTTTGCGCCTCTGGGTCGCTGCCGCCGATTATTCCGACGATTTGCGCATCGGGCCTGAAATTCTAAAAACCTTTGTCGAGACCTACCGCAAACTCCGCAACACGCTGCGTTGGATGCTCGGCACGCTCGCGCATTACGACGCGGCCCATCGGGTAAAGCCCGCCGATATGCCCGAGCTTGAGCGCTTGATGCTGCATCGCTTGAGCGAACTCGCCCCCATCATCAGCAAGGCCTATGAGACCTATGATTATCGCAAGGTGATCACCGAGCTATCGGCCTTTCTAAACACCGAGCTATCGGCCTTCTATTTCGATATCCGCAAAGACACGCTTTATTGCGATCCGCAATCAAGCATGGCGCGGCGCTCGGCCCTCACCTGCATTGAGGAAATCTTCCGCGCAGTGACACTTTGGTTGGCCCCTATCCTCGTCTTCACATCGGAAGAGTCTTGGCTCTCGCGCTATCCGGATGCTGAATCCGTGCATCTCGAAACCTTCCCGCATATTCCGAGTGAATGGCAGGACGAAGCGCTCGCCGCGCGCTGGTCGACCATTCGCAAAGTCCGTCGTGTGGTAACAGGCGCCTTGGAAATCGAACGCGCGCAAAAACGCATCGGCTCGTCGCTTGAAGCAGCGCCCAAGGTTTACATCGCGGATCAGGATTTGGCTCGCCTGATCGAAAGCGTCGATTTCGCCGATATCTGCATTACCTCCGCCATCACCATCATAGCAGGCGAAGCCCCCGCTGATGCTTTCCGTTTGGACGATGTGCACGGTGTCGCCGTCACAAGCGAAAAAGCCTCAGGCATCAAATGCGCCCGCTCATGGCGCTATTTCGATCCAGCAACAGCGGACAAAGACTTCCCCGATATCACCCCGCGCGATGCGCAGGCGATGCGGGAATGGGAAAAGCTGAATGGATAAATCTAGGGCCCGCTCTCTAGGCCTCAACGCAGCGCTTGCCGTCCTTATCGCGGATCAGGCGACGAAGTTTTACGTGCTCAACGCGCTTGATCTTGAGCACGCGGAGCCCGTGGCGCTTTCCCCGATGGTGGATCTCGTTTTGGTCTGGAATCGCGGTATTTCTTATGGGCTATTCCAGCAAAATGCCGATTTGGGGCGTTATTTTCTCATCCTTCTCGCCTTGGGCGCAGCCATTGGCTTCGGCATTTGGCTCTGGCACAGCCTGCGCTTGCTGCCTGCTTTTGCCATTGGCCTGATCGCCGGCGGCGCTATCGGCAATGGCATTGATCGGATCTTCCGGGGTGCCGTTGTCGATTTTGTTCTGCTTCATTGGGCAGAATGGCGTTGGTACGTCTTTAATGTCGCCGATGCTGCCATCGTTTTGGGCGTTGCCTTGCTTTTGTACGATTCATGGTTAGGTAATGGCCA
>DAIOVR010000211.1:1406-3203 GCA_036758905.1 Beijerinckiaceae bacterium | reverse complement strand
CGCTCATCATCGGATAATGGCTTTTCTACAGGCTTCCCATCGGCGTCCGTCGTCATCACCGAGCGAAGGACAACCGCAACCGAAAGGTGCTTAACTTCACCCAGCGCCGTCTTTGTCGACTTAACGTCGCGGCTGACTTCAAAATTCTTAACCGATGAGCTGGAGCGGTTCTTAGATTGATCGGTAGCAGACGAATCCGTTCCTTGCTGAGTTGAGACGGTTGGCGATGGCGGCGGCTGGTTTGCCGTTGCACCTGGTACGCCACGCGCACGGCCTTCGGCGCTTTCTTGCAGCGAATCTTGTTGGCTGCGAATCGCCTGCTGCTGAGGATCAAAGAGCTCACTGGTCTGTTCAACCCGTGTGAAGTCGAGATCGACATTGATTTCACTGTTCACATTGCCCGCGCCAACTATCGGTACAAGCAAATTCATCACCCGCTCGCGCATCATTTTTTCGACGCGCTGTTTGTGGTCGAGCTGCTGCGAGGTCAGGCCGATATCGGTATCTTGCTTGGGGGTAGAAAGGAGATTGCCGTATTGATCGACAACGGTCACGTTCTCAACGGGCATATAGGAAACGCTGGCGCTGACGAGATGGACAATCGATTGAACCTGTCCAGGGCCAAGTGCGCGGCCCGGCGACAATTTAATGACAACCGAAGCCGATGGCGGAACTTGCTCGCGCACAAACGCCGAACGCTCCGGTACGGCTAAGTGTACCCGAGCGCTTTCAATGTCACGAATTTCCATAATCGATCGTGCAAGCTCTGTTTCTTGGGCTTGACGAAGCTTGGCGGTTTCAACCGAACGGCTGGTTCCTAAGGGCATCTGTCCGAGAAGATCATAACCCGATGTCGAGGCCTTTGGGAGGCCGGCGGAGGCCAGCAACATTTTAGCTTTGTAGAAGTCGGCACGTGGCACCGTCATCTGACCGGTCGTCGCATCAAGACGAGGCTTAATGCCCTTATCCGTCAGGGTCTGCATAATGGTTGCTTTGTCGCTTTCTTCCAGCTGCGGGAAGAGGACGACATAGGCAGGGTCTTTCAAAAAGATGATGGTGATCAAGCCAACCGCGATAACGGCTGCGACCAAAATCATCGGCGCTGAACGCATGACGGCGGGCTGCCGCATGAAGCTACGAACGGACGACATGCCTTGGGTAAGGCGGGCGGCCATTGGCACCGTTTGATTAACTGTTACAGCATTAGCATCGGTCATCGTTTTTATCCCAATTACGCGTCATTCAAAGCCAGGATTAAACCGGCATCGATGTGATGTCTTTGTAAGCGCTCAGCAATTTATTGCGGATCTGGAGCGTCGCTTCGAAGGCGATGGAGGCCTTTTCGCGTGCAAGCATCACCTTTGTCACATCGACTTCATCGCCCGATTCAAAGGCCTTCATCGATGATTCAGCATCATTTTGCGACTTGGCAACTTCATCAACCGCCTTGCGCAATTGACTGCCGAAATCCGAATGAGCGGCATTATCGAACGGGCGTAGTTTAGGCGTTGCCCGTGTTAGAATGTCACTCGAAAGACCAACGCTGCTTGAGGGTATCATGGTGTTTAATTCCTCTTTCATGGCCGTCACTGTTACGCTTTAGCCTGCAACTGCATGGCGCTTTTGACGAGGCTCGAAATTAACGAGCTCGGCACCGCTGTCATGCAATTCAATCATCAGATGATCAGGCTCGATAACCGCGCCGCCCGAGAGAACGAGAGCGCGTTGAAGTACGTTTTCTAATTCGCGAACATTGCCCGGCCATTCATAGGCTTCCAATTTTTCAATCGCTGCTTC
>DAIOVR010000211.1:0-1306 GCA_036758905.1 Beijerinckiaceae bacterium | reverse complement strand
TTGTGAAGATATTTCGAGATCACTTCCTTGCCCGTACCCGTTGGGCCAACGAGCATCACGGTTACATCGCTCATGGCAACGCGACGGGCGAGGCGGAGAAGATTGAAAGTCTGTGGATCGCCAGCAGCAACATTCTGATCCGCGTCCAAAAAGCGGGCGGCAACTTCGGAAGCGTAACGCCATCCGACGGTCGAAGGCGTGAGGCGCAACACGGAGCCGTTGAACTCGCCTTTCAGTGCGAATGTTTCGCCGGGCTTGTCGACAACCACGATGCGGTCAGCTTTCAGCTTGCGGCACCAACCGGCGAGACCGGCTGTGTCGGACGCTAACACTTTCGCTGCCTCATGCGAGAGAAGAAGTCCGGTTCTCGTCCACGCGTCGTTCTTGATCGATGCAAGGCTCTTGATATCCGAGGATACGGTCTCGTAACCCCGCATATGAAGATGGGTCATCCAAGCTTCACCGTCGGCGAGATTGTCGTTGATGCAAAGTACCGTGTTCATTGTCCACTCCTTCGGGCTGACCCGTTCGGAGACTGTGAAAGCAACGATCTTGCCAAGTTTTCGAAATTTAGGTGGCGGGCGCTTAATCAGATCCGCTCAATTTAAATTAAGATGTTGTTAAATATCATAAATTTTGTCTTAATTTTTTTTAAACTTTTTGAAAAAAAGCTTCAATTTTAACGAAATTAGGGCTTTGCGGCTGACAAAAGTAACCATTTCAAAATGAACGGACGTTAAAACAGCTTGCTAAAAGGTGAGTGTGTGTCAAAAAGCCGACAACTCTGAGTAGTGTAAAGGTACTGCGTGTCCGAACAAGATTTTTCGCGATTTATGGATTTGCCCAGTCCGGCGATGCGGAATGTGTCGGATATGATTGGCAAAGTGGCGCCGCTCGGCTCGACGGTCTTTATCCAGGGCCCCTCGGGCAGCGGTAAAGAGATTGTCGCCCGCTCAATCCATCTGCGCTCCAGCCGGGCATCGGGGCCTTTTGTTCCGGTTAATTGTGGTGCCATCCCCCGCGAGCTCATCGAGAGTGAATTATTCGGCTATGAGAAGGGTGCCTTTACGGGCGCCATGCGCGATCGCGCCGGATTAATGGAGCTTTCAACTGGCGGCACCCTATTTCTCGACGAAATCGGCGATATGCCGCTCGATATGCAGGTCAAACTGCTCCGCATGATCGAAGAGCGCAGCTTTACCCGCGTGGGTGGCTCAAAATCGATTTCGATTGATGTGCGCTTTGTCTGCGCCACCCACCGCGATTTGCGGCAATTGATCGACGAGCAGAAATTCCGCGAGGATCT
>DAIOVR010000210.1:0-3220 GCA_036758905.1 Beijerinckiaceae bacterium | reverse complement strand
CCGTACAAGATTTTCGCTTGGTCGGATGGCTTCTCGAATGGATGCCCCCTCGACCGGCTTTTGCCAGCGCGTGTTCCCCTTGGCATAACGCGCCTGTTGCCCGCCACGCGCGCCGCCGCCTGCGCGTTGCGGCTGAAACAGCGCAACAAGCCGCCGATCCATGTCCTCGCGGTAATAACGGCGCAGATTTTCATCCGGAATGGCCTGCAATTGCTCGCGCATCCGCTTTTCAAACGCCGCCCGCCGCTCGGGCGTATCCACGGGGCCCACTTCTAAAGCGCGTGACCAGAACACATCCACCAGCGGCATCGCACGCTCAAGCACCGCTTCAATCGCACCCGATCCGCCATTTTTATACAAATCATCCGGATCCTGCCCCTCGGGCAACAGCGCAAAGCGCAAGGATTTCCCGGGTTGCAGATAAGGCAAAGCCACGTCAATCGCCCGATAGGCCGCCCGTCGCCCCGCTTTATCGCCATCAAAACACAGGATTGGCTCATCCGCCATGCGCCAGAGCAAGCCGAGCTGGTCTTCCGTCAGCGCGGTCCCCAAAGGCGCCACCGCATTGCCAAAGCCCGCGCGCGACATGGCAATCACATCCACATAGCCTTCCACCGCGATAACGGTGCCTTTGTCATGCGCGAGCTTGCGCGCGCGATGATGGTTATAAAGCACCCGACCTTTTTGAAACAAAGGCGTATCCGGCGAGTTCAAATATTTCGCCTGCGCCTCTTTCGCCATGGCCCGCCCGCCAAAAGCAATCACGCGGCCGCGCACATCATGGATCGGAAACATCACACGGTCGCGGAACCGATCATAGGGCACGGCAATCTCCTCACCATGCACCAAAAGCCCGGCCTCGATCATCGCTTCCGAGGAAACACCCTTGCCCGCCAAATGATCCCGCAGCGCAAACCGCTCGGCAGGGGCAAAGCCCAAGCCGAATTCCGCCCAAACCTCGCGCGAAAGACCCCGCCCTTCCAGATAAGTCCGCGCTTTACCGCCGCCCGCACCCTTGAGCGTCGCCTCGAAAAACGCCTGCGCCAGCGCCATGACGTCGACAAGTCCCTTGGCCCGCTCCTCCTGCCGCTCCGCCTCCGCCGAGACCTTCGGCAAAGCCACGCCCGCATCCGCCGCCAAACGCTCGACGGCCTCGGCAAAGCCAAGCCCCTCGGTTTCCATCACAAAGGAGAAAATATCGCCATGCTTGCCGGAGGAGAAATCATGGTAAAACCCCTTCTGGTCATTGACGAAAAAGGACGGCGATTTCTCCGCATTAAACGGCGACAACCCCTTAAACTCGCGCCCCGCTTTGATCAGCTTAACGCGCTTACCGACAACCGAGGAAACCGGCAGCCGGGCGCGTATCTCGTCCAAGATCGTTGGGGTGAATTTCATAGCAGCCTACATAGCGCGAAATGGAGCTGGAACAAAACGGGAAGATGCGGGTGTGGATAACGCCCCCTCATCCTTCGACGAGCTCGGGGTAAAGACACAGCTACCCATCGCCTCATCCTGAGCAGCACCAAAGGTGCGAGTCGAAGGACGTGGTTCGACACGCCGCGAGCGCGGCGGCTCACCATGAGGGTTTGATGCTCCCCGTCATTGCGAGGTGAGGAGCGATTTACGAAGCAAACAAAACGATCCGGTTAATTGTTTTGAGTGACGAACGCGAAGCAACCCGGCTGATGCCTTTCCAAAAGCGCAGCCACTCACGAAGTTCGCTCTTCCTTAACCGTCATTGCGAGCGAACGCGAAGCAACCCAGTTGGTGGTTCAAGCACAAGCGGTTCGGCGACATCGCACTCGACCTATGACCGCTAGCTGGGTTGCTTCGCTCGCGCTCGCAATGACGGCTATGGGCCTGCCTCCCGCCGCGCGTCATGCCCGCCCTTGGGGCGGGTACCCACGACTTACCGCTCGGTCGCCCAAAGTCGTGGATGGCAGGCACAAGGCCTGCCATGACTTGCGGGATGTGACGAGGCCACGGCATGTTGCCTCAACGTCAAAATTACAACCCAAGCGTGCAGTAAAACAGCGATTTACTTATATTCACCACAACCGCCTCGGCCATCACCCGAAGCACTGGCTCTAACCACCTCAAGCCATCCGCTATTCACCCCATACTCGCCCTAAAGTTGCGCTCTTATGCCCCCGAAAGCATCGCCTTCACAGCGCCGCTCGCCTTGGCAAAATCCATTTGTCCGGCATAGCGTTCCTTCAAAACGGCCATCACTTTGCCCATGTCTTTGACGCTGGAAGCTGCCGTTTCTTCGATCGCTCCGGCAATCGCGGCCTTCACCGCCACCTCGTCCAATTGGGCCGGCATAAAGCCCATAAGGATCTGAATTTCCTCAGATTCTTGGGTTGCTAGATCATCACGTCCGGCCTGCTGATAGATCGCCAGCGATTCCTGCCGCTGCTTGACCATTTTCTGCAAGAGGCCAAGGATTTCCTCATCCGTCAAAGGTGGCTTGCCCTGTCCGCGCTGTTCGATATCGCGGTCTTTCAAGGCCGACGTGATCATCCGGATGGTTGAAACCCGGCGCTTGTCCCCTGCCTTCATGGCTTCCTTTAAAAGCTCGGTGAACTGTTCCCGCATGGTCTCATCTCCTTGTCCACATGAATAATATAACACCTTGATCGATATACAGAATTTCGCCTGATGCCAAGTTGACGCCAACCACCAAAGCGCTTAAGAACCGATCACATTTGATTGGGTTTAGGGTGAAAACCGCCATGCAGCAAGCTTCTTCCGCGCACTCCCTCCACCCCCAGCCGCTGACCGATGCTAAGGGCTGGATCGAGCCTATGCCAACAGCGCTTCTAGTACTAGCGGATGGTACCGTGCTCGCGGGCCAAGCCATCGGCGCGGAAACAACCGCCACCGGCGAAGTCTGCTTTAATACCGCCATGACAGGCTATGAAGAAATCCTGACGGACCCGTCTTACGCGGGCCAGATCATCACCTTCACCTTCCCCCATATCGGCAATGTCGGCACCAATGAGGAAGATATCGAGACGGTCGACATGGCCGTTTCCGATGGTGCCAAAGGCGTTGTTATCCATGCGGATATCACCAGCCCGTCCAATTGGCGTGCGGTGAAGCATTTCGATAACTGGCTGAAATCCCGCAACATTCCTGGCATTTCCGGCATTGATACGCGCGCTTTAACGGCCCATATCCGCGACCACGGCATGGCCAATGCGGTACTCGCCAC
>DAIOVR010000209.1:0-3258 GCA_036758905.1 Beijerinckiaceae bacterium | reverse complement strand
CGGATGATCCTGAATTGAAGCGCGTTCTCGGCACCGAAGGCAAGTTCGGCGAGTCCCTCGGTCTTTCAAACGCTTGGGTTGTTCAGATCGTTAAGGGCGTCGGCAATTACGAAGAAATTTTCGAACGTAATGTCGGACCAAACACGCCAATCCAGTTGGCCCGTGCGTCTAACGCGCTTTGGTCAAAGGGCGGCTTGCAATACGCACCACCAATTCGTTAATCGAAGCATTACCGGCGGAGACTTTGTTCTCCGCCGGTTTTTTTATTGATCGATTTTAATCCCAAGGGAGCGTGCAGCTATGAGCGTCGTGAATGGTGGACGCCCATCAGAAGCAAAGGTCGTTTTTTATAACGATCCGCGCATTCGCAGCCTGTTTTTTCAGCTTGTGCTTCTGGCTTTAATCGTTGCTCTGTTTTGGTTTGCCTATGACAATACGGTGGCCAATCTAAAGAAGCGTAACATTGCGCAGGGCTTTGGCTTTTGGAATGTCGAGGCGGGTTTTGACATTAGTCAAACGCTTATATCCTATAGCGCCGCATCATCTTATGGCCGTGCCTTTTGGGTTGGTCTTCTCAACACGTTGCTTGTATCCGGCGTCAGCATCGTTCTCGCCACTTTTTTAGGTGTTTTAATCGGTATTTTGCGGCTCTCCAAAAATTGGCTGATTGCGAAGCTTGCTACCGTTTATGTCGAAATTTTCCGTAACGTGCCTTTGCTGCTGATCCTCTATTTCTGGTATCGTGGCGTGTTAGGTCTTCTGCCAGAGCCTAGAAATTCGATTATTTTCCCAGGGCATATTTTGCTCAATACGCGCGGGCTTTTGATGCCGCGCCCGGTGCTCGGAGATGATTTTACCTACCCGTTCATTGCGTTTGTTTTGATGGTGTTGATCGCCATCGGCCTATCGGTTCGCGCGAAGCGGGTTCAAGAGCGCACAGGTATGAGGCCTAAAACAGGTTGGCTCTCCTTCGGTCTGATTGTGCTTGTGCCATCCGTGATTTTCATTCTTCTCGGCGCGCCATTGAGTTTTGATATTCCTGTGCAAGGTCGTTTTAATGCGTCGGGCGGTATGTCGCTTGCGCCTGAATTCGTTTCAATGGTGATTGGACTCACCACCTATACGGCTGCCTTTATCGCCGAGAATGTGCGTGCTGGTATTCTCGCCATTTCCAAAGGCCAGACGGAAGCGGCACAATCTTTGGGTTTAAGCCACGCACAAACCATTCGCCTTGTGATTATGCCGCAGGCCTTGCGTGTGATCGTTCCTTTGCTCAATAGCGAATATTTGAGCTTGACGAAAAACTCTTCGCTCGGCGTTTCGATCGGCTATCCGGACCTTGTGAGCGTGTTCACAGGCACGGTACTTAATCAAACGGGACAAGCGGTTGAAATGGTTTCTGTGACCATGTTGGTTTATCTGACTTTAAGCCTTTTGACATCCGGCTTTATGAATTGGTTCAATCGCCGCGTGGCCTTGGTGGAGCGCTGACATGACAACCAGTGCCGAAGTGCATTTCGTCCGCTCACAGTTTAACGAACCAGCGCCTCCGCCCATGCGGACGTCGGGGATCGTGCATTGGTTACGCGAAAATCTTTTTTCGTCGGTACTGAATTCTGTCGTCACCTTATTGATCGTGTTCGGTCTTTATAAAATTATTCCCGGGCTCGTTGATACGCTGATCATCAACGCCGTTTGGGTTGCAAACGATAGTAAAGCCTGCGTTGCCGACGTGGTTGGTCATCCGGTTGGGGTGTGTTGGGGCTTTGTTGCCGCGCATTGGGATTATTTCGTTTTCGGACAATATCCGGAGACAATGCGCTGGCGGCCTGAATTGTTTTTTGCGCTCGAAGTCATCGGTCTTGCTTGGCTCTTGGTCCAGCGCATCCCGCGCAAAGATCTGGGCATGATTTATTTCTTTATCGTGTTCCCGATTGTTAGCTACTGCCTCTTATCCGGCTCTGAAACCCTTGGCCTTCCAATTGTTCAAACGCATTATTGGGGCGGATTTTTGGTCTCGATTGTGATCGGGACGGTTGGCATTGTGATATCGGTTCCGCTCGGCATTATTTTGGCTCTTGGTCGTCGTTCGCATATGCCAGTTGCGCGTTCGAGCAGTGTCGTGGTGATCGAATTTATCCGCGGCGTACCGCTGATCACTGTACTGTTTATGGCCAATGTGATGTTTCCGCTTTTTGTACCGGAAGGCTGGCGGCCTGACTCGCTCCTGCGCGTTCTCGTTGGTGTTGCCTTGTTCTTCTCGGCCTATATGGCGGAGACGGTGCGCGGCGGTTTGCAAGCCATTCCGCGCGGACAATATGAAGCAGCCCAAGCATTGGGCCTTGGCTATTGGCAAATGATGATCAAGATCATTTTGCCGCAAGCGTTGAAAATCGTCATTCCGGGCATCGTGAACAATTTCATCGGCCTTTTGAAAGACACAACGCTTGTCGCCATCGTCAACATCTTTGACTTTTTGAAAGTCATTGAAGCCAGCTTAAACGATCCGGTGTGGCGGACATCCGGCATGCCATTCGCCGGATATTTGTTTGCGGCCATCGTCTATTTCATCCTCTGCTACGGCATGGCGCGGTATTCGATGTCCGTCGAACGCCGCCTTGCCACTGACAATCGACATTAGGGAGTTCTCATCATGAGCGCTGAACGACCCCTCGGCTTAAAACCCGGCCAACTCAAGCATGAGAATGCAATCGAGATTAAGGGCATGAACAAATGGTATGGCGCGTTCCATGTGTTGCGCGACATTGACCTGACCATTAAACGCGGCGAACGCGTCGTTGTGTGCGGACCATCGGGTTCCGGAAAATCGACGCTGATCCGCTGCATCAACCGGTTGGAAGAGCATCAAAAAGGTTCGATCATCGTTGATGGTACGGAGCTGACGGCGGACGTTAAAAAGATCGACGAAATCCGCCGCGATGTCGGCATGGTGTTTCAACATTTCAATTTGTTTCCGCATCTGACGATTTTGGAAAACCTGACGCTCGCGCCGATTTGGGTCAAGAAAATGCCCAAGAAGGACGCTGATGAAATCGCGATGCATTATTTAAAGCGCGTCAAAATTCCTGAACAAGCCAATAAGTTTCCGGGTCAACTTTCAGGCGGTCAACAGCAACGCGTGGCCATTGCGCGGTCGCTTTGCATGAGTCCCAAGATCATGTTGTTCGATGAGCCCACTTCCGCGCTTGATCCGGAAATGGTGAAGGAAGTGTTGGACACGATGGTGTCCTTGGCGGA
>DAIOVR010000208.1:0-3274 GCA_036758905.1 Beijerinckiaceae bacterium | reverse complement strand
CGGACATATGAGAATAGGTGGTGGTAAAATCATAGGCGTGCTGAATTTCTACATGCCGGCCATACCCCGTATCCCAATCGGCAAAGGTGACGGTCCCGTCGCCGGCTGCCAGAATAGGCGTGCCAACACTATTGGCCCAATCAACGCCCGAATGAAGACGTGAGACGTGCAGAATAGGGTGGTAGCGCATACCAAAGCCCGAACGGAAAATACCTTCCGATATTGGTTTGCGCATCAAAAATTTACGGTTCGATTTTCCCTGCTCATCGAAATAATCAATGCTGCCATCGTCGGGCGACTTATATTGATAATAGCGCTTGGTGACACCCGATACCGAGAGCGCAGCATAAAGCACCTCATAGCGGCCTGCATTTTCTTCGTCCTCGGCATAGAAGACTTCGAAGGAGTCGCCGCCTGCGACTTTGCGCTGTAAATCGACATCATAAAAATAAATCTTAACAAGCTGATCGATGATCGCTTTCGGGATATCGTTTTTCAACGCCGTTTCATAAAGGCTATCATAGAGCTTGAAGCCTTGTGGTTGAGCCGGATCAGCTTCAGGTTGTTCATCAGCCCCAATCGTCCCTTCAGAGGAGGGTGGGGCAACCGAAACAAATTGGCCCCGATCATCGATAGCCGCAATGGCAATAATTGTATCGCCATCATACAGCATAACGCGCATTAGCCTAGGCTCGGCCTTGGGGTCAGGGGGAAGCGATAAGAGGATACGAAGCTTGGCGTTATCCTTAAGCCCGATGTCTTTAATATCTTTCATCAGGACGGCCGCAGCGCCTTTCGCTGCCAGGCTTGGCGCTTTGTTGGCGACGAGAACTTGCTCAATGGATTCGTTTTTGCGCATCGTCGTCATTCGCTCATCACTTGTTGTGCGAGCGGCGGATTGAACGGCGGCTTTCTTCGCCAGTGCCGTTACATTTTCTGGAACAACGCTGATCTGGATGGATGAGAAGGCTGTATCGATGGCGGTTGACCCGCCCACCCTTGCGGCCCCGTAAGCGTCGGCAAGGTACGGGTGAGGAATTGCTGCCCACCAATGGTGAGCGGCATGGCCTTGCCCAAAGAGATGGCGGCCTTGCGGGCTTCCTCGACTTGAGACTCGATCTGGGTGGCGCTTAAAGCGACGGAAGGATCAACGTCAATATTGGCAGCGGAAAGCTGGAATTTCTGGAACGTTAAATCGGTGTCCTCTTCCGACGCGCGTATTTCAAGCTGCGGTGCGGCTGCGCTATCCGATCCGCCGAAGAGCTTGAGCGGCTCAAAGGGCGGCACATCGGCACTATATCCAATGGAGGAGAGGGCCAGATTGGTCGCTACCTTCACAAACGGGCGCATCTTGATGATTTCATGGTCACCCACCGCAACCGCCGTGGGGGCACGAAAACTTTGCCGTGCGGAGGCGATGTCAGAAAAGATAACCTGTCGGTCGCCTTTAATGGGGGTCGCACTCTCATTGCCGGAATTGTCTTCATTGGCACTATAGGCGATTTCGGGCATCTCGATCATTTTGCGGGTACGATCGAGAGAATAGGTAACAACCGAGCCAATTAGGCCAATGCCTGCCAAGGCGGTTAATGTCGCGCCAATCAGCCAGCGAAAATTGACCCGCGCAGGGGCAAAGTCGTCAGGTTGAAAGTTTTGGCTCAACGGAGCGATCAGATCGGTAAGTTCCGACCGGTATCGATCCATATAACGCATTGGCCGACCTGAGGCAGGTCGGCCGCGCAGCATGGAGCGCCTAGCGATGAAGTCCGTCAATGCGTCTTATTCCGATTGAAGCTACTACTTATGTGTCGGCTGATTATGGCATAGCGAAGGCTGAGGGCCAACCATCAACCCGTCAGGGCGGGCTTTTCTTTAAAATTGAGAACTTGGCGGCGACCAATATGGTTAACAGGGCTGGCAAATAGGGGGTATTGCGTTTAATTCAAAATTTATTGGCCTGTGGGAATCTTCCTTTTCCTTTATTTTTCAACGCTTTCACTCCCTCCTGTGAATCTTTTGCAAAAAAAATCGAAGAAGCGTGTTGACAGGGAAAAGGGGTGCCGCCTATATAGCGCCACACACGGCGTCGCTGCCGGATGGCGGCGGGCCGGTGAAACGTTTCCGGGTACCTACGGGCACTTAGCTGCCTGACCTTGGTCAGGCGGAAACTTTTCGTCGGTTGTGCGTCGGAAGACATCTTAGGATGTGGCTGTTTGAAAATTAAATAGAAAGAAAGAGAAACGCGGACGGCGGAGTCCTTGCGGTTCCTGGCCAAAAGCTAGGAACATACAAGAGAACTAGTCGGAAACGCGTTTCTTACAAGAGCTCATTTGGATCATTTCGGTGGTCCATGTGAACTCCGTCAATAAACGTGATGACCGAGACAAGATCATTCTCTATTCAACTTGAGAGTTTGATCCTGGCTCAGAGCGAACGCTGGCGGCAGGCTTAACACATGCAAGTCGAACGCCCCGCAAGGGGAGTGGCAGACGGGTGAGGAACACGTGGGAACGTACCTTTTGGTTCGGAATAACTCAGGGAAACTTGTGCTAATACCGGATAAGCCCTTCGGGGGAAAGATTTATCGCCAAAAGATCGGCCCGCGTCTGATTAGCTAGTTGGTGAGGTAACGGCTCACCAAGGCGACGATCAGTAGCTGGTCTGAGAGGATGATCAGCCACACTGGGACTGAGACACGGCCCAGACTCCTACGGGAGGCAGCAGTGGGGAATATTGGACAATGGGGGCAACCCTGATCCAGCCATGCCGCGTGAGTGATGAAGGCCCTAGGGTTGTAAAGCTCTTTTGTCCGGGAAGATAATGACTGTACCGGAAGAATAAGCCCCGGCTAACTTCGTGCCAGCAGCCGCGGTAATACGAAGGGGGCTAGCGTTGCTCGGAATCACTGGGCGTAAAGCGCACGTAGGCGGGCTCTTAAGTCGGAGGTGAAATCCCAAGGCTCAACCTTGGAACTGCCTTCGATACTGAGAGTCTTGAGTCCGGAAGAGGTAAGTGGAACTCCGAGTGTAGAGGTGAAATTCGTAGATATTCGGAAGAACACCAGTGGCGAAGGCGGCTTACTGGTCCGGTACTGACGCTGAGGTGCGAAAGCGTGGGGAGCAAACAGGATTAGATACCCTGGTAGTCCACGCCGTAAACGATGGATGCTAGCCGTTGGAAAGCTTGCTTTTCAGTGGCGCAGTTAACACTTTAAGCATCCCGCCTGGGGAGTACGGTCGCAAGATTAAAACTCAAAGGAATTGACGGGGGCCCG
>DAIOVR010000207.1:0-3309 GCA_036758905.1 Beijerinckiaceae bacterium | reverse complement strand
ACTGATTGCTGAGCACTGGGCCTATGTCAGTCCTGAGGCTCTTGAGGCATTCAAAGCCGCCGAAAGCCGCTTTCGTCCCAAGAAAATTGGAATGACGGAAAGCAATCAGAAGAAGCTGCGCCCGTTTCTGGATGACGCACATTGCCAAACTATTGCGAGCTTGGCGTCACGCGTAATGGCGAATCTCGATACAACCAATCCTAGTATTTTGGACGCCGTATTGGCCCAGTCCGCTGTCGCTGCCGCCATTTTACAAAATGCGCCAATGCGGATGCGCAATTTAGCATCGCTAAATTTGGATCGGCATATCCATCGGGTCAGCGATAGTGTGTGCCATATCGTGATCCCTAGTTCTGAGGTCAAGAACGAACAGGATTTAGATTTTCCGCTTGGCAAGACAGCGATCCGCTTATTGGACCTTTACGTCAAAGTGTATCGCCCACTGCTTCTTAAAGGTATAAAGGATCATGGTTCGCTTTTTATCAGTTGGAACGGGGTGCAAAAGACGGAAGCAGCACTCAGCGCTCAAATCACCAAGTTTATCAAGGAGCAGGCAGGGTATCATTTAAACCCGCATGCCTTTAGACATCTGATAGGGCTGATTTTCTTGCGAACATTCCCGGGCGAATATGAGCCTGTTCGTCAACTTCTGGGCCACAAAGATATCCGTACGACGATCAACTTCTATGTCGGCCTTGAGACCCAAGACAGCTTCAAGCGCCTTGATATGATTATGGACCGCCATCGCGGGGAGGAACCTCATGTATCCTTCTAATCTAATGTTTCTGCCTAAATGTATTCCTATTGCTGAATGGCCGGAACGCCATCAGGCAGCTCGGCAATTGGGCTTTAATAAAGGGGGACTGTTCGCAAAGCCGACTAAAGCATCGACATGGCGCGAAGCGAGTATCACAAAGACAAAAAAAGGCTTTGGTTGCTGGCTGAGTTATTGCAAAATTCACACAGGTCTTTCGGACGAAGCCTTTGGAAAGAGTGCTTCTGAGGATTTGGTCACTCCGCAGGCGGTATCCGCCTATATTGCCGATCTGAAGGCGATCGGTTCGAGCACCATGACCATCTATAACCGTGTTCAGGAGCTATATGACGCCATACGCTTGATGACACCCCATCTACCCAAAGAACATTGGTCTTGGCTAGCTAATGCCTATAAAAATCTTCGCTCGGAAGCCCGTCCAAGCAGGAACAAGATCATACGCCTTAAACACGCTGATCAACTTGAAGAGCTTGGTCTTGAACTAATGGCCAGAGCCGAGGCTGAAGTATTACGGAACTATCGTAAAAAATCTGGTTCGACAGAACTTCAGCGCGCCCAAATGTACCGCGATGGCCTGATGTGTGCCGTGCTTTCGCGCCGTCCCTTCAGGATCAAAAATTTCTACTCGCTTACCATCGGTACCAATTTTTTAATTGAAGGCGAACGCGTCAACTTTACTTTCGCGGCCTCGGAGATGAAGGGTAAACGCTCTATGGAGGTCCCATTTCCCAAAAATCTCTTGCCTTATCTGACACGCTATATCCAACACTACCGGCCTATTTTGCTGACCACATCGGCAAAGGCACCTAATCTACCAACCCAAGCCCTTTGGATCTCGCGTGACGGTACTGACCTCACACAAGGTCCTTTGCATGTTGCTATTCGCAAGCGCACAAAGGCTGCCTTTGGCAAGCCTATTCCACCCCATTGGTTCCGCGACTCAGTAACTACGACGCTTATTCGAGATGAGCCCGCGTCGGCACGGATTATCGGAACCATTCTAGGTCATACGACGCCTGATCTTGCTAACAAACACTACAACCAATCCCGGATGGTCGAGACCGGACGCCGAAATACAGCTCTTCTGGAAAGCTTGATCGACCATGATCTAACAGGCCAAACGCCTGCTTTGTCACCAGTATGAGAAAGGACATGAACGCGATGACAAGTGCCCCGAAGAAATCACCAAAAAAGAACGTTGATACGGAACAACTGCGCCTATCCTTTCCGACCGAAACAGATTGGCAAGGCCTTATCAAAAGATTCCGTTTGAGTGACGATCAAGCCCATAATCTGTCGGTTGTTCTACAACAGGTGATAGCTGATCTTGATCAGTTTCGTGCTGTTGTGGACGCCATGCCCAAAAGGTCCCAACTGGTCAGCCGCATCAAGCGTCTGGAAAAAGTTTTCGGTAATGTTGCCAGCGAACTTAAACGCGCCGAAAAGGACCTTCCTCATCTATTGCCGCATGATGTTGGGAGCTTCATCGGCTTGTCTATGAACTTCACGGCAATCGGCGAAGCTTTGGGGAAAGAGGAATTTCCAGTCTTCGTCGATTTGGAAATTGAACGCGGGATCCGCGACAACCGCCTACTCACCCAAAAGCAAATCGAGAAGGCCGGAAATCCAAAACGCGAATCGCTTGGTCTGAACCACAGCCATGTTCTTCTACCCTATCTCATCAACGGCATCTATGAGCCGTTACGCCTGTGGGTTGAACTTGATCGGAAGAATAAAGGCGGACGTACGCCAAACATGCTTAGGCGCTATCTTGCCTATTGGCTGATTTACGAGGCCGAGGATATTTTGGGTAAAAAGCCAATGATTGCTCAAAATGGAAAGTTTGTGGAGTTTTGCGAAGCGGTATTTGACGCGTGTAGTCTATCTTATGATGGCCTTGATAAAATTTTACCCGCGCTCGTCAAACGCGTCCGAGAGGACAAAAAACGCCACGCGGCAAATATCTCAACGCCGAATTTTAAACTCCGTATTTTAGTAGAGAAACCTCAGTGAATTTTCCCGACCTTTCCGGATCGGTTCTTACGCGTAAGGCTGCCATTTTGGCGGCATGGAACAGCCGCGAATCGATCAGCTCCGGACCAAAGCAAAACGCCCCCGCCCTATGGCGGATGGGCGGTTGCCGCGTCTTGGCTTGCCGTCTCTGGATCCAGAGCGTCGGCTGCTTCCCACCCGCCCAAGGAAGAAGGTCGTTGAATGGGAACCGGACATTGCGTCCGATCTTAGTTACGAGATGCCAATCTCGACGGCTGAGCTGGATGCTATTCTTCAGCTGCTCGGCAATGATCTGGCTTCAATTCTTGGTGACTAGGCTGTCAACTGGCCAACATCCCATTAGGCCTGTGCAGAACACGCTGAGCCCATTCTCATGGCCGTTGCATCAAACTCATCTCGCTATACCTTAAATTCGCGCTTAGGAGACTTTCCATCATGGCCTTCTCGTCCGCTCGCCCTTTGGCCCCAAGCCCGATCAAGAGGGTGGCCCTTTATTTGCGCGTGAGTACCGGACGCCAAGC
>DAIOVR010000206.1:0-3356 GCA_036758905.1 Beijerinckiaceae bacterium | reverse complement strand
ATCACGGGTTCAACACGCGCATAGATCGCTTCATCACCACCGCACATCACGGTCAACACGCCGTTTTCAGCTCCAGCCTGACCGCCCGAAACAGGCGCGTCGATAAAGGCTAATCCATGCTCTTTCGCCGTTGCATAAAGCTCGCGCGCCACTTCGGCGGAAGCGGTGGTATGGTCGACAAACACGCTGCCCTTTGCCATCCCCGCAAAGGCGCCGTCTGCGCCAAGCGTTACGGAGCGCAAATCATCATCATTGCCAACGCAGGCAAACACGATCTCTTGGCCCATTGCGGCCTCGCGTGGCGTCTTAGCGGCCTTTCCGCCATTGGCTGCAACCCAGGCTTCAGCCTTGGCGAAGGTGCGGTTATAAACGGTAACGTCATGTCCCTTTTGCGCAAGATGCCGCGCCATCGGGAAACCCATCACACCCAAGCCCAGAAATGCTACTTTCGCCATGTCGATCCCTCTTATGAATGGATTGAATACGGTTGATGCGCCGATATGGACCGCTCAAATGATGCGGGCAAGCCGTCTTTGCGAAGAATGGTTGACCTTGCAACCCGCAAACCGCCATAAAGCGTCACGTAAAAACCAAGGAATTCTATCGTGGCGAATGAACAAGACCTGCGCAACGCTCTCTCGCTGTTAAAAGGCCCCGACGGCAAAACACCGTTTTTGCGCTCCGGCCTGTTGGGCGGCATCTCGATTCAGGGCGATAAAGCCTATGTTTCGCTGGTTGTGGATGAAGCCCAGGCGAAAACCATTGAGCCCGTTCGCGCGGCCGTTGAGGCGTCACTCTTATCGGTTAAGGGCATCGAAAAAGCCCTCGTCACGCTGACCTCCGAGCGCCCGCCGCAACCCAACGCGCCCGCAGCCCCTGGCCCTCGCGCGCAGGCGGCCACGGCCAAAGCCATGATCCCCGGCGTGAAACATATTGTCGCTGTGGCATCCGGCAAAGGCGGGGTTGGCAAATCCACCGTTTCAACCAATCTCGCGCTGGCCCTTTCGAAACTCGGCATGAAAGTAGGCATTTTGGATGCCGATATTTACGGCCCTTCACTGCCAAAATTGTTTGGCATTACGGGCCGTCCGACAATCGATGAAAACAAGATCATGCAGCCGCTTGATGGCTATGGCATCAAGGTCATGTCGATCGGTTTTCTGATCGAGGAAGAAACGCCGATGATCTGGCGCGGCCCGATGGTGATGTCCGCTTTGCAACAAATGATGCGCGAAGTGAATTGGGGCACGCTCGATGTGCTCATCGTCGATATGCCACCCGGCACGGGCGACGCGCAGCTCACCATGGCGCAATCGGTGACATTGGCAGGCGCCGTGATCGTTTCAACGCCGCAAGATTTGGCGTTGCTGGATGCGCGGCGTGGTGTTTCCATGTTCAAGCGCGTGGAAGTGCCCATTCTCGGCATCGTCGAAAATATGAGCTATTTCCTTTGCCCCGAATGCGGTACGCGGTCCGATATTTTCGGCCATGGTGGTGCGCGTCATGAGGCCGAGCGTTTGGGCGTTCCCTTCTTGGGCGAAGTGCCACTGCATATCGATATCCGCGAACGCTCGGATGCCGGAACGCCAGTCGTCGCCACCGCACCCGACAGCGCCCATGCCAAGATCTTTTTAGGGCTCGCGGAAGCCCTTAAAACACGGCTGGAAACGGGCGCGCCTGCCCGTCAGGGTCCTAAAATTATCATTGAGTAAGAAGAGCGTCATGACAGGCCCAAGCAATCCTCCATCGTCCGCCGATATCGTCATTGTCGGCGGGGCCGTCATCGGTTCTTCCACCGCCTATCACATCGCGAAAGATCCGGCCTTCAAAGGCCGCGTCATCGTGATCGAAAAAGATCCGACCTACACCTATTGCGCCTCGGCTTTATCAGCAGCCTCCATTCGCCAGCAATTCTCCTCGCCGGTGAACATTCACATCTCGCTCTACGGCATCGATTTTTTGCGCAATATCGGCAACCATCTCGCACTCGATGGCGAGAAGCCCGAAATCGGATTGCATGAAGGCGGTTATCTCTATCTCGAGACTACACCCGGCGCGCCCATCCTCACCGAAACGCAGAAGCTGCAAACGGGGCTCGGCGCCGATATTGTTCTCTTTGATCCCGAAGGGCTTAAAACGCAATTTCCATGGCTCGTGGTGGATGATCTTGCAGCTGGCTCATGGGGCCGAACAGGCGAGGGCTGGTTTGACGGTTGGGGCCTCATGCAAGCCTTCCGCAAAAGCGCGCGCCATCATGGTGTCACCTATATCGATGGCGAAGTCACGGGCATCGAGCGCGAAGGCCAGACGATCACCGCCGTACGCTTGAAAGACGGCTCGCGCATTGCTTGCGGTGCAGTGTTAAACGCGGCTGGCGCCTCAGGCGGCCGCGAGCTCGCCGCCATGGCGGGCGTCGATATTCCCGTGCACGGAAAGAAGCGCTGCGTCTTCGCCTTCACCTGCAAAGGCGATGTGCCCAATGCGCCCTTGCTGATCGATACAACGGGCACATGGTTCAGACCCGAAGGTCAACGGACAGCCGAAGGCCAGATGTTCATCTGCGGTGGATCGCCGGGCGAGCAGGATCCGGATTCAAAAGAGTTCGAGGTGGATTGGTCGCTCTTTGAAGAAATCTACTGGCCAGCGCTCGCAAGCCGCGTTCCTGCGTTTGAAGAGATCAAGCAAGGCCGTGCATGGGCTGGTCATTACGACATGTGCGCGCTTGATCACAACGCGATTGTCGGCCGCGCGGTGGGCTTGAACAATTTCTATCTCGCCAATGGTTTTTCCGGCCACGGCCTGCAGCAAAGCCCCGCCATTGGCCGCGGCCTTGCAGAGCTGATGATCCACGGAAAATACCAAACCCTCGATCTTAGCGATTTAGGCCATGAACGCGTCGTGGAAAATCGGCCTTTGCTCGAGAAGAATGTGATTTAATCGGCTTAAGCGACTTCCAAATCCTTAAGCCTCGGCGGGTTTGATCCTTTTTGCGTGCACGTAAAGGCCGAAGCCTTAACCGCAAAAGCAAGCCATTGTTCAATCGCCCTCTGCGTCCAAGGCGCGTGATTCTTGCCCAAAGCGCCATCGCGATCCATCGCGAATAAAAGCGAGGACATCAAACTATCACCCGCGCCCACAGTATCCTGAACCGTAATTTTCGGAGCCGGAATCGCGATATGCCCGGATGCCGTAAACGCTTCCGCGCCATTTCCACCGCGTGTTAAAATCGCAAGCGTTGGGCCATGCTTTAGCCATGCTTGCATCGCGTCACGCGGCGCGAGATCCGGATAGAGCCATTCCATATCCTCTTCGCTCGCCTTCACAAGATCGACAAGCGCCACAAGCCGTTCCACATC
>DAIOVR010000205.1:0-3364 GCA_036758905.1 Beijerinckiaceae bacterium | reverse complement strand
ACCAGCGTACCGGCGATAACACCCAAGACAACCGGAACCGCCCATGCCTTCAATAGATCAAGATCGACGGCTCCCTTGGCATAATGGGCACGAAACGATCTGATCGATGTTGGAATAATAATTGCCAGCGACGAGCCAATGGCCAATGGCATTCGGACTTCTTCAACAACCCCTGTTGCCCGAAAGAGTTCGTAAAGCACCGGCACGATGAGAATGCCGCCACCAACACCAAAGACGCCTGCTAAAATGCCGGTTGCTGCACCGGCGACCAATAGACCTGCAATTAAAAAAATAAGATCGTTCATAGCAATGGCATCAAACATACAAAGAACTTTCGGTTAAGGCGTCAGGCCGCCTGTTCAATGGAACGATCCACATGGGCGATGGCATCGCGAAGGACTTGCAAGGTTGCTTCGCGCTTGACGCCCTCGGTTGCGAGATGCCTGCGAAACGCTCGCGCACCGGGGCGCCCTTGAAAAAGACCTAGCAAATGGCGAGTCATTGAATGCAAAGCAATACCCTCCGCGAGCCGCGCTTCAATATAAGGGTAATAGGCTTCGAGTGCGGTAAACACATCGCTAAAAGGCGCAGCGCTTTCGTAAAGCTCCGGATCAACCTTCAAGAGCATTTCCGGATTGTGGTACGCCTCGCGCCCGATCATGACGCCATCGACATGCGCCAGGTGGATATGGATATCGGCGAAGCTGGCAATGCCGCCATTGATCGCTATCGGATAATCACCTAATCGCTTTTTGAGCGCGTAAACCAGCGGATAATCGAGCGGTGGCACTTCGCGGTTTTCTTTCGGCGATAATCCCTTTAACCACGCTTTGCGGGCGTGGACGGTTATCGACGTACAGCCTGCCTCAATCACCCTATCAGCTAAGGTATTCAGCGCCACTTCCGGATCTTGATCATCAACGCCAATGCGGCATTTAACCGATATGGGAAGCGAGACAGCCGCCTTCATCGCTGCCACGCATTCTGCCACAAGCTGCGGCTCTTGCATCAAGCAGGCACCGAAGCGGCCTTCCTGCACGCGATCGGACGGGCAGCCGACATTCAGATTGATTTCTTGATAGCCGTAATCAGCAGCGATTTTGGCTGCTTCCGCCAACTCGTCGGGGTTTGATCCACCAAGCTGAAGGATAACGGGATGTTCGGCATCATCAAAACCCAAAAGCCGATCCCGCGCGCCGTGCTTAATGGCGGCAGAGGTTACCATCTCCGTATAAAGTACCGCATGGCGCGTGAAGAGGCGGTGGAAGAAGCGGCAATGCCGATCTGTCCAATCCATCATCGGGGCAACGGTAAAGCGCGGGAAACTCGTCTGCATGACGGGGCTTCTAACCTTCCAAGGGGCGCGGCGCAAAGACTTTATGGTTCAAAGCAGGTGAAGCCTCGACCAAGGCTCGGGTGTAAGCATGTTTCGGATCGGCCAAGACAGTTGCCGTTGCCCCCTCCTCCACCACGCGGCCTTGTTGCATGACAAGCAAATGGTTGGCGATACCGCGAGCAACGCCCAGATCATGCGTGATGAAAACCATGGCGAGGCCATATCGACGACGCAAATCATCCAGAAGATCGAGAATTTGCGAACGCACGCCAATATCCAGCGCCGAAACGGGTTCATCAAGCACCAGAATATCAGGCCTGTTGATGATGGCCCGCGCAATAGCTGCACGTTGGGCCTGCCCACCTGAAACTTGATGCGGATAACGGTGCGCGAAATCGGCGTCGAGGCCTACCTCTTGCAAGGCGCTTAACACACGCTGGATCTTTGTTGATGGATCAAGTCTTTCGGAATGAAGTGGCTCGGCAATCGATTGGCCAAGCGTCCACCGTGGATTGAGCGAGCCCATTGGATCTTGAAAGACCATTTGTATGCGACATGGTTGCTTGACCGGTTCTAGATTTCCGATGAGGGGCGTTGCAAGGCCGGTGATGATCCGCGCCAAGGTCGATTTACCGGAACCTGATTGCCCGACAATACCAAGGCACTCACCGTAACGTAGCGAGAAAGACACATCATCAAGCGCTTTCTTGTGACGATACTCAAAAGATAAATGGTTTGCGCGTAAGATAATATCCCCATCAACTCTTGCAGGAGAAGCGTCATGCGGCTGGCTGGATGCAAATAAGGCTGCCAAGCGCGGTGGTGCATCGGCCATCAAATCACTTGTCGTTGCCTCTTCAACTATTCGACCTGATTCAATAAGAGCAATATGATCGGCAAGCGTTGCTATGGCTGGAAGGTCATGACTAACAAGGATAATAGCCATATCTTCTTCGTGAGCTATTTTGCGGAAGAGATTAAAAATCGATGCTTCTGTTGTAACGTCAAGGGCCGTCGTAGGCTCATCGGCCAGTAGGAGTTTCGGCGATAGAGCAATGGCAACCGCAATCATGGCACGCTGTCTTTGCCCGCCTGATATTTCGTGCGGGTAACGACGGAAGGCATCTATATCGGCGGGGAACTCTGCGCGGTCTAAGGCTTGCTTTGCCATAACAACCGCAGCACTCCGATCAACACCAAGATGCACTTGAATGGGTTCAATAATATGATCACCGATTGTCATGAGGGGATCGAAGGCCGCGCTTGAGTCTTGAAACACGATGCCGATATCGCGGCCTCTTAAGTGGCATAGTTCATCGTCGCTCAGAGTGAGTAGCGATCTATCATCAAACAGGACATTGCCGGTCAGGTGCGCGCCTTGAGGCGGTAGTCCGATGATGGAACGTGCGGTTAGGGATTTACCCGAGCCTGATGCGCCGACAAGTCCGATTATTTTGCCGGGCTCAAGATGCAGTCGAACATCATCAAGCAATCGCCTGCCCTTCAGTGTTAAAGAAAGCGCGTTGATGTCGAGGAGCACCGTCATCCGCTATTCCTCTTTCGCGGATCGACCCATTCACTCAAGGCATCGCCCAGCAAAGTGAACCCCAAAACAGCCAAAGCAATCGCAAGGCCCGGTACAAGGGCTAAGCGAGGGGCAAGGCCAATCAGCGTCTGCGCCTCATTGAGCATTCTGCCCCAGCTGGGCGTCGGTGGCGTAACGCCCAAGCCAACATAAGACAGACCCGCTTCGGCTAAAATACCCAAACCTAATTGGATGGTGATTTGCACAATGATGGTGCCTAAAACTAAAGGCAAGACGTGGAGCAAAGCGATGCTGACATCCCGTCGCCCGATCAAACGCGCGGCTTGAATAAAGTCGAGTGTCCAAATCGATTGTGCTTTATTGAAAACAACGCGGGCAAAAACCGGAATATTGAAAATGCCGATCGCGAGTATGGCGTTCTGTATACCGGCTCCAACCGTATCATGCAACAAGATGGCGATAACGAGTGCGGGAAACGCAAA
>DAIOVR010000204.1:1940-3409 GCA_036758905.1 Beijerinckiaceae bacterium | reverse complement strand
CGCACAAAATCATCGGAAGCGACCATTTCTGAAACAACGAGCGATGCGCCAAAACGGCGAGCGATCCGGCGAAAGACATGATCCGTTACGCCGGACATGGGCGCTAAAATCGCCCTTCCGCGCAATATTTCATTGCCAATTTTGATGACGTTTAAATGTTGCATAAAAATAAGGCAGCCAATTTAGCTGCCTATATAATAGACTTTATGTTGCGTTGCAAAATTAAATTTCAGTGTACCGCGCATTTAATGGGATCTACCTCAGTCGGTTTACAAACCGCGTCGGTTGACCTGACCGCGCAAAAGTTTCAAATCTTTGATTATGTCGCCTTTTTTGACCGTTCCTGATCGAATCCATGTCGCTGCGCTGATAGTCGCGGCCGGACGTGGTTTGCGCGTCGGTCTCGATCGACCAAAGCAATATCTCGATATTGGTGGTGAAACGGTTCTGGCGCGCAGCATTCGGGCTTTGGCCGCTGATAGCCGGGTCAAATCCATTCTTTGCGTCATTCATCCCGATGATGAGGCCCTTTACCGCGCCGCGATTGCCTCACTTGAACCGGACATTGCATCACGCATTTTATCGCCTGCTCATGGCGGCGCGACGCGTCAGGCTTCCGGCCATGCCGGACTTGAAGCCCTCGCTTCGCTCGCAAAAGTACCGGATCTTATTCTGGTGCACGATGCAGCCCGCCCCTTTACGAGCAAATCCCTTGTGGGCCGTAGCATTGAAGCGGCATTTTCCAGAGGCGCCGCGATCCCCGGGGTTCCGGTAACGGATACGATTAAGCGGATTACGGTTGATGGTCAGATTACGGATACGCCACCACGGCGCGATCTTAAAGCGGTCCAAACGCCACAAGCCTTTAAATTCGATCTCCTATTAAAGGCCCATCGTGCTGCTGCCTCTCACAAGGGGGTGGATTTTACAGATGATGCGTCAATCGCCGAATGGGCTGGTCATCCCGTTTATGTTTTTGATGGCGAGCTCGATAATACCAAACTGACAACATCCGCGGATTTTGTTGCGGCAAGAGAGAAAACGATGGGCACAACCGAAACCAGAACCGGAATTGGCTATGATGTTCACGCCTTTGTCGATGGTGATCAGGTAATTCTGGGCGGCGTCTCTATTCCCCACACGCATCGCCTATCCGGCCATTCCGATGCCGATGTCGTGCTTCATGCGCTTACAGATGCTATTTTTGGTGCGCTAGCCGATGGCGATATTGGTTCACATTTTCCGCCTTCCGATGCGCAATGGAAAGGCGCGGATTCACGCATCTTTCTGGAATATGCGGTCGAGCGGGTCAAAATGCGTGGCGGCCGGATCGTGCATCTCGATACAACGATCATTTGCGAAAGTCCGAAAATTGGTCCGCATCGGGACAGCATTCGGGAAACTATCGCCGCCATTTGCGGGGTGATGGTGGATCGGGTCGGCGTTAAGGCGACAACGACCGAACAATT
>DAIOVR010000204.1:0-1840 GCA_036758905.1 Beijerinckiaceae bacterium | reverse complement strand
TATTCCAACGAAGCAAAAGCCGACATGTTGGGCGTTGACCCCAACCTCATCAAGCAAGACGGCGCCGTCAGCGAAAGCGTGTCGCGCGCGATGGCAGAGGGAGCATTGCAACGTTCGCTCGCCAACATCGCAGTTTCTATTACGGGAATAGCGGGGCCTGGTGGTGGCTCAGACCTCAAGCCAGTTGGACTTGTTCATTTTGCATGCGCCAGAAAAGGATTTCCAACGCTGCATTGTGAGAGGCGATTTGGTGATATCGGGCGCGATCAGGTACGCGCAGCTTCTATTCTTCAAGCCTTCGATTTAATTGAAGAGATGGCGCGCTAGTTAGGTGTTCCATAAACGACACCAGCACGAGCAACAAAGGCATCAGAGAAGCGCTTGAAAGCAGCTTCAAACATTGCGCCCATCAAGGCGCCCAACATCCGATTTTTAAAGGCGTAATCGATAAAAAAATCAACGCGCGTTCCGGTGCCAACCTCCACAAAAACCCACCGGTTTTCGAGATGGCTAAAAGGGCCATCAACATATTCAACGAGAATTTTATTGTTCGCTTTATCGAGTGTAACGCGCGAGGTGAAGGTTTCGCGGATCGCTTTATAGCCAACCGTCATATCGGCCAATAAAACTTCTCTTCCATCTTCAAGCGACGAACGCCTGCGAATTTTCAAGCCTTCGCAAAGCGGCAAGAATTCCGGATAGTGTTCAACATCCGCAACGAGATCAAACATTTGATGGGTTGCATAGTCGACCGAACGTGAAGACTGAAACGTAGGCATTATCGACCGAGATGTTTTTCACGAGCGGCGCGAAGCTTGGCGAAATCATCTCCTGCGTGATGCGACGAACGTGTCAACGGCGTCGATGACACCAATAAAAAGCCTTTGGTATAGGCAATCGTCTCATAGGCTTTGAACGCATCCGGCGTCACAAATTCAATCACAGCATGATGCTTTTTGGTGGGCTGCAAATATTGACCGATGGTTAGAAAATCAACGTCCGCCGAGCGCAGATCATCCATCAATTGCAGAACTTCATTCCGCTCCTCGCCTAAACCAACCATGATGCCGGATTTCGTAAAAATCGTCGGATCAAACTCTTTGACCCTTTGCAAGAGGCGGATCGAATGAAAGTAGCGGGCGCCCGGACGAACGGTCAAATAATTGGAGGGAACCGTCTCAAGATTGTGATTAAAAACATCAGGTCTTGCTTCAACAACAATCTCTAACGCGCCGTCTTTACGTAAGAAATCCGGCGTTAGAATTTCAATGGTGGTTTTGGGTGAGCGGTGGCGAATGGCTTTGATGACCTCGGCAAAATGCTGAGCGCCGCCATCCTTCAAATCATCGCGGTCTACCGATGTGATGACGACATGGGAGAGACCGAGCTTGGCAACCGCATCGGCGATCTTAGCAGGCTCAGCCTGATCGAGCGCGTCTGGCATTCCGGTTTTGACGTTACAAAACGCACAGGCCCGCGTGCAGGTGTCGCCCATGATCATGAAGGTCGCGTGCTTTTTCTCCCAGCACTCGCCGACATTTGGGCACCCTGCTTCCTCGCAGACGGTCACGAGGCCGTGCTCTTTCACAATGCGGTTCGTTTCGGCCCATAGTGGAGAACCAGGCGCCTTTACCCTAATCCAGTCGGGCTTGCGCTGAATGGGGCTATCCGGACGATTAGCCTTTTCAGGATGACGGGCGGCCTTACGCGGATCATCCTTTAAAAGATCAATTACGGTGGCCATTGCATTCACTCCGCGGGGACGGAATCAGCTTCCGTCATTCCCTTATATATGGATTGCGCGCCCGTAAGCGTCGAGTACGCTTTCATGCATCATTTC
>DAIOVR010000203.1:0-3509 GCA_036758905.1 Beijerinckiaceae bacterium | reverse complement strand
GGTTAGAGCACCGACGGGGCAGAGATCGATGATGTTGCCTTGCAATTCGCTCGTCATCGCGGCTTCGAGATAGGACGTAATCTCCACATCCTCACCGCGACCAATCAAGCCAAGATCGGTAACGCCCGCAACTTCGGTCGAGAACCGAACGCAGCGCGTGCATTGAATGCAGCGTGTCATCGTGGTCTTGACCAGAGGGCCTATATGCTTGTCTTCAACCGCTCGCTTGTTTTCCTGATAGCGCGACGTATCGATACCGTAAGCCATCGACTGGTCTTGCAAATCGCACTCGCCGCCCTGATCACAAATCGGGCAATCGAGCGGGTGGTTAATCAGCAAAAATTCCATCACGCCTTCGCGTGCCTTTTTGACCATCGGCGAAGTCGTCAAAACAACAGGCGGCTCACCATTCGGGCCGGGACGAAGATCGCGCACATTCATCGCGCAAGACGCAGTTGGCTTTGGCGGGCCACCCTTCACTTCAACGAGGCACATGCGGCAATTGCCTGCGATCGATAGCCGCTCATGGAAGCAGAAACGTGGCACTTCAGCGCCCGCCGCCTCACATGCCTGCAACAGCGTGTAATCGGCTGGAACGTCAATCTCTGTACCGTCGATGATGATCTTGCTCATGACGTCCTCTTACTCCGCTGCCATCATGCGAACGGGGTCGGAATGCGGATTGGCCGAATATTGATCAATCCGCTCTTCAATTTCATGCCGGAAATGCGCGATGAGGCCCTGAATAGGCCAAGCCGCCGCATCGCCCAACGCGCAAATCGTGTGGCCTTCGACCTGTTTGGTAACTTCCAGCAACATGTCGATTTCACGCTTCTGCGCTCGACCTTCCGCCATGCGCATCATCACGCGCCACATCCAGCCGGTGCCTTCGCGGCACGGTGTGCATTGGCCACAGCTTTCATGCTTGTAGAAAGCGGAGAGACGCGCAATCGCCCGAATAATATCCGTCGACTTGTCCATCACGATCACGGCCGCAGTGCCAAGACCGGAGCGCAGCTTCGAGAGGCTGTCGAAATCCATCGGCGTATCGATGATCTGCTCGGCAGGAACCATGCGAACCGACGAGCCGCCCGGAATAACCGCCTTCAGATTGTCCCAACCGCCGCGAACACCGCCGCAATGGCGATCGATCAATTCACGGAAGGTGATGCCCATGACTTCTTCAACATTGCACGGCGTATTCACATGGCCGGAAATGCAGAAAAGCTTGGTGCCGACATTGTTCGGATTACCGAGCGAGGAAAACCAACCCGCACCACGGCGCAAAATCGTGCCCGAAACCGCAATCGACTCGACATTGTTCACCGTCGTCGGATTGCCATACAGCCCCATATTGGCCGGAAATGGCGGCTTCAAGCGAGGCTGACCTTTTTTGCCTTCAAGGCTCTCAAGAAGTGCTGTTTCTTCGCCACAAATATAAGCGCCCGCACCATGATGGACGTAAAGATCAAACGGCCAGCCATGCACATTGTCTTTGCCGATCAGCTTGGCCTCATAAGCCTCATCAACCGCCTTTTGCAGCGCTACGCGCTCGGCAATATATTCACCGCGGACATAGATGTAGCAGGCATTCGCGCCCATAGCGAAGGACGCGAGCAAACAGCCTTCCACGAGCAAATGCGGGTCATGCCGCATAATTTCACGGTCTTTACACGTGCCAGGCTCGGATTCATCGGCGTTTACGACGAGATAATGCGGACGACCATCCGACACTTTCGGCATAAACGACCATTTAAGACCCGTCGGGAAGCCCGCGCCACCACGACCACGAAGGCCCGAAGCCTTCATTTCATTGACAATCCAGTCACGGCCTTTGTCGATGAAAAGCTTGGTTCCATCCCAATTGCCACGCATCAAAGCCGACTTCAGATCAGCGCCGTGGAAGCCGTAGAGATTGGAGAAGATACGATCTTTATCAGCGAGCATCGGGCTTATCCTTTCGCCGCTTCGGCTGCAGCGGCAGCCTTTGCCGCCTCTGCTGCTTTGGCAGCTTCCGCTGCAGCAATAGCTTTTTTGGCCTCATCCGCCTCAAAACGCGCTTTCCACGAACCAACTACCGAACCGTCATAAAGCGACGCATCGGTAAGGGTCTTGGCACCACCTAGCGGCTCCGAACCCTTACGGCTGTTTTGTGGACCGACCTTCACAGGGCGACCGGCTGCCATATCATCCATCAGCTTGCCGAAATTCTCAGGCGTCAGATCTTCGTAATAATCATTGTTGATCTGGGCCATCGGAGCGTTGCAGCACGAGCCCAAGCACTCCACTTCCAGCCAAGCAAAATTGCCATCAGCTGAAACGTGGCGTTGTTCACCAATCCGCTCTTCGCAGACCTTGATGATCTTTTCAGCGCCATTCAACCGGCACGGCGTGGTGCCGCAGACCTGGATGAAGTGCTTTCCGACCGGCTCAAGATTATACATGGAGTAGAAGGTCGCGATTTCCATCACCCGGATTTTCGCCATGCCGAGCATATCCGCAATATATTCAATCGCCGCCCGGGGCACCCAATATTGGTGCTGCTCTTGAGCGCGCCACAAAAGCGGGATGACTGCTGAAGCCTGACGGCCAGCTGGGTATTTTGCGATAATGGTTTGAGCCCACGCCAAATTTTCCGGCGTAAAAGCAAAGCTTGCAGGCTGCAAAGCGTCTGGTGCGAGGCGGCGGACGGACATTAGCAGTCACCCGTTCTGGTCAAAATAAGAATCATTAGCGGTCAACCTCGCCAAACACGATGTCGAGCGAGCCCAAAATGGCGGAAACGTCAGCCAACATATGGCCACGGCACATGAAATCCATCGATTGCAGATGGGCAAATCCCGGCGCCTTGATGCGGCAGCGATACGGCTTGTTGGTGCCGTCGGACACGAGATAGACGCCAAACTCACCCTTAGGCGCTTCAACGGCGGCATAGACCTCGCCCGCAGGCACCTTGTAGCCTTCGGTATAGAGCTTGAAGTGATGAATCAACGCTTCCATCGAACGCTTCATCTCGGAGCGCTTAGGTGGAACAACCTTGCCATCAAACGAGGATATCGCGCCCCTGCCCTCAGGTTTGCGAAGCTCCGTAATGCATTGCTTCATGATGCGGATCGATTGGCGCATTTCTTCCATGCGGATGCAATAACGGTCGTAATTATCGCCGTTTTTGCCGATTGGAATGTCGAAATCCATTTCCGCATAGCACTCATAAGGCTGCGATTTGCGTAAATCCCAAGCAGCGCCCGAACCGCGCACCATTACGCCCGAGAAGCCCCATGCCCAGCATTCGTCCAACGAAACCACGCCGATATCGACGTTGCGCTGCTTGAAAATGCGGTTATCGGTCAAAAGCGTCTCAAGATCATCGCAAACCCGTAAGAACGGATCGCAGAACGCTTCCATATCGTCGATCAGCGCTTCTGGCAGGTCCTGATGCACGCCACCCGGCCGGACATAGGCCGAATGCATGCGCGCGCCGGAGGCCCGCTCATAAAACATCATCAGCT
>DAIOVR010000202.1:0-3576 GCA_036758905.1 Beijerinckiaceae bacterium | reverse complement strand
GGCGGCGGAACATTTGATACGAACGGGCAAAGTGCCACGCTTTCCGGCACCGTGAAGGAAAGTGGCACGCTGACGAAAGCGGGTGCAGGAAACCTCACTCTCTTAGATACCAATCAGGCAAGCGGTGCCTTGTCCGTACAGCGGGGAAGCGTTGTTGTCGGCACCGATACCAGCGCGATACAGTGGGCGGGTGATATCGCGGTTGCCAATGGCGCAAGCGTCGACCTTCGTCGCAATGACGACCAGACCTATGCCGGCATAGTATCCGGCGCGGGTACACTCAATAAATATAGCAGCCAAATCATGACGCTGACGGGGAATAGCAGCGGCTTTACAGGCGCTTTCAACGTGCAGGCCGGAACGCTGAATGTTCCCGGCCAGATCGGCGGTACGATGACATTGCAGAATGGCACATTCTTGACCGGTACTGGAACCGTTGGGTCAGTGACAGCGCAAAATGGCGCCACGATCCAACCGGGGAATCGCTCGCTTGCCGATATCAATGGTGTTCCTCAGACCGGCACCTTGACGATGAGCGGCAATCTCATTCTGAACAGCGGATCGACGGTGCAGGTTCGTGCAGATAATTCACAGTCCAATCTCAATGACACCATCATGGTGAACGGCACGGCCAATCTCGGAGGCGCAACGCTTTCCGTCCTTGGTCACACGACCAACAGCGATAATTCGTGGAACATTAAAAATCGCTATTTGATTGTGACAGCCCAAAGCGGATTGACCGGAACCTTCGGAACCTTGTCGACCAATTTTGCTTTCATGAAACCGCAGATCGAATACAACAGCACCGCCAATACGGCGACCCTCTATTTTGTATCGGATGATCCACCCTACGCCGTTATTGCACAGACACCGAACCAAAAGGCGGTGGCAGACGCACTCGACACGGGCAAAAATTCTGGTCCATCAGCCGCTGGCCAGAAGATGCTGGATAAGATCGACAGTTCTGTTACGACCGATACTGGCCCTGCCGCCTTGGATGCCCTTTCAGGGGCACAAACAACCGCGATACCGACAACCGCATTGACGAGCAATATGCATTTGGGCTCGGCCGTGCATGAGCATGCCTTTGGTGCCCTCGGCTTTGATGATGACCAATGTCTTTCCTACGACACATTCGAAACCAAGAAAGAAGAAGAAGATCGTTGCCATAACCGCCAACCGATAAAAGCATCTCCTAAGCAAGCAGCCGCAGGCAGCAAGGGCATTGCGGCTCCTGCCCCGCAGCCAATCGAACGGCCTTGGCAGGTTTGGGGTGAAGCATTGGGCGGTTTAAGCGAGACCTTTTCCAGAAACGGTTTACCGGGTGTAACCGGCACCGATATGGGTGGCTTAATTGGCATTGATCGCATCTTCCAACCTGGCTTACGGGCGGGCCTTGTGATCGGCGGTACGAATGCATCCTTCTCCGTGGATCACGGCGCAACCGATGGCCATATGGATGCAGCCCATCTGCGCCTTTATGGCATCGCGGAATCAGGCCCTACCTACATCTATGGTTCGCTGGGTTATGGCCAATATTGGGGTAAAGATACCCGCACTTTATCGAATATTGGTACCCAAGAAACATGGAACGGTACCTATACACTTTCCGGATTATCCGCCGATATTGAGGTCGGATATCGCAAAAAATACGACACCTATATCCTTACGCCGTTTATCGGTTTGAGCGCTTCGATGCTTCGCCAAGATGCTTATTCCGAGACCAGCGATAATGCGAACGCTGTGTATGGCTTGTCCTATGATGCCCATACAACCAATTCCTTGCCGGGTTCGCTGGGTGTTCAGATCGAGTCCCATCTGCGCGGTTCGGGCGAATGGAAATCGGCGGAGTTTTTCCGGGCAGCGTGGATCCATGATTTCAACACCGATCGTTCGCTCACCGCGCACTTCAGCAATTTGCCCGCGGGTTCCTTCACAGTAAGCGGCATTTCAGGTGATGCGGATATGGCGCGATTGGTAGCCGGAATAACGTCGATTAATGGCAAGGGCTCGACGCTTTTTTCAAATTTAACGGGCGATTTCTCGGATTCAACGCGCATTTATTCCTTGCATCTCGGATACAAATACGAATGGTGAACCGCATCAAAGCGATGAAGGTTTTTGCCTAAGCCCCGCAGTCTAACACTTTGCGAAACAAAGTCGGCAGCGCTTCGCCCTCCGGTCCGTTGGGTGAGGACCAACGATAGGGCGCGGGCGCTTTAACCTTCATTCCGACATCGGCTGCATAAACCGCGAGCCGCAGCGGGAAATGCGTGAAGACATGATCGACTGTTCCGCACTGCCGCCACTCGGCGCGCAAAGGCGGGTTGAGTTCCGCAACGGGCTCCACCGTCCAATCCGAATTCGGCACTTCCACCATGCCGCCGAGCATGCCCTTCTCAGGCCTCGTGCCGATCAGCACCGCGCCATCCGCGCGGCGCACAACAAAGGCCGCGCCATAGCGCATCAGCTTCGCTTTCTTTGCGAGCTTCTTCGGATAATCCAGCATCTTGCCTGCTTTGCGCGCACCACATTCCATGGTCCACGGACAAAGACCACAAGCGGGATTTTTCGGCGTGCAAATTGTCGCCCCCAAATCCATCAGGCTTTGCGCAAAATCGCCTGCGCGTTTCGGCACCAAATCTTGCGCCAGTTTCGTGATGATCGGTCGCGCTTTCGGCAGCGCCTCCTCCACCTCGTAAACGCGCGACAAGACGCGCTCGACATTGCCATCCACCGCCACCACGCGACGACCAAACGCAATCGAAGCAATCGCCCCCGCCGTGTAAGCGCCGATGCCGGGCAATTTCAGCAAAGCCTCGACGCTATCCGGAAACCGCCCGCCATGCCGCTCCACCACCTCAATGGCGCAAGCATGAAGGTTCCGCGCGCGGGAATAATAGCCGAGCCCAGCCCAGAGCCGGAGCACCGCGTCGCGCTCGGCACGCGCCATATCCTCGACCGTCGGAAAGCGCGTGGTGAACGCCTCGAAATAGGGGATGACGGTTTTCACCCCCGTCTGCTGGAGCATGATCTCCGAGAGCCAGACGCGGTACGGGTCGGCCTGTTCGCCGGGCGGCGAGCGCCACGGCAACACGCGCCGGTTGCGGTCGTACCAATCGAGCAGCTTTTTATCGAGCATTATCGGTAGCTGCCTTCCATTCACCACAAAGCCTTGTTCTATTATCGCATCAACTGGATTAGACTATCTCAAACGCCCTCTCAATCATCTGGTTTTGATGAAACAACCCTCGCTCCGCCCGCTCTCCGATCTCATCGACGAAGCCTTAGGGCCCGTGCTCGCCGCCCAAGGCTTTGCCGCGTCCGATATCGTCACAGGTTGGCCGGAAATTGTCGGCGAGACGCTCGCAAGCCATTGTGAACCCTTGAAAATTTCATGGCCTAGGCGCATTGGCGATGCCCCGCCCGAGCCCGCCACCCTCATTTTGCGGGTCGAAGGCGCCTTTGCGCTGGAAATCCAGCACCAAGCCCCCGTCATCATGGAGCGGGTTAATACCCGTTATGGCTGGCGCTGCATCGGAAAAATCATTATAAAACAAGGCCCTGTCCGCAAAG
>DAIOVR010000201.1:0-3581 GCA_036758905.1 Beijerinckiaceae bacterium | reverse complement strand
TTGGGTCAGCGTCGCTTGGAATCCGATAGTGCGCGTGATCAAGTTCGTTCGGGTGTTGCTGCCGCATGGAGCCAATATGAGACTGCGAATGCACGCGTAAAATCTGCCAAGGCGCAAATTGCGGCCGCGACCATTGCACTTAATGGCGTGCAGGAAGAAGCAAAGGTTGGTCAGCGTACGACGTTGGACGTTTTGATTTCGGATCAAAACCTTTTGAGTGCTCGTGTTAATCTCGTAACCGCTCAGCGCGACCGTGTTGTTTCGTCCTATCAGTTGTTGGCGGCTGTGGGTCGTTTGTCGGCGAGCAATCTTGGATTATCGGTGAAGGCCTATGATCCTAGTGCGCATTATACCGCTACAAAGGGTCGCATCACGGGAACCGATGTCGCGGGCCAATAAGGTTCACGTCAGCGCTCATCATCAACAGATAAGTCTTGTCAGATACTTGCGGAATTTTGATAAGCTGATTTACAAGTCAAAGTAGTGGTAAAGCTTTAGAACGGGTAAATCGGATGAGCGCGGCTATTGCGAAACAGAATGAGCCGACAATGGACGAAATTCTCGCGTCCATCCGTAAAATCATTTCTGATGATTTGGGTGAGGCTTCGCCGTCTGCAGCTGCCGCTCAAGTTTCTTTAAAGCCCGAAGTATCAGTCGATGTTTTGGAGCTCTCCTCCGAAATGGCGCTGCCTGTTGCCAAAGATCCTGCATGGAAAATGCAGGTTGGCCGGCGTGAAGATGTAGACGTTTCCGAGAAGTCGAGAGCTTCTGTGTCAACCGCTCCGACCGACCCTGTGTCCGCTGTAACCGAATTGGCGGCGCGTATGGCCATTCTGTCGTCCCAAGCGGATAAAGCGCCACTTGATACAGCACCGGTTGCAGCATCAACCGAAAACGCGGTTTCTTCCGCTTTCGGCTCGTTGAGGCAATCGATTGAGCGGGAGAGTTCTGCGGACGCGGCTATTTCTTCCGCCATGCGTACGGTTGTCGAAGCGTCATTGCGTCCAATGTTGAAGGACTGGCTCGATTCCAATTTGCCCTCGATTGTTGAGCGTCTGGTGAAGGCCGAAATCGAGCGGATGGCCAAAAAAGGCTAAACGACCGCCAATTTTCTGGATCTTGAGCTGAGTTCCGTTGACATACGGGGCCTCGTCGGCTTTTTACGCGTCAGTGATGATTTTGATGGCACCCATAAGGGTGGGGATGTTGCACGCATGATGGATAACAGGTTTGAGCCGGCTTCAATCGAGGCCCGTATCCGCGATGTTTGGGAAGCCGAAGGCGCGTTTCGCGCCGGGCGCCCCGAGCGGAAAGACGCCAAGCCATTCACCATCGTCATCCCGCCGCCGAATGTGACGGGCTCGCTCCATATGGGGCATGCGCTGAACAACACGTTGCAAGATATTCTATGTCGCTTCGAGCGGATGCGCGGCAAAGATGTGCTCTGGCAGCCGGGTACCGACCATGCAGGCATTGCGACGCAGATGGTGGTTGAGCGGCAATTGGCCGAACGCAAGGAGCCATCGCGCCGGGATATGGGGCGCGAAGCCTTTTTAAAGCGCGTCTGGTCGTGGAAAGAAGAGTCGGGCGGGCTCATTATCAACCAGCTGAAGCGCCTTGGCGCCTCGTGTGATTGGTCGCGTGAGCGCTTCACCATGGGCAAGAATGGCGCGGCGGACGACCAGATGGTTCGCGCCGTTACCAAAGTGTTTGTAGAGCTTTATAACAAAAAGCTCATTTATAAAGACAAGCGGCTTGTGAATTGGGACCCGCATTTCGAGAGCGCCATTTCTGATCTCGAAGTGCTGCAGGTTGAAAAGAAGGGTTCCTTCAAATTTACGCGCGGGGATGAAGCGCCGTTTAACCCCGATGCGCTTGCCAAAGCTTTAGCCAAAGACCCCCACGGGCATCTCTATTATTTCGATTATCCGGTTGAGGGTGAGATTTACGATCCCGAAAACCCGAAGACTTTCGTGCCGATTGCGACAACGCGGCCTGAGACGATGTTGGGCGATACCGCGATTGCGATCCATCCCGAGAACGAAAAGCTGAAGCACCTGATTGGCAAACACATTGTGTTGCCGCTGGTTGGCCGTTTGGTGCCCGTGGTGGCGGATGACTATGCCGATCCGGAAAAGGGAACGGGTGCGGTTAAAATTACGCCCGCGCATGATTTCAATGATTTTGAAGTTGGTAAAAGACATAATCTGCCAGCGATCAATGTTCTGACGCGTCAGGCTAAAATTTGGGTTGTTGGTAATGAAAGCTTTATTGCTGGTCCTGCAGGACTTTCGGACGAGATAAAGGCGCTCGATGGGCTTGATCGCTATGAGGCGCGTAAGCGCGTGGTCGGCCTTGTTGAAGCCTTAGGTTTCCTTGCGAAGGTCGAGCCTTATGCGAGCCAAGTGCCGCATGGCGATCGTTCGAATTCTGCGATTGAGCCTTATCTCACCGATCAATGGTATGTCGACGCGAAGACGATGGCCGTTGAGGCGTTGGATTCGGTACGCTCTGGCCGCACGAAATTTGTGCCGGAGAATTGGTCGAAGACTTATTATCAGTGGCTTGAGAATATCGAGCCTTGGTGCATCTCGCGCCAGCTCTGGTGGGGGCATCAGATTCCGGCTTGGTATGGCCCTGATGGAAACGTGTTTGTCGGTGCGAGCGAGGCCGAGGCATTAGCTGCCGCAGAAAAGCATTACGGCGCTAAAACAGTTTTGACCCGCGATGAAGACGTGCTCGATACCTGGTTCTCCTCCGCGCTTTGGCCCTTCTCGACGCTGGGTTGGCCCGATGCCACGCCGGAGCTCGCCCGCTATTATCCGACCGATGTGCTTGTGACAGGCTTCGACATCATCTTCTTCTGGGTCGCCCGTATGATGATGATGGGTGATCATTTTATGGAGCAAGAGCCGTTCCATACGGTCTATATCCACGCGCTCGTCCGGGACGAGAAGGGCGCTAAAATGTCGAAGTCGAAGGGCAATGTGATTGACCCGCTCGACCTCGTCGACACCTATGGCGCGGATGCGCTGCGCTTCACGCTGGCTGCCATGGCCGCGCAAGGCCGTGATATTAAGCTCTCGACGCAACGCATTGAAGGTTATCGCAATTTTGCAACCAAAATCTGGAATGCGGCGCGCTTTGCCGAGATGAATGGTTGCGCGCGGACCGATGGATTTGATCCTAAATCGGTCAAATTGCAGCTTAACCGCTGGGCAATTGGCGAGCTTGCGCATGCAACGGCGGAAGTAACCGCCGCCATTGAAGCCTTCCGGTTCAATGACGCGGCCAATGCGGCCTATCGCTTTACGTGGAATGTGTTCTGCGACTGGTATCTCGAACTCGCCAAGCCTTTGTTTATGGGTGAAGACGAGGCCGCTAAAGCCGAGACGCGGGCGAGCGTTGCTTTCGTATTCGATGGCATATTGAAGATCCTTCATCCCTTCATGCCTTATCTCACGGAAGAGCTTTGGGCTGTTAAGGGACAGGAAGGGCCTAAGCGCGAGGCGCTTTTATGCTTGTCGGAATGGCCGAGCTTGCAGGGACTTACAGCACCCGATGCTGAAGCAGAGATTGGC
>DAIOVR010000200.1:0-3646 GCA_036758905.1 Beijerinckiaceae bacterium | reverse complement strand
AATTTTAGAAATCAATTTCCGCTGCCGATCACGCGAGCGCAATTCAATCGCCCTATCGGTCTCGGACGATGCTCGATCGGCAATGTCCGGATGATTTTCGCTGTCGTTTTGAAGATTAGCGAGGGTCTCGCGAGACTCCTTCAAAATATCTTCTTTCCAATCAAGCAGCTTCTTCCGGAAATATTCCCGTTGCCGCTCATTCATAAAGGCCTCTTCTTCAGAAGGCGCATATGAAGTATTCATCGTCTCAGCAATGCTCATATTTCCTACACCAGCCCTGTTGGACCGTGCACCCTTTTTCTTAAGTCCCATATCAATCCGCCCTATACTCGTGGGGGGTTAAATACCGCGTTGTCTGTTAGCGCGATTTTCATGACGGCGCTACGACAATTGCGTGATGAATGAAGTTATCGACCCAATTTTGCAAGTTCGACAGCCGCACGCGTTTCAATTGAATTCATAATTCGCTCAAGATTCGGATCATCGTGATTTTCTTTCGCTTCATCAAGCCCTTGGCGGAGATTAGCTAGGGCCATTTCGTCCAGTTTTCCGCCTAAAAGGCCGACCCTGAGCCCACCCAAGGCGTCCAAAAGTCGAAATCCTCGTTTGGCCGTACTCTGGCGACGAAATGTCGCCGGTACGCCAACCTCCTGTAAGGCCATCAAACCTTGAAGCGAATCAATCCCCTGGCGCGGCACCGTTGCCGTAGGTTGGCGAATGCCGACTTCCTGAGGTGGAACCTGAAACGAACCTTCCTTCTGTGAAGGAGCAACACCCCGGCGCGATGCCGCTATACCGTTCGGCAGTTGATCCTCGATCCGCACGTCATCCCTCCACAAGCTGAAAATCTATGGCAAGATAAGAATAATTATTACTAACAATTCATTAATTATAGAGGAAAATACTTCCAACCCGCATCATTTTGCCGATCTTGTTTTTGATAAAATTTCAATTCAATTAAAATTTTTCATTTTATTTCAGAGAGTTATCAGGATTTTTCGTGTGGCATAGTCTTCGCTTACTCTACGTCAATAAAAGAGTGAGGCCCAAAATGAATGTGAGACCGATGCGCGCTCTAAAACCGATTGCACTGATCCTTATGGCGCTCAGCCTTTCAGGCCTGACAGCGATGGCAGAAACATCGCGCATCAAAGACCTAGCATCGATTGAGGGGGTCCGACAAAACCAACTCGTCGGGTATGGCTTGGTCGTTGGTCTCAACGGCTCGGGGGATACACTAAACAACGCTCCCTTCACGAAACAAAGCCTGACAGCCATGTTGGAGCGCTTAGGCGTTAACACGCGTGGCGCCAATTTACGCACCGCTAATGTGGCAGCCGTAATGGTAACGGCGGACCTTCCCGCCTTTGGTCGTCGAGGATCACGTATCGATGTCACTGTTTCGGCTTTAGGCGATGCCAAGAGCCTTCAAGGCGGCACACTGCTTGTTACCCCGCTCATGGGTGCATCGGGTGAAATCTATGCCGTAGCCCAAGGCTCCGTGGCTATTGCCGGGTTTCAGGCAGAAGGCGCCGCAGCGACATTGACACGTGGCGTACCAACCGTCGGTCGCATTGCCAATGGTGCTTTGATCGAACAGGAAATCGAATTTCAATTTAAGGATTCAAGATCGGTCAAATTGGCTTTGCGTAATCCCGATCTCACCACGGGCAAGCGTATAGCCAGCGCCATTAATGAATATATGGCGGCTAACTCTGCAGAGCCAACCGATCCATCGACAGTGAACCTCACGATCCCCAAAAATTTCAAGGGCAACATGGTGCAGTTGCTAACCGAGATCGAGCAATTGCGGATCGATCCTGATCAAGTTGCCCGTGTGGTTGTGGATGAACGCTCTGGCGTTATCGTGATGGGAAAAGACGTAAGAGTTTCTACTGTTGCCATCGCGCAAGGAAATTTAACAATATCCGTTTCTGAACAACCGCTTGTCAGCCAGCCTGATGCCTTTAGTAATGGACAAACCGTGGTTGTGCCTCGCACCACCATTCAGGTAGATCAAGGTTCCAACAATAAACTTGCCGTTCTCAAAGAAAGCGTGACGCTGAAAGAGCTCGTCGACGGGTTAAATGCTTTGGGCATTGGCCCACGCGATATTATCTCAATCTTGCAAGCGATCAAAACCTCTGGTGCGCTTCAAGCCGATATTGTGGTGATGTGATGCAGCAAGCCTCTCTTCACTCAAGCCCTATCGCCAATGCCCATGCAAATTACGGCGCTATAGGAAAAAATAAAAAGCTATGGGCAACTGCGCAAGAATTTGAATCGGTGTTTTTAGGCTCCATGTTTGGAGAGATCACAAAGCAATTATCAGGTGATGGCCCACTTGGTGGACAAGGCGCAGGCGGTGATGCTTGGCGCTCTCTGCTCACCGATGAGCTTGGTAAATCCGTAGCACAGTCAGGTGGAGTTGGCGTTGCGTCCCAAGTGTATTCCGAACTCATTCGGCTACAAGCCAATTAGGGAACTAAGCCATGACAGCTACCCCCCATTTTCCAGCCATCACATCAACCGAGCAAGCAGAAGCACTTTGCACGATGCTGGAACAACGCTTGGATGCTCTCGAATCCGTTATCCGACAAGAAACAGATTATCTGGCTACGGCAAAACTTTCCGAGGCCTTCGCATTGCATGAGCGCAAAACCATGGAAGCGACTTCTTATGAACGATGCTATCTCGTTTTTCGTCATAATTTAATTTCCCTGGCGCGATATAAGCCAAACGGCCTTGAACGGATCAAGATGCGGCAAGGCGCGCTTCAGTTGTCACTGGAAGCTAATTTAAAAGCTCTACAAACCCTTACAAGCGTTTCCGAGAATATCTTGCGCGGGGTAGCCAAAGAAGTTGCATCAACGCGGTCTTTATCAACCTATGGTAAAGCTGGCCGCGTTGACCCTCTGAAGGGTACAGGGGCAACCCCACCTTTGATGGTTTCTGTTCGCTTTTAATCGATTAAATTTAAAATAACTTGTCATAAATCCCGCAAGCATTTCTCAAATCATATTTGCTAATGTGATGGTCAGACATCCAGAAGGAGATCGTCATGGCCATCAGTTCAACATCACAAAGCCCGGCACCCGTTCCGGCGCCACGAGAACCTGCGGTTCAGCCTGTCAAGGCAATTGAACCACCACAACCCGTAACACATACGGCGAGCGCTTCGACAAAAACGAGCGAAGCGCCCCCTGCAACACCAACATCTCGCCGCACAACGCTCGATCAATCGACGGGTGAATTTGTCCTGCAGGTTATCGATGACCATACGGGTCAAAAAATAAGCCAGTCACCTGATGAAGCTATCCTGCGGATAAGGGCCTATGCGCGACAATTGGATGCATCGAAACAGCCTGTTCCGTTGACACCTACAACGCAGAGAAAAGGTTAATTTCAGCGCATGTTAATATTTTGTTAACGCTCGCCTGCGTTGCAACATCGAACAATTAAAATTTTCGATATAGTTTAATCAAGTTGTATAATTGCTATTTTCAATCCCTAATTTAAATTTGGCCTGATATTAACCAAGATATCTGAGCGCGCCACGTTCTTATTTTAGCACCATCCTTTCATCTTCATGCTTAAGGCCACGTCGCAGAAAGCGGCGTCCTTTCTCGCAATCCTGCAGAAAGGT
>DAIOVR010000199.1:0-3656 GCA_036758905.1 Beijerinckiaceae bacterium | reverse complement strand
CTTCTCCCCTTGCGGGAGAAGGTGGCCCGCGAAGCGGGTCGGATGAGGGGTCAGCACTTTACAACTTTTAGCTGCTTCAATTGGCTGAAAAACGCTCTTTAATGTCGGTCTATGATCGACCGAATGATCTCGATTTCAAGGCAGTTAAGGCGAGACCTTACGGTGGCCGAAAAAGCCCTTTGGCATGAATTGCGCGACCGACGGTTGAGCGGAATAAAATTCCGGCGTCAATTTCCAATTGATAAATTTATTGTCGATTTTGTCTGCCTTGAGGCACGCCTGACCATCGAACTTGACGGCCCTGTTCATAAGGGTCGGGAATATCAAGATGCTTTGCGAAGCCGTATCATTCGGTCGCACGGATTTATGGAACGGCGATATCGGAATGACGATGTCTTGGACCGATTGCCTTGGGTTTTAGAGGACATTCGGCAAGCCGTTGAGCGGCAGATGTAGACCCCTCATCCGACCCGCTTTGCGGGCCACCTTCTCCCGCAAGAGGAGAAGGCAGAATATAGGTTACAGCTCTTCCGCCGCCTCTTCCAATAACCCCCAAACAAATGGCACGAAGCTGCGCCATAATTCGACGTGGAATGTGTCGGCCGCCGTGCGCCACAATACGATATCCGCTTTCGAATAAATCGTTCGCGTTGCCATGCCTACCGGAAAGACGGAGACGTGCAGATCCAGCAAACATCCGCTGGCTAACAGCGTTTCAGCCTTTGGACCCGACACGGTGAACGCCGTGTTGCGGTGGCTGATATCGACCAGCGAATGGTGCTGCTTGTCGAGCGCTTTTTCGATTGCCGCTTCAAGCGCTTCAACCTCGCCATCGGGCGCGATGAGCAACCACTCGTCCGGACCGAGCGAAATCGCCGTGCGGCCATTGTCGCTTTCGGCTTTCAGCAAAGCATTCGGCAACATGACACCAAAACCCTTGGAGCAAGCGCTTGCCGCTTTCGAGTCGCCCCGAAACGAGAAGCGTGTCGCGTAAGGCGTTGGTGCAACGGTGACGGCCCCTTCCACCTGAATAGGGTGCAAGCCTTCAAAGGCCGAGCGGCGGGTGATTTTTGAATCAGACATGGAGCTTGGCTCCTTCCTTGTCATAGAAAACCGGATCGGTGACCGTGACCGCAATCGGGCCATCGGGCATCGGCACATAAAGCGTTTCGCCCATGCGTGCACGGCCTGCCGAGACAATCGCGAGTGCGAAGCTGCGACCAAGCACGGCGCTTTGATAGGACGAGGTGACATGGCCTAGCGCCGAAGTGCCAGCGGACGGATTACCCACCAGCGTGATCTGCGCGCCTTCTTCCAAGACCTTCTGCGGATCAACGGTGAGAAGCCCCACCAACTGCTTGCGATCCGCCTTCACAAGATCCGGACGCGTCAGCGAGCGCTTGCCGACGAAATCGGGTTTCGCTTTACCAATCGCCCAATCAAGCCCGAGATCGTTTGGCGTGACCGTGCCATCGGTTTCCTGGCCGACAATGATATAGCCCTTCTCGGCGCGTAGAACGTGCATCGTTTCGGTGCCATAGGCGCAAGCCTCGTATTTCTGTGCTTCTGCCCAGATGGCTTCCCAGATCGCTTGGCCGTAATCGGCTGGCACGTTGACTTCGAAGCCGAGTTCGCCCGTAAAGCTCATGCGGAAGAGGCGGGTTGGCACACCACAAATCTTGCCCAAGCGCACGCTCATATGCGGCATGGCTTCGTTAGAGATATCGATGCTTTCGATCAAAGGCGCGATGATCTTGCGCGCATTCGGGCCTTGTACGGCTACAACCGAATATTGCTCTGTCGTCGACGTCAGAGCGACCTTGAGGTTCGGGAATTCGGTCTGGAGATAATCTTCCATATGGTTCAACACGCGCGGCGCGCCGCCCGTTGTTGTTGTGACATGGAAGCGATCTTCCGCGATGCGACCGACCACGCCGTCATCCATCACAAAGCCCGCTTCGTTGAGCATCAAGCCATAGCGGCAACGGCCCACTTCGAGCTTTGACCAAGGATTCGTGTAAAGGATGTTCATGAACTCGGCAGCATCTGGGCCGACGACTTCAATCTTGCCGAGCGTCGAGGCATCGAACAGGCCAGCGGAGTCGCGCACCGTCTTGCATTCGCGCAACACGGCGGCGTGCATATCTTCGCCCGCTTTCGGGAAATACCAAGCGCGTTTCCACAGACCTACATCTTCAAAGACGGCACCTTGAGCTTCCGCCCAAGCATGCGTCGCTGTCTTGCGCACAGGATCAAACAAATCACCGCGAGAATGATTGGCCATCGCGCCGAAGCTGATCGGCGTGTAAGGCTGGCGGAAGGTGGTGAGGCCCACCGCAGGGATCGGCTTGCCGAGGGCTTCTGACGCTATCGCCAAAGCGTTCATATTGGACAATTTGCCCTGATCGGTCGCCATGCCTGTGGTAGTGTAGCGCTTGACGTGTTCGATCGACCGCATACCTTCACGGGTGGCGAGCTTGATGTCCTTAGCCGTCACATCGTTCTGGTAATCGACAAAAGCTTTGACGCGTCCTGCATCATGCGGATGCGGAACGGCGCCCAAGAACCCGCCATGCGCGTCGAGCACGCCTGCGAGCTTCACTTTGGTTGCGGTGCCCTTGGCAAATCCGGCTTTGCCTGCGGCATCGAGACCGGCTGCAAAGCCATCTTCAAAGGCTTGGGCCAGCGTTTCGGAGCCCTTGCACGCCCCTGCTGAACGCTCGGCCTGAACGGACTCGCCGGGGATGAAAACCTGCCGCGCTTCGTCAAATTTCAATTTGCCACGCGACTGCGAGAACAGATGCACAGAAGGCGTCCAGCCGCCGCACATCAAGATGAGATCGCATGGGATCGCGTCTTCGCCGTCGGTGCCGAGCTTGCTGACGAGCGCCGCATTGACGCGTAAATGTCCGGTTGATCCCGTGATCGCCATTCCGGTTTCAACGCGAATACCAGCCGCACGCGCCGCCATGGGCAGCGGGCCATTGGCTTCTTTGCGAAGATCGGCAATCAGTTCGATCGAAACACCCGCAGCCTTCAAATCAAGCGCTGCTTGATAGGCGCTGTCATGCGCGGTTGCGACAACGGCGCGGCCACCTGGACGAACGCCATAGCGGTTGGCATAGATACGCGCGGCATCGGCCAGCATAATGCCGGGGCGATCATTATCGGGGAATACCATCGGGCGTTCATGGGCACCCGCCGCAATCACGACCTCCTTCGCACGCACCTGCCAGAGGCGGTCGCGCGGCAATTTCGGATCAGGCTTGGCGAGATGATCGGTTACACGCTCGACGAGGCCAATAAAATTTTGTGCAAAATAGCCGAAGGCTTGCGTGCGCGGCAGAAGGGTTACCGTGCCGGAAAGGCCTTTTAATTCAGCAATCGCTTCCTCAACCCATTGGGCGGCGGGCTTGCTGTCAACAGTCGCGTGCAGCTCGGAGAGAAGTGAGCCGCCAAATTCGGATTGCTCGTCGCAGAGGATCACGCGCGCACCGCTGCGGGCTGCCGATAGGGCAGCGGAAAGGCCTGCAGGACCGGAGCCGATGACCAGCACATCGCAATGGGCAAAGCGGGTTGAGTAATGATCCGGATCAGGCTCACTTGACGCCGTGCCAAGGCCTGCGGCGTTGCGGATGATCGGCTCGTAGAGCTTC
>DAIOVR010000198.1:0-3666 GCA_036758905.1 Beijerinckiaceae bacterium | reverse complement strand
TGGTTGCGGCGGGGCTTGCTTTGGCTGTCGGTGAAAAGGCCGATGATGTTTTTGAAGCCCTTCGGCATTTGCGTGGCGTCAAGGGACGTCTTGAGCGCGTTGCTGAGATAAATAATGCGCTTATCCTTGTCGATTACGCGCATAAACCTGAAGCGTTAGAACAGGCCTTGATCGCGCTTCGTCCTTTTGCGTCAGGTCGGTTGATTTGTGTTTTTGGCTGCGGAGGCGATCGCGATCGGGCTAAACGGCCGATTATGGGCGAGATTGCGCGGCGATTGGCGGATGAAATTATCATAACCGATGATAATCCACGTTCCGAAGATCCTGCTTCGATTCGTCAGTCTATCCTTGCAGCTTGCCCCGCTGCGAGCGACATTGGCGACCGATTCGCGGCGATTAAAGCAGGTGTAGAGATGTTACGGGCGGGTGATGTGTTGTTGATCGCAGGCAAAGGCCATGAGACGGGTCAAAGGATCGGACAAACAACCTTGCCCTTTTCCGATCACGCGGCCGTTCAATCCATCCTTAAGGAGATGCGGCCGTGAGTGCTTCTTTATGGACTGAGGCATCGTTGCAATCTGCAACCCATGGAAAAATTTACGGCACGATTGGGGCTGTGACGGGTGTTTCGATTGATACGCGCACCATCAACCAAGGCGATTTGTTTGTAGCGCTTGAGGGCGAAAGCCGTGACGGGCACGAGTTCATCCGCTTGGCCTTTGAAAAGGGGGCTTCGGCCACATTGGTTTCGGATAAGCGAGCGACAGAATTTTCAGATGCTGGTGCGTTAATCGCCGTCCCCGATGTTCTCGATGGATTGCGTCATATTGGAAACGCGGCACGCGCGCGTTCTCGTGCCCGTATTGCTGCGGTTACCGGCTCTGTCGGGAAAACGGGTACGAAGGAAGCGCTTAAAACGCTCTTGTCGGCGCAGGCCGAAACACATGCGTCGGTTGCTTCTTATAATAATCATTTCGGTGTTCCGCTGACCTTGGCACGAATGGCAGAGAGCGCGCATTATGGTGTGTTCGAAATCGGCATGAACCATGCGGGTGAAATCGAGCCTCTCACTAAAATGGTCAAGCCGCATGTGGCGTTGATCACAACGGTTGAGGCGGTGCATCTCGAATTCTTCGCCAATGTCGAAGCCATTGCCGATGCAAAGGCTGAAATTTTTTCAGGCCTCATGCCGGATGGTGTTGCCGTGATTAATCGCGATAACCCGCATTACGAGCGGATGCGATTGGCGGCTCAAGCGTCACCTGCTGCGCGCATTGTTAGCTTTGGTTCGCATCGCGAGGCCGATATACGGTTGCTCGATATATCGCTTTCGCCCGATGCATCAGATGTGACGGTCGATTTTTTTGGTAGCCGGAAAACCTATCGCTTGGGCAGTCCCGGACGACATGTGGCCATGAATAGCCTTGGCATTTTGGGCGTGACGGAAGCGCTTGGTACCGATCTCGACGTCGTTCTCACCTCGATGAAAGATGTAACGCCGCCTTCTGGACGCGGCGCGAGAGTCATGCTCGGTGAAGGCGATAACCAAATTTGCGTGTTGGATGAAAGTTATAACGCTAATCCAGCGGCTGTGAGAGCCGCTCTTGCGGTGCTCGCCTCTACGCCTACTCGTCATAATGGACGCCGCATTGCGGTGTTGGGTGACATGCGCGAATTGGGCGAACAAAGCGCTATGCTTCACGCTGGCCTAGCACCCGATCTTTCGACGCATCGTGTTGATCTCCTTTTTGCATGTGGCCCATTTATGGAGTCACTCTGGAACGAGACGCCTTCTTCTATGCGCGGTGCTTATGCGCCGGATTCGAGTGCATTGGAGCCGCTTCTCCTCGAGGCTATTCGCCCGGGCGATACGGTTATGATTAAAGGCTCGCTTGGAAGTCGAATGGGGCCGCTGGTTGCAGCGCTTAAAAATCATTTCGCTAAAGGAAATCGATAATGCTCACTTTGCTTGCTGAATATAGCGGTTTTCTTAGCGTCTTAAACGTCTTCCGCTACATTACGTTTCGGACCGTTGGTGCAACGGTTACCTCCTTGTTTTTCGTATTCTTCTTTGGTCCAACGATTATCGCGAGCCTTCGTGTGAGGCAGGGTAAAGGTCAACCTATTCGGGAAGATGGGCCAGCCTCTCATCTTCTGACGAAGAAGGGGACGCCCACAATGGGCGGCTTGATGATTTTATCAGGCGTTCTCGTTGCCACCTTGCTATGGTGCAACCCGCGTAACATTTATATTTGGGTTGTTCTCGGCGTGACCATTAGTTTCGGGGCGATTGGGTTTTACGATGACTATCTCAAAGTAACCAAGCAATCACATGCCGGGCTTTCAGGCCGTATGCGGCTTCTAATCGAAGCTTTGATTGCCCTTATTGCCTGTTATGTGATGTCGAATATTGGCGTTGGAAAGCTCTCGACTTCATTAACCGTTCCGTTTTTTAAGGAAATCGTTTTTGATTTAGGCTTTTTCTTTTTGGCCTTTGGCGCCTTCATCATTGTTGCCGCCGGAAATGCCGTGAACTTAACCGATGGGCTTGATGGCTTGGCGATTGTTCCGGTGATGATTGCCGCAGCTACGTTTGGCTTTATTGCCTATCTAGCCGGTAACGCGATTTTTGCCAATTATTTGCAAATCCACTTCACGCCAGGAACGGGCGAGCTCGCCGTGGTATGCGGTGCTTTAATAGGCGCCGGACTTGGCTTTTTGTGGTTCAATGCGCCTCCGGCGCAAATCTTCATGGGGGACACGGGTTCGCTCGCCTTAGGCGGTCTGCTCGGTACCATCGCTGTTGCTACCAAACATGAAATTGTACTTGGCATTGTCGGTGGCCTCTTCGTGCTTGAAGCCGTTTCGGTCATCATTCAAGTGGCTTCTTTCAAACTGACAGGTAAGCGTATTTTCCTTATGGCGCCTATTCATCATCACTTTGAAAAATTGGGATGGAAAGAGCCGCAAATTGTTATTCGCTTTTGGATTATCTCGGTCATTCTGGCCTTGATTGGCCTTTCAACCTTGAAGCTTCGCTAATCTCATGACGCCTGTTTCAACCTTCGCTGATAAACGCGTTGCTGTCTTTGGTCTTGGCGGATCAGGGATTGTAACCGCGCAGGCCTTGATCGCAGGTGGCGCGCAGGTTGAGGCGTGGGACGATTCCGAGGCTTCGCGTCACATCGCAAGCGAAGCGGAGATCACGCTTGTTGATTTATCAAAGGCCGATTTTTCGCGCTATGCGGCGCTTGTGCTTTCGCCCGGTGTACCGCTCACCCATCCTAAACCGCATTGGACGGTTGAAAAGGCAAGGGCAGCCTCTATCGAGATTATAGGTGATGTTGAACTGTTCTGTCGCGAGCGCTTAGCGCATGCACCTTTAGCGCCCTTTATCGCCATTACGGGCACCAATGGTAAATCAACCACGACGGCGTTGATCGCGCATCTGCTGCGTGTGGCCGGACGCGACGTTGCTATGGGGGGAAATATTGGAACGGCTATTCTGGCGCTCGACCCGCCATCGAATGATCGCGTGCATGTGATTGAATGTTCGAGTTATCAAATTGATTTGGCACCATCGCTTAAACCGACCATTGGCGTATTGCTTAATCTGACCCCCGACCATCTCGATCGCCATGGCACGATGGCGCATTATGCCTCGGT
>DAIOVR010000197.1:0-3686 GCA_036758905.1 Beijerinckiaceae bacterium | reverse complement strand
TTGATCGATTGGCGCAAAGTTTAAACGCGATGCTTGATCGCATTGGCGAATTGATGTCAGGATTGCGAGAGGTCTCAGACAATATTGCGCATGATTTAAAGACCCCTTTAACACGGCTAAGAAACAGCGCAGAAGAAGCATTGCGCGTTGGTAATTCGTCTACTTCTTATCGTGATGCATTAGAACATACGATTGAAGAGGCCGACAATCTTATCAAGATTTTTAATGCACTTCTGATGATCGCAAGGGCCGAAGCCGGCAATGTTTTAGAAGGAATGAACATTGAAGACGCAAGCGAGATTGCTCGGGATGTTGTTGAACTCTACGAACCTTTCGCCGAAGAGGTAGGAATTCACCTTGAATTTGAGGCCGCTGAAATGGTTCCAATTCACGCCTCGCGTGAACTCATTGGCCAAGCTTTGGCTAACCTTATTGATAATGCGATCAAATATTCATCCGGAACGGATTTCCAGGGGACTGATCACTCCGTTATTGTATCAATTAGAAAAGAAGAAAATAAAGTATTGCTGTGTGTTGCTGATCGTGGGCCCGGAATTCCTGAAGCGGATATTGAGAGGGTTTTGGAACGGTTCGTGCGATTAGAAAGCTCACGTACCCGCGCAGGATCAGGGCTTGGGCTCTCACTCGTAGCCGCTGTTGCGCGACTTCATGGCGGAATACTTAAACTCGAAGACAATAGGCCAGGTCTAAAGGCAATTATCTCTGTTCCGAGTGCGCCATGAAAAAACAGGCTCTCATTAGCCTTCTGACAAAGGCGCCACAGATATCGGATACAAAAAAAACACGAATTCGATTTTTAAGCCTATTTGAAAGAGTTGATCACATTGACCCTGCTTTGGATGAGTTAGCGTTATTATTAGAAGCATTTCCTAAAGCACATGATCTGTTGATGGGGATTGCTTCTCACTCTCCTTATCTTTGGAAATTGGCACGCACTGATGTGCAGCGTCTCTTACGAATTTTGAATTCGCCACCGGATGAACTATTTGATCATCTTATTGATACATGTATCGAAGCGCCGATCAAATTTTTGGATAATGAGGCGGGCTTAATGCGCTGCTTGAGGCGCGTGAAGCAGGAAGCGGCTTTATTAATCGCGTTAGCGGACATTGGCGGAGCTTGGAGCCTTGGGCAGGTAACGCAAGCTCTAAGTCAGCTCGCAGATGCCGCATTAAAAGCCGCCTTGAAATTTTCACTTCAGATGGAAGCTTCTCTTGATAAAATAACACTATCTGATGGAATTGAAGAAGAATGCGGTCTTGTTATTCTAGCTTTAGGAAAGCACGGTTCAAAAGAGCTCAATTACTCATCTGATATTGATATCGTGATGCTGTATGACCCTGAGCGTGCTCGTCTTACCCCGGGTGTCGAGTTTGCTCCATTTTTTGTGAGGGTAGCAAAGTCAATCGTTAGAATTGTTGATCAACATACGCCGGATGGCTATGTGTTTCGGGTTGACCTGCGATTGCGGCCAGACCCTGCATCAACGCCTATTGCGATATCCGTTCATTCGGCTTTTGCTTATTATGAAAGCGTAGGTCAAAATTGGGAGCGCGCCGCAATGATTAAGGCGCGGCCTGCCGCCGGCGATAAAGCGATAGGCGAATTGTTCTTAGCCGATTTAGCGCCCTTTATATGGCGGAAATATTTCGATTTCGCAGCCATCGCAGATATTCATGCGATGAAGCGGCAGATCCATGCGGTAAGGGGTCATGAGGCGATTGCCGTTGCTGGGCATGATATTAAATTAGGTCGCGGTGGCATTAGAGAAATTGAGTTTTTTGTTCAGACGCAACAATTGGTATTTGGCGGCCGCCGTACAGCATTACGTGGGCCAGAGACGCTGAGCATGTTGCAAGCTCTTTGTTCTGACGGTTGGATCTCGACCGAAGCACGTGATGATCTTTCCGTCGCCTACCGCTTTTTGCGGGAAGTGGAACATCGTCTTCAGATGATCGCAGATGAGCAAACGCAGCGACTTCCTTCCGATGATGATGAATTAAATCGCTTCGCGCGTTTTTATGGCTTTAACGGAGTGGCAGCATTTTCAAAAGCGCTTATTGCAAACGCGAAGCGGGTGGAGCGCCATTATTCCCGACTGTTTGAGGAGGGTGCAAATCTTGCTGTCGGGGAAGGCAGTCTTGTTTTCACAGGCACCGTCGACGACCCAGATACGATCGATACGCTTCGCCGAATGGGCTTTTCGGAACCCGAAAAAGCAACAGAAATTGTTCGCGGTTGGCATTTTGGTCGACGAAGCGCGGTTACAAGTCCGCGAGCTCGAGAGGTTTTGACCGAACTTGTTCCTTCAATGCTAAAGTCGTTTGGCGAGAGTGCCGATCCTGATGGCGCACTCAATACTTTTGATCGAGTGCTTGGCGGTATGCCTGCCGCTGTTGAACTTTTTTCGATCTTACGTGAACATCGTCCAATTCTTGCGCTCTTTGCCGATATTTTAGGTTCCGCTCCTCGACTTGCCGATATCGTTTCGCATCGACCGCATCTCTTGGACGCGATTATTGATCCTGCCTTTGTAGAGCCAACGCCGCGATTAGATGATTTAATTGAACGGATTTCGGCGGCTATCGGAAGCCACGAACTCATTGAAGACTTCCTTGATCGACTTCGCGAAACGGGTCAGCATGAAATGTTTCTGGTTGGCGTAAGGATGCTTTCAGGTGTTATTTCACCTGCCATGGCAGGCGAGGCCTATTCGGCTATTGCTGAGGCGATCATTCGGCTGACTTTGATCGAAGTCGAAACACGTTTTGTGCGCGATCATGGTAAAGTTAAGGGTGGAAAAATTGCTGTTCTAGGAATGGGACGGTTAGGGTCGCGTGAGATGACGGCGACCTCGGATCTTGATTTGATCGTTCTGTATGATTTCGATGTATCAAGTGGTGATAGCGATGGTACACGACCGCTTGACCCTGTTGTCTATTATGGGCGTCTAACAAACAGATTGATAAGCGCTCTTACCGTCCCTACCCGTCAGGGTACGTTATACGCCGTTGATATGAGGCTGAGGCCCTCTGGTAATAAAGGTCCCGCAGCGACGCAATATCGTGGCTTTCTCGACTATCATACAGGTGTCGATGCCGAAACCTGGGAACACCTTGCCTTGGTTCGCGCGAGGCCGGTGGCAGGACAAAAAGAGTTCATGGCTATCGTTGGCCGCGATCTCCAAAGCATTATCTCAATGAAGCGAAATCCAAAACGCTTGATGCTAGATGTCATTGAAATGCGTAATTTGATTGCGAAAGAAAAGGGTGACACGGATCCTTGGGATTTAAAGCTCGCGCGAGGCGGCCTTATGGACATCGAATTTATTGCCCAATCATTCGTGCTTAGACATGCCAATTCCATGGCATCCCTCAAGCAATACAATACCGCTGACATATTGATAGCCGCTCGTGAGGAAGGCCTCATTGCTATCGATGATGCCGCTTGTCTTCTGGAAGGCTATGGTCTTATGCGCGATTTAATGCAGTGGCAGCGTGCTATGATCGTTGGTGAATTTAATCCGTCGACCGCCGACCGTTCTTTTCTCAAACGGTTAGCAGCAATCATTGGACTGCCTGACTTTCGCTTGCTTGATAGCCATCTCAAGCAGATACAGGAAAAGATTAGAAAGATCTTTGAAAAGATAGTCGTTGTTTAACAAT
>DAIOVR010000196.1:0-3693 GCA_036758905.1 Beijerinckiaceae bacterium | reverse complement strand
CCTACAGGCGTCGGTAAAACCGAGCTCACCAAGGCGCTTGCGTCTTACATGTTTGACGATGAAACCGCGATGGTGCGCATCGACATGTCCGAATATATGGAGAAACACTCGGTCGCGCGGCTGATCGGCGCCCCTCCCGGCTATGTCGGCTATGAGGAAGGCGGCGCGCTGACGGAAGCGGTGCGGCGCAGGCCCTATCAGGTGATCCTGTTCGACGAGATCGAAAAGGCGCATCCGGATGTGTTCAACGTGCTTCTGCAAGTGCTCGACGATGGACGCCTGACCGATGGCCAAGGCCGCGCGGTTGATTTCCGCAACACGCTCATCATCATGACCTCGAATTTGGGCGCGGAATATCTCGTGCAGCAAAGCGAAGGGCAAGATTCCGAAGAAGTGCGCGAAGAAGTCATGGGCGTGGTGCGCTCGCATTTCCGCCCCGAGTTCTTGAACCGTATCGATGAAATCATCCTGTTCCACCGCTTGAAGCGCGATCAGATGGGCGCGATTGTCGATATTCAAATGAAGCGGCTCGATCAATTGCTCGCCGACCGCAAGATCGTGATCGAATTGAAGCCCGAAGCGCGCGAATGGCTTGCCGAAAAGGGCTATGATTCAGCCTATGGCGCACGTCCTTTGAAACGCGTGATCCAGAAGAATGTGCAAGATGCTTTGGCCGAGCTTATTCTCTCCGGTGCGGTGAAAGATGGCGATCATGTTCCGGTCGATGCCGGGCCATTGGGGCTCATTATCGGCGAGCACGGCGTAGCACTTGAGCGCGCGCCAAAGGGTGCGAAGCTGAATTAAGAATTAGATTGAGTGGCAGGCGACCTCCGTTGCCTGCCATTCTCTATCGCTGAGCGTATCCCTTGCAGCGATAAAGTAGTCCTGTCTCATCCGACAGGTCGATATCATGTCTGCATATCCGTATCATGAAAGTCCTTGCAATTTGTAGCTTATAAGTTACATTTCATGATCACTATTGAAGAGACATCAGCCTTCTCTCGCTGGTTGGGCGCGTTACGTGACCCTATAGCGAAAGCGAAAATTGCCAGTCGAATTAGAAGATTGGCCTTTGGCAATCCTGGTGATGTGGCTCCAATTGGGGATGGGTTAAGCGAGATGAGAATTCATTATGGGCCCGGCTATCGGGTTTATTTCATGCAAAAAGGTGCTGATTTTGTGCTGCTTTTAGGCGGTGGTGATAAATCAACACAAGATAAGGATATCCACCGCGCCCGCACGCTAGCAAAGGAATTCAAGTCGTGACCCTCAAAACAAAAGCCTTTGATCCGGCTACCTATCTCGACAGTGACGAGGCGAGAGCTGTTTATTTAAATGAAGCCTTCGAAACGGGCGATGTTGGTTTCATTGCCGACGCACTAGGTGTCGTCGCACGGGCACAAGGCATGACCAAACTCGCGCGCGACGCCGATTTATCCCGCGAGGCGCTTTACAGAGCCTTGTCAATTAATGGTAATCCGGAATTATCAACCGTTCTCAAAGTGACGACGGCGCTGGGATTGAAATTGACGGTTGAGACCACTCCCTCATCGTAGACGCTCTCACGCCACCCGATCCATCGCCGAATGTTTTTTGGTGTCCCGCATCAAACCATAAACAAGCAAAGAGCAGCCGATCACGGCCGTTAGGTAATAATAAAAATAGCTCTCGACGCCGGCCTGTTTGAAATAAAGCGCGATTGGCTCTGCGGTGCCACCGAAAATCGACACCGTCAACGCATAAGGAACCGCAACGCCAAGCGCGCGCACTTTGGTGGGGAACAATTCCGCCTTCACCACCGCATTGATCGAAGTATAGCCCGAGACAATAAGCCATGCCGCGCATATCAGGAGTAGTGCGGGCCAGACACCGTGCACCTGTTGCAAGGTCGTGAGCAACGGAACGGTGAAGATGACACCTGCAACGCCAAAGCCGATCAACAGCCATTTGCGACCGATCCGGTCTGAAAGGGCGCCATAGATTGGTTGCAAGATCATCGCGAAGACCAAGGAGCAGAACGCGACAAACGTTGTCTCGCCATCGGTCAGCTTGACCGAGAGTTTCAAGAATTTCTGCATATACGTCGTATACGTGTAGAAGGCCGCCGTGCCGCCCGCCGTCAACCCGATGACAAGCAAGGTTTCACGTGGATGTTTCAAAATTAGCGCCCGAAGCGATGGTTTGGCCGTCGCCGATTGCGAGGCCGCACGGTAAGGCTCCGTCTCTGGAAGACGCCGCCGCATGAAAAGCGTGAAGACCGCCAGCAAAGCACCGATCACAAACGGGATACGCCAACCGCCCGCTTTCAAATCGGCCGCCGTAAAGCCCAGCAGGTTTTGCAATACGAGTAATACCAACAGGGCACAGAGTTGGCCGCCAATCAACGTCACATATTGAAAGCTCGAATAGAAGCCGCGATTCTTTTCATCCGCCATTTCGGTGAGATAAGCGGCGCTGGCGCCATATTCGCCACCCAAGCTCAAGCCTTGTAAAATTCTGGCTGCAGCGAGAATAATCGACGCCCAGATACCAATCTCGGCATAAACCGGCGTTGCTGCGATCATCAGCGAGCCGAAACACATCAGTCCCACGGAAAGCATCAAAGACAGTCGCCGCCCATAGCGGTCGGCGAGCCAGCCAAACAACCACCCGCCCAATGGCCTTGCGAGAAAAGTAACCGCAAAAAGAATCGAGGCATTGAGCTGTTGGACGACCGGATCCTCGTTGGGGAAAAAGGCCGGAGCAAAATAAAGCGCAAAGGCGGCGTAGGCGTAAAAATCGTACCACTCGACAAGATTGCCAGCGGAACCGATCAGGATGGCCTTGATCCGCTGGGCCATCGTCATGGTTTGCGTTTCAATGCGCCCCGCCATTGTATTCCCCCCGATCCCGATTGCATTTTAATGCCTTAACCTTAGGGCATAGTAAAGATAATGCCCTTGATCGTGTCAATAACGATGTCGTGGCGAAGGGAGCTATAACGTTAGGAAAGGACGAGATACGCCAATTCCTTGACTCTTTCCGCCCTTTCCCCTACATCCCGCCCATTCATCGACGGTTACGTCCTTGAGCCACCGCCCAACCCGAGAGGTTGGAGGTCCACGTCCGACAGCGCGTTGCGCCCTCGGGCGCGTTTGGCTTTGGGCCGTTTTTCGTCACGCATGCGGGCGAAAAAGGGGTTACCGGTTTTTCGCGAAAAGCATGCGCAAGTAAGGAAGGTCTTCGATGTTCGAAAGTCTGAGCGACAAGCTCTCCGGCATTCTGAACGCGCTTACGCGCCGTGGCGCGCTGAGCGAGGAGGACGTGAATCTCGCGTTGCGTGAAGTGCGCCGTGCGCTGATCGAGGCCGACGTCGCGCTCGATGTGGTGCGCAGCTTCACCGAGAAGGTGCGCGAACGCGCCGTGGGCCAAGAAGTCGTGCGCTCGGTTTCGCCGGGCCAGATGGTCATCAAGATCGTCAATGATGTTCTGGTTGATACGCTAGGCTCGGAAGCCTCGCCCATTGATCTTGAGGCCGTGCCGCCTGTGGCCATTTTGATGGTCGGCTTGCAGGGTTCGGGTAAAACCACCTCAACGGGTAAAATCGCCCGCCGCCTCACCGACCGCATGAAGCGCAAGGTGTTGATGGCCTCGCTCGACACGCGCCGTCCGGCCGCGATGGAGCAGTTGGCAAGCCTCGGCAAGCAGCTTTCG
>DAIOVR010000195.1:0-3816 GCA_036758905.1 Beijerinckiaceae bacterium | reverse complement strand
CGTATTTTTATTTCAGCGGCGGTAATTCAATGTCCCTCATTGATCATGACGAGAAGGGCCATGGGGAGCCTCAGCTTACGTGTCGAGGACGTTTAGACCTTAAAGATCTTCGGTAGGCCGTCTGATAAAACCATTATCCTTGGGCTATAATTTTTCAATCAACGTTGACGAGTAAAACCAGGCAGATCTCCGCAGGGTTCATGGATTCAAAATAGCCCGCACATCCTTCATCAGCAGGAATAAATGATAGGGGTCGGTCGGGCTTGCCTCAAAATCCAGGCTTAAATACCACTGCCTGGCCTCTTCATCCTTGGCGTGGACCAGCAGGGCGCGAATGCCGGCAATATCGGCGGCCTGGACAGTTCGAAGGAGGGCATCTTTGAGGAGAGCCCGGCCAAGCCCTCTCCCCTGCTCGTTGCGGTCGATTGCAAGGCGGGCCAGTAACATGACGGGAACTGGATGGTTGGCGAGGCCCTTCCTGACGCGATGGGGGGTATCGGCGCAAGCGACGGCGCCGACACACAGGCTGTAATACCCCACAACCTTTTCGGGGCCCCTACAAACGACATAGGTTTTCGTGCTGCCTGCCTTCTGGTTTACCAACGCGAACCGTTTCAGAAACTGGTCGAGTGGCCGTTTGCCACTGTCAAATTCGTCGAGAAAATGCCGTGGCGAAAGATTTTCAATCGAACCGAGCGTTTGGTCGGGTTTTGTCACTCAAGCACACTCTTCTCGCGCAACAAGCCCGCCAAGCGAGGCTTGATCGTAACCGGACGATCCAGGACAGACTGAAAGGCCGCCCATTGCGCGTCATCAAGCAGGAAAAGGCTGCGGTCGACCAAGGCCTCCTCGGCCGCATGCAAGCCTGCCTCGAGCAGAAACTCGGTCACGTTCTTTTGGGACGACGTCGCCGCACGAAGCAGCAAAGCCTTGTTGCTTGGCGTCGTTCTGATCTCAATCCGTTCGGATCTGGCTTCATGAGTGGTCATTGCAACCTCCTTTGGGATTATACATTATCATACGGACAATGTCCGTACAATCTCAATGATTGATCCGTTTGCTCTCGGGGGAACGGGCACCCTAGTGCCAAGGTAATCCCAGGGCTCTTTGCTCGTCATAATCGGCGAGGTCACGAAGGGCTTTGTTGCGTCTGGAGAGGGCACGCCTCTCGTAACGCTCAAGGGCATCCAGCCTGCCTATGATGAGGCGAAGGCCCCGCTCGGGTGGTAGAAACTGGTTGCTGAGGGCCTCGACTGCCTTGTCACATTGTTCCACAATATAGACCAAGTCATCGTCAGGCCTGGCATGGGTGATGAGCGACTTGTACAACCGTGAGAGATCTCTGAACTTTTTTACCGTCGGAATTACCCTTCGCAAGCTTTCGTCAGCCCAGATACCGGCCCTTGCTTCTCGGATCCTCAATAAATCTAGTTGTGCTTCAGCTAACTGCCTGCTGATACCCAATCGAGTTTTATCGGCTCCATCACCCGCAATCAGGGACGCCAAATCTTCAATGGCGGGACTTAAAACGGGGTCGTGTGAGACGGCAATGGAAAGGCCGTGACGTCGGGCATTCTGCGACGAGCGAGAACGTCCAAGGCCGGTCTTCGGCCCCCTGCTCTTTCTTCCATTTTCCCGATTGATGGCGCGGCGTTCTTTTGGACTGACGCGTTTCCTGGCTGACATAGGCGTGGGCCTCACTTTTTTGGCTCATGCTCAATTGTCTTTCCGTCGTCGATGGAGGCGACGGTATCGCGCAAGATAGTGCCCAACGCCAACCGATGGCGGTCGACCTCCCGAAGGTGAGCCACGCGGCGGGCTTCCTGCTGCATGATCAGGCGATCAAAACGCTCCATATCATCGAGTTGCGAGCGAAAGCTAACGGCGTCAATGGCAGAGGGGTCGAGATCCTTCTCGCGCAAGAAGCGGTTTACTACTTTTACGGCTTCCTTTTCACCCGTTTTCCAATTTTCTAAGATTTCCTTTTTGTAGCCGTCGTGACCCAGAAGATTATTCAGTATTTTTTCCAACGAGGCTTCACGTTCGGATTGGAGCAATTGCCGCTTGAAGTCTTTGAGGCGATGGATTTCCCAGGTCAGGTCGATGGCGTCACGGACAAGAATTTCTTCGATAATGTCCGCCGGTTGGACGGCGTCCCGAAATTGAGCCGCCAATTGTTCATAAGCGACCAAATCCTCATTCGGCAACAAGTTTGGCTTACCCAATACGGCGGTAAGTTTGTTGATTGAGTTGGTATTTTTAGAGTTAGACTTGGAAGCAGAGGCAGGCATATGGATGTCCTTTCGACGGTGGTAAAGCTTGACTAGCTCCCCCGCGAACGGACCGTAAGGCTATGCTTCCGGACGCAGAGAGGCATTTAAAAAGTCTCTCTCCGCAACGCCGACGTATAATATCACTCGTGAGTCTTGGCAAAGGAAATTCGTAAAAACCTGTTTAGGTTGTCCCCAGTTTGATACGCAAAATTTTACACACCTGCCGGCATCACCCTCGCCTCACGACACTTCCATCCATTTTGCGTTTCCATGGGGAGCACTTGCTTCCGGGAATGGGCCGGTAAGCTGAAGAGCGGGCGCCAAGGTGCTTGGCCTTAAGCCGCTTGGTCTTGGCGATGCGCGGAATGTCGGATTGGGTTGTTTTTGAAAAGTGGCAGGGCCGGCAGAGTATTTGAAGATTGTCGGGTTCGTTTGTCCAGCCGAGGACTTTCCAGACAGCCCCTTAAAAACTTATTGATCATAGTCCGACTCACTGCCGTCCCGTCCAATTTCTGCTTCCGCGGGGTGGGCGGCGGCAGCTTCCGGAAACGGGACGCGATCCTTCGTCAGATGAGGGAGGACCATGAAGATACGGACCCGGCACACATAAGCGGACGGCCTTGTCACCAGACGCTCGGCGTTGATCTATTTTAAAAGGACGACATCTACTTCACTCAAATCTAAGTGCGAATTTTGCTAAATTTGGATATTTTCTTTTCGCGTGGCGAAATAGCGAGGCCAAGAAAGACGAAAATGGCTTGGTTAAGCTTGACCATATCCTCGTCGTTTAATTTGCCGAGAAGGCTGCCAATTTTTGATTTGGGGACGGTCGTAATTTTATCTACCATCAATCGACTGTCGGATTTAAGGCCGTTTTGGGGATTAGCCTCGATCAATAGTCGGAGTAAGGGTGCATCGGTGTCATCGGTTGTGAATGCACAAATCGTGATCGAGTCAGTGGAAGTAAAATTATTGTCTTGAATAATGACGGCCGGACGCGGCTTGCCGACGTAATCCTTGCCACCGGAGACGGTCCAGACCTCTCCACGCTTCATTCTGACGCCCAGTCAGACGCCGCATCAATAAAGTCCTGATCGGTTTGAGCGTGGCGACTGGCAGCCACTTCCGCTGACTGTCGGCGCGCCTCAGACTTGAACGAGGGCGCCGTAATGTCTGGAACCCAGATCTGGATTGGACGCAGGCCCTGAGCTCGAAGTCTTGCCCGATATTCAGCAACTTTGATGCGTGAAGGCTTTGGCTTTAATTCAGAGATAGACGTCATGTCTTTCTCCCCTTCCCTTGGTTACATGTAACTTAGCAAAGTTAGTTTTGCTTGTCTATAAATTTTTAGCGAAATTGTTGAATTAGCGCGGTGGATTTGAATATCGCCTAACCACACTCCCATCCATCTTCCGCTTCCAAGGCGATGACTTGGCTCCAGGAATGGGCCGGTAAGCTGAAGAGCGGGCGCCTAGATGCTTGGCCCTCAGGCGCTTGGTCTTGGCGATGCGCGGAATGTCGGATTGGGTTGTCTTTGCACGGT
>DAIOVR010000194.1:0-3855 GCA_036758905.1 Beijerinckiaceae bacterium | reverse complement strand
GGAACAAGCGTCATTACGGGTGCCGATAATAGCGAATAGCGCCCGCCCGGAACATAGGCACCAACTTTCTCGATGGGGATCACGCGATGGCCGAGGTGAAGACCGGGCAGCGTCTCAACTTCAAGTGGCAGAATAGTGGCAAGCTGAGCTTTGGCAAATTCTCGCACGCGTTCAATGGCAAATTCCGTGTCTTTACGCGATTGCGTTTCCAGACCGTCCAACGCCGCCTTACGCTCGGCAGCGGTAATTTCAAGGGGACCCAAATCGACTTTATCAAAGGCCTTTGAATAATCGCGAACAGCAGCATCGCCGCGCTCACGGACCGAAGTGATGATGTCCTTCACCGTCGCTTCAATGGCCGCGTTATCGGAAATGGCATCGCGGCGGCCAGCCTTGATGTGTCGAACAGAAGCGGACAGATGGGCTGGGATCATGGACATAAAAAACGAGCTCCGATTCGGACGTTATAGTATTTCTTAAATAAACCTCGCATCCGCCGGAAAAAGTGGCAAGAGCGACCAATCAAGATTCCCCATTGCATTCAGCGCATAGCCTCCCGTGACAAAGACAGTTGCACAACGCGCGATTAGGATGCACGATTAAGCACCTTAAGCCTTTTTGAGGATCGAAAGACGTTGGACAACGTGAAAGCAATATCGCCCATTGAAGAGCTCGTTGCCAATGTAGCCGCCGGATTTGAGCATGCACGGGCTATGCCTAAAAGCGTTTACACGTCTGAAGAATTTGCGAAGCTCGAGGTTGAAAGAATTTTTGCCAAACAATGGTTTTGTGCAGGACGTTCAACCTCGCTTGCAAAGCCAGGGGATTACCTCACCCTCAACCTTGCTGGCCAACCTATTATGGTAATCCGTGGCCAAGATGGCACTCTCAGGGCGCAATCCAATGTCTGCCTCCATCGTATGTCGACGCTGCTCGAAGGTAAAGGCAACAAATCGACCATCGTATGTCCGTATCACGGTTGGACGTATAACGCTGATGGATATTTACGAGCCGCGCCTGCGATGAAACAGAATAAAGACTTCGCTGTCGGCGACTACCGTTTGCCACAATTGCGCTGCGAAGAATGGCTTGGCTGGATCATGGTGTCGCTTAATCCAGATGCTCCACCCGTCGCGCAGCAATTTAGCGACGTGGCTACGATGATCGCCGATTACGATATGGAAAATTATGTCGAAGCCTTTTCAGAAGAATTTGTTTGGGGAACGAATTGGAAGGTCTTGGCCGAGAATTTTATGGAGAGCTATCATCTTCCCGTATGCCATGCAGGTACAATTGGTGGACTTTCCAAGCTTGATGAAATGATCTGCCCTCCTGGTGAAGCACATTTCAATTTCCATACGATCCTTAAAGATCCAAGCTTCAAAATTGGCAATGCGCATCCCACTAACACGCGGCTCATCGGCGACCGTCGTCGTATGACCTATTTATTGGCGCTATATCCAAGTCTGCTCATTACGCTAACACCGGGATATTTCTGGTATCTGTCTTTGCATCCGCTTGGGCCAGCAAAGGTGCAGGTTCGCTTTGGCGGCGGAATGTCGCGGGATTTTCTTAACGACGCTGATACCGATGAGCATTTCAAAAAATTGAAAACACTACTCGACGAAGTCAATGTGGAAGATAAAGGTTGCACAGAACGCGTCTATCAAGGTTTGTTATCAACCCATGCAAGCCCGGGTCATCTCTCCCATCTTGAGCGTCCCAATTTTGATTTTGCAAAATGGTTGGCAAGTGAGCTTTCCGCATGATCGGATTAAGTGTTCGCGCGCGGAATATTCTTGACGATCTGATTGCGTTTCCGACCATCAGTTCGGATTCAAATCTTGCCATGATCGATTATATCCGTGGGTTATTAGAGCGTGCCGGTATTGCATCATCGCTCATCTTCAATGAAGAGCGAACGAAGGCGAATGTGTTTGCAAGCATAGGCCCAAAGGATAGGCCGGGCGTTCTGCTTTCTGGCCATAGTGATGTCGTTCCTATTGCTGGACAGGCGTGGACAAGCGATCCGTTTAGAGTGGTGGAACGTCACGGAAATCTCTATGGCCGAGGTACGGCGGATATGAAAGGTTTCATTGCCTGCGTGCTTGCTGTGGCAGAACAATTGGCTCCTCGCACCTTAGCAAAACCTTATCAAATGGTCTTCAGCTATGATGAGGAAGTGGGCTGTATTGGCGTTCGCCGTGTCATTGAACAATTGCCTTCGCTCGCAACTCTACCGGAACTTTGCATCATTGGTGAACCAACCATGATGGAACCTGTCATTGCCCATAAGGGCAAAGTAGCAGGGCATATTAAATGCACAGGCCATGCCTGCCATTCAAGCCAAGCCTTGCACGGATTGAATGCGATCCACCTTGCCAATGATATGGTAACTTCTATTCGCAAGCAGCAAGATTTTATTTTGAACGGTACGATAAGAGATGATGGCTTTACCGTTCCCGTAACGACGCTCCATATCGGCACCATTAAGGGTGGCACGGCGCTGAACATCGTTCCGAGTGAATGCAATCTCGAATTTGAGATCCGCAATATTCCGTCGCAAAATGCGGATGACTTGCTTGATGTCTTGTTTGATCAAGCCCGTCAGTTAACGGAACGCGTTTCCGAACGCTTCCCGGGAACGGGCGTCGCGATTGAAATTTTCAATCGCTATCCCGGGCTTGCAACACCATCTGACAGCCCTGCCCTCACCCGCGTTCAGCGTTTGGTGGAAAGCAATGCTGCTGGCAAAATTTCTTTTGGGACGGAAGGGGGACTTTTCAACGAGCAGCTTGGTGTGCCAGTGATTGTGTGCGGCCCGGGTGATATTGCGCAAGCGCATAAGCCCGACGAGTTTGTGTCGATGGCACAGCTGGATGCATGCCTTGTATTTTTAGAGCGGTTGAGTTCTGAATTGATCGCCGCTTAAGGAGAATAAAACAGAAAGGTGTTCTTTGGCTCTCTATTTATCACCAGGCACGCCATAGGACGGCGCCTCAGTGGGGTTAAGCGCGCGCGTGATATAGGCATCCATTTGCGGCTTCCAGCGATCCCATAGATTGGCAAGCTCACCAATCGGATCGGTCTCGTGCCAATCGACGCGGAGATCTGCAACAGGCCAAGCCACATCACGAACAAGGATCATACCAGCGGAGTGTACGGGGCCCGCTTCGCCGCCGGCCTTCATTGCAGCCTGCATTGTACCGATCAAACGATCGCCTAAATCGGCATCACTATGGGCTTGGAAATAATCCGCCATGTTTTGAAGCACGGCCTCGCTCGCCAATAAATTTCCAGCAACGGCACCATTTTCAAACGCAATGGCATTGAAAATACCAAGTGCTTTATCGCCAGAATGCGTCACCGAGTTACCGTTCCGGTCAACAAAAGCGATTTGCCGATAATCGATATAACTCGATGTTTGTATGATGCGGGCCAGAGCATCAGCAGCCGATAACCCCGATGCCATCAAATCAAGGCCGCGCGGGCCGATTGTTGGATCGGTTATGTTTTGTGTAGCGACCGCACCAACACCCGCACGAGCATGCGCGCAACGAGCGGCAACTGCAGGACTTGACGATGATACAGCAACTCCAAACATGCCGGTACGGGCACAACGTGCTGAAATAGAGAAGGTCATGCGGTCTGCCCTTTATTAATCTGGAATGACAGCGGTCACTTCAATTTCAACCAACCATTCAGGACGCGCCAGCGCTGTAACAACGAGACCTGTCGAGCAATAGTGAACGCCTTTTAGCCATTTTCCCATTTCCACATAAACCGCTTCACGAAACCGGATATCGGTGAGGTAAATGGTTATCCGACAAATATGCGAAAGATCGCTACCTGATT
>DAIOVR010000193.1:0-3859 GCA_036758905.1 Beijerinckiaceae bacterium | reverse complement strand
AGCCATACCGCGAAATCATGCGTATCGACGCCCAACAAGATTTTTGCTATCGCAACAAGCATCGTCGCACATTCGGCTTGGCGCTCGATAAAGGAAGGGTGATCCGTCACGTGTTGATCCTGTGTTATTCGGCGCCTTATCATCAACGCCCAGTTTCGATGAGTGTTCCTTTTCCCTCGTTTGCTCATGAGCTTATGCCGCTCAAGAAAGGTCTATGATGACGATCCTTGTCTCGGGTGGAGCTGGCTATATTGGCAGCCATATGGTTCTGGACCTTTTGGAAACGGGCGAAGAAATCGTCGTGTTCGATGATTTATCAACGGGCTTCCCCTGGTTGGTGCCCCAAGGCGTTACCTTGGTTGAAGGAGATATTGGGGATAAAGCGCTGCTCAGCCGCGTTATTGCGGACCATCAGATCGATGCCATCGCGCATTTTGCCGCTAAAATTGTCGTTCCCGATTCCATGTCGGATCCTCTCGGCTATTATCTCAACAACACCTCAAAAGCCCGAACTCTGATTGAGGCCGCCGTCGAGGGTGGCGTTAAACAATTCATCTTTTCATCAACCGCTGCCGTCTATGGCGAAACGCGCGAAATGCCCGTGACGGAGGAAAGCCCCCCTGCCCCCGTATCGCCCTATGGCCGATCAAAGCTCATGGTCGAATGGATGCTTGAAGATGCCTCGCGTGCCTATGGCCTCAATGCGATGATCCTACGATATTTCAATGTCGCGGGCGCCGATCCCAAGGGGCGCTCAGGCCAAGCCACGCCGCGCGCTACGCATCTGATCAAAACAGCCGCCGAAGCCGCAACGGGACGCCGCGCTGGCATGAGTATTTTCGGCACCGATTATGAAACGCCCGATGGCACCTGTATTCGCGATTATATCCATGTCTCCGATCTCGCCCGTGCCCATGTGCTGGCGCTCGATTATCTCCGCTCCGGCGGCAAAGGCACCGTCATCAATTGCGCCTATGGGCATGGCTCATCGGTGAGAGAAGTGATCGATACCGTCAAAAAGATTTCAGGCGTTGATTTTCCGGTCACTCTTGATGATCGCCGCCCCGGAGACCCGCCAGAGATCGTTGCAACGGGTGAAAAAATTCGCTCTTTGCTTGGGTGGCAACCGCGCTTTGATCACCTTGATACAATCGTTACCCATGCGCTTGCATGGGAGCAGCACCTAAAAGAGCGATCCAATCGTTAAACACTTAAGGCGAGATTTTTTTCGGCGCACCATGCGAGGTTTCCCCGCCCTTTCGCCCGGCCCTTGCCGCAAGCGTATGATTACGGGAGAAACTGCGGTCCTCTGGGGCCACGTTTTGTCCGCCTTTTCGTCCGGCCTCGGCGGCTAAATCAGGGTTACGCGAAAAGCTGCGCTTTTCTTTCGGTACGCTGCCTCCGCCTTTGCGGGCAATTTCACGGCGACGCTCAGGGTCCATGGCAGCAAATCCGCGCAACACTGGCGTCGTTCGTTCCTTATCGTTCGGCATAAGCAAATCCTCTTAGTCGACATAGCGGGGGAGCGATGTGACGAGGCTTGGCCCGTTAAGGCCAAGGATGGTTTGCCCGCAGGCACGCGAACAAACCATTGCATCATGAAAAACGCTTAAGGCGCGTGTTTGGTTCCTGACATCTTAGGCAGCAGACTCATGTTTAAGGCCCGCGCGTTGATCAAAAAACAAAGCTTGGCTGATCAATGCACGAATGGTTTCAGGCAAATAAGGCTTCGTCACCAGAAAGGCCGGCTCGGGCTTATCGCCCTTTAAGAAGCGCTCCGGATAGGCGGTGATAAAAATCACCGGAACATTATGCTTTTTCAAAATATCATTCACCGCCGATAATCCCGATGAACCATCCGCCAATTTAATATCGGACAGCACAATGCCGGGGCTTTTTCTGCCCATCAGAGTAAGCGCTTCCGCGTGCGTTCGCGCTATGCCCGTCACCCGATGGCCCAATCCGAGCACCAGCTCCTCAAGGTCCAAGGCAATGAGTGGCTCATCCTCAATAATAAGAACATCCGTCTGCAAATGCTCGGCAATTTCTCGGCTTCCCTCGGCAACGAGATTTTCAGCGTCAGTGAGGGAGCAATCGAGAATATGGGCAATGTCCGCTACCGCAAATCCTTCGAGCGATTTTAAGAGAAAGGCAATCCGATGGTGCGGCGATACCCGCATCAATTGGCGGTGCGCTGCCGCGACTGTAGGCGTTGCCTGTTCTTTAACAGCCGTGCCCGGATCATTCGCCCGCATGGCCGCTATTAAATATTTATACAGGATCAACCGTAGGTCACCTGTCGTCCGGGCGCTCTCAGGCAGGGCAAGGAGGTTGGATAGCGCTGTCTCGACATAGGAATCGCCAGCCTCCTGCGTCCCCGTTACCGCCCGAGCAAACCGCCTAAGCATAGGAAGTTCAACAAGAATCTGCCGCGATACACTCATCATACACTCCTCGTTCCATGATCCCTTAGCCAAAAGGTAAAAGCTAGGTTCGACGGATCAACGCCTCAGAAAAGAAATAGTTCCCGTAATGGAACTTACGTCTTTTGACGGAGTTGTAGAGACAGGAAAAGGCCGTACCTTCGGCCTGAGGCACGAGAGCATGACGATGATGGAGGATGACATGACGGACGCGAAAGCGGCCCCGACTGCAAAGCGGGAACGTCGCCCAGATGCCACAAAAAAGGTCAAGAAATCGGCCGTCACGCAACTCGATACCCATATAGGGAAGGAATTGCGGCAACTCTATTCATCCATTTTGGAGGAACCTATTCCGGATCGGTTCCTCAATCTGCTTCAATCCTTGGAAGAGGAGAGCCAGAACCCAAAAACGGGAGGTGGCGCATGAATACCGCTCCCGATATCCGAAAAGCGCTTTTAGCCGCCATCCCCAGTCTGCGTGCCTTCGCCATCTCTTTGTGCGGCAATGCCGACAAAGCCGATGACCTTGTGCAAGAAACGCTCGTGAAGGCATGGAGTCATATCGGGTCCTTTACGGAGGGCACAAATATGCCCGCTTGGCTCTTCACCATCTTACGCAATCAGTTTTACTCGCAATATCGGCGGCGGCGGCGGGAAGTTGAAGATCCCGAAGGAGAAATGGCTGGTCAGCTCGCCTCCTTGCCCGAACAACATGGCCATATGGATATGCTCGATTTCCGGTCCGCTTTGCAGCAATTACCTGCAGACCAACGCGAGGCCATCATTCTCGTCGGTGCATCGGGACTGTCGTATGAAGATGCCGCATCGATTTGCGGTTGCGCCATCGGCACGATGAAAAGCCGGGTCAATCGTGCCCGCAATCGCTTGGCGGAGCTCTTGTCGCTCGATGCCTCCAAGCCTCAGCTCGTCGATACCAAATGGCGATCGGTCGGCCATCAGGCCACCGCGGCCACAATATCCTTAGCCGACTAACGAGACGGGCGGCGTTACTTCTTCACGGCCGCCTTTTTCGCTGTCCGGGATTTAGCTATCGACGGGCTAGGCGTAGGCAATGTTGCTTCCGCAATCAGAGGATTTTTGTCACCATTGGCCGCACCCACAAAGAGTCCAAGAATTTGAAGGACTGAATAGGCCGAGCGGCGCTCTTCGAACATATTCAAAATCGCTGCGCGCTTTGCATTAAAATAAGCCGTTTGAATATCGAGTAATTCAAACAAAGTCCGCTTACCGCCGCTAAATTGCTCCGTGTAAAGATCACGTGCACTCGCACTCGCACTAACGCCGCTCTCCAAACTTTCAGTCTTGGAACGCGCGGCCTCAATCGTTGTGTAAAATTTACGCAAATCCGCTTCCGCTTGATCGCGGTCATTGCGGTACAGATCCTCATTCTGTCCAATACGCGCAAGGATCTGGCT
>DAIOVR010000192.1:0-3882 GCA_036758905.1 Beijerinckiaceae bacterium | reverse complement strand
TCGCCCAACCGCATGCCGAGATCGAGAATGGGCTTCTTGCCAAGTCGGTTTAAAACATCACGATGCGCGCCTTCAGCCGACACATGGCCTGCCATGCAATGGTCAAGCGTATGTGGATTAACCGCATGCAAAATGGCAGCCGCAGCGGTCGCCACATAACCGTCGATCACAACCGGAATGCGCTCCATGCGTGCGGCTAAAATAACGCCTGCCATAGCGGCAATCTCACGACCGCCAAGGCGCCGCAAAACTTCCAGCGGATCGCTTAAATGCGCTTTGTGAAACGCCAAGGCCGCATCAACCGCAGCAATCTTGCGCTTCAAACCTTCATCATCGACGCCCGTGCCACGACCAACCCAATGCGCCGTATCGCCGCCGTAAAGGGCCGCATAAATAGCGGCAGAAATCGTAGTATTACCAATGCCCATTTCACCGATGGCAACGAGATCATGCCCACCACCAATTGCTTCCATACCAAAAGCCATGGTGCCGACACAGGTCTTCTCATCCATGGCTGCTTCAACGGTGATATCGCCTGTCGGAAGATCAAGCGCCAGATCATAGGCTTTAAAGCCGATATCAAACGTCTTGCAGATTTGATTGATGGCAGCGCCGCCAGCACCAAAATTATCAAGCATTTGTTGGGTAACACTCGCTGGATAGGGCGAGACGCCACGCGCCGTCACACCATGATTTCCGGCAAATACCGTGACCAAAGGCCGCATGATGGCGGGCCGTGCTTTGCGCTGCCAAGCGGCCAACCATTCAACAATCTCTTCCAAACGACCAAGACTACCGGGTGGCTTCGTCAAAAACCGATCCCGTCCGCGAACGGCCTCAACGGACACCAAATCAGCCTCCGGCATTTCGGATATAACACGGCGAATATCAGCAAAAGGGCTAGCGGAGGTAAGAGCGGTCATGGTCGACTCACAAACAACGGAATTCAGGGAGCGCCGTTAGACGCCTGCCGCCGTCAAGACGCAAGTGCAAAACGGACGCCCGTCAACCGGGATCCGACCTTGGGGCTAGAAAGTCAAATCGAGCCGTTCCAGCCCATGGAAATGATAAACGTCCCGATAAATTGGTTTTTGAGCCAGTTTCAGCCTGGGCAACCGTTCAAATAAGACTTTCAACGCTACCCGCATTTCGAGGCGTGCTAAGGGCGCGCCAACGCAAAAATGAATACCGCCACCAAAACTTTGTTGCGGGTTCGGATCGCGCGTCGGGTCAAGCCGATCCGGATCAATAAACCGAGCCGGATCACGATTGGCAGCCCCCAGCATCAAGCCAATCTCGTCGCCCTTTTTAAGCGGAAGCCCGTTCCACTCCAAATCCTCTAAAACATAGCGCGTGAAAAGATGAAGGGGCGCATCAAAGCGTAAGACTTCCTCGACCAGTCTTTCCCCACCCACCCCATCGGATAAGGCGGCCCGCGCATCAATGCCTTCCTCTAAAATGGCTTTCACTCCATTGCCCAACGAATGAACCGTTGCTTCATGCCCAGCGTTGAGCACCAAGATACACGTTGAAACAAGCTCATCTTCCGTAAGCTTCATTCCTTCCGTTTCGGCTGTAATAAGATGACTCATTAAATCATCGGCAGGCTTCTTCCGGCGCTCGGCAATATAGGCCTTCAAATAGGATACAAATTCTTGTGTTGCCTTAACGGCTAAATCTTCCGCCTCACGACTGCGACCAAACTGATACATCGCCACCATTTTATGCGACCAATCGAGCAATTGCGGCGCCATATCGGTTGGCACTCCTAAAAGCTCCGCAATTACAATCACCGGAATGGGTGTTGCAAAAGCCTCAATCAGTTCAACGCTTCCTTTGGCTTCAAAGCCATCAATCAGCTCATGGGCAAGTCTTTCGATGCGTGGGGCTAAACGCTCCACTTGTCGCGAAACAAATGCTCGATTGATCAGCGTACGAAGCCGTGTGTGATCCGGAGGTTCAAGCGACAGAAGCGAATGGTCTTCAACATCGTAGAAAGGCTTAACGTGCGGCGCCATTTCCGGCCAGCCCAACTCATCGCGCGTAGCAACATGTAAAATCTGTCGTCCAAAGCGCTTGTCACGAAACAATGCCGTCACATCGGCATGCGAAGCAAAGCACCACATCCCAAATTGCTTCCAAAAGAAAGCTGGCGAGAGCTGCCTTATCGCATGATAGGCTGGATAGGGATTATTAAAAAACACCGGATCGCGCGGATCAAGATCGAGAATGTGATCGGACGATACTTCGGCCATCTCAATCAGCAGGCATGGAAGCGCGAATATCCTGCCGGAGCGTATCGATCACCACCAGTTCGCCGCCCTTTTCCAGATGCCAAAACGTCCATCCGTTACAAGCCGGTAAGCCTTGAGCCAGGGCACCAATTTTATGAATAGAGCCTGTTGCTGGCCCAAGTACCAGCGAACCGTCTGCTTTGACTTTCGCACGAAACCGCCGCTTGGCATCAACCAATTCAACACCAGGTGCAATAAGTCCTGCTTCAATCAGTGCATTGAACGGAATGCGTGGCTCGCTGCGTTTGGATGGAGCAATCGCTAATGCTGTGTCCTCTAATGGCTTAACCGCTGCAATGCGTGCCCGAGCGGCTTTGGCATATTCTGGATCACGCTCAATACCGATATAGTGACGACCAAGCCTTTTAGCGACGGCGCCTGTCGTTCCGCTTCCAAAAAACGGATCAAGGACGACATCACCCGGATTAGATGAAGATAATAAAATCCGAGCCAATAATGCCTCAGGCTTTTGCGTTGGATGAACCTTGTCACCCTTTTCATCTTTTAAACGCTCACCACCCGTGCAAAGCGGCAAATACCAATCGGAACGCACTTGCGTATCCTCATTACCTGCTTTCAACGCATCATAGTGGAAAGTGTAGCTTTTTGCATTGGCGCTTTTGGACGCCCAAATCATCGTCTCATGCGCGTTTGTAAAACGACGCCCGCGGAAATTAGGCATTGGATTGGCTTTACGCCACACAATGTCATTCAGCAGCCAAAAGCCCAGATCTTGCATGATTGAGCCGACGCGGAAAATATTATGATAGGAACCTATGACCCATAAAGTCGCGTTAGGTTTCATCACGCGCTGTGCGGCCTTCATCCAATCCCGCGTAAAGCGGTCATAGTCCGCAAAGCTTGCAAACTTATCCCAATCATCGTCCACCGCATCGACAAGCGATTGATCGGGACGATTTAACGCGCCTTCAAGTTGCAAATTATAGGGCGGATCAGCAAAAATGAGATCAACGCTCGATTCAGGAAGGCTATTCAAAATAGCAATCGAGTCACCAAGTAAAACCGTATCCCGAACGAGCAATAAAGGCTCGCTGCGCGACACCACATGGGGCGTCGCGCGACGCGGAACTGATAAAGCTGCGGAAGTACGCAACGCGCTTGTACGCGGAGAACCCATTTTGAAACCGTCCTGTTAATCGACAGGAGGAATCCTAAGAGTCGCATGGTAAACAGAGGGTTTAGCAATCGGATTCAAAACGATTTGATTTAATTACCGCGCATCATGGTTACTGGAGTATTAACCCTTCAACGGTGCGAAACTTAAGCGATGAATGGGGCAAGGGCCTAATCTCTTAATGGCATCCAGATGCGCTTCTGTGCCATAGCCCATATGCCGCTCAAAACCATAGCCGGGCCAGAATTCAGCGGCTCTTACCATCAATCGATCACGCGTGACCTTGGCCAAAATCGAAGCTGCCGCAATCGATACCGAGCGGGCATCTCCTTTAATCAAGGCCTCGCCCGGGCAGGGCAAACCCGGCGGAACATCGCGCCCATCAATCAGTGCATAAGCGGGTTGAACGGCCAATCCCCGAACGGCCTGTGCCATCCCCTGCAACGTTGCCGC
>DAIOVR010000191.1:0-3910 GCA_036758905.1 Beijerinckiaceae bacterium | reverse complement strand
GCCTGTCACTCTCACGTCTTGCATATTGATAAAGACGAAGCTTGGCGTGGTAGGCCACCTCGTCATCATATTCGAGTTGATTGGTAATTTCAGCGGTGCCGGCATTCGTGACCGAGCCCAAATTATGATACCACCAATCAATCCGCTCATTCGGCTTTGTCCAATCGGGCGTCCACCCAAAATCAGCCGGATAGATATCGGTTGTGAGGCGCTCTTCAAAGCCGTGCAATTGATCGGGGCCAACGAAATGCATCTTACCCGATAAAGCGGTCTTGTATCCCGCGCGCCGCAAGAGATGGGCGAAGGTCGGGATCGAGGATTGAAATTCGGCCGCATTATCATAGACGCCCGTGCGCGATGGAAGCTGACCCGACATGAAGCTGGCGCGCGACGGCGCACAAAGCGGACTGGGGCAATAGGTATTGGTGAACCGTACGCTTTCTTCCGAAAGCTTCTTCAAATGAGGCGCTTTAAGAAAAGGAGCAGGACCGTCAGGGAACCATGTGCCATTGAGTTGATCGACCATGATGATCAAAATATTGGGCTTAGGTTGCGACATAGTGAGACCCTTTATGAGTAGGCGCATCAAATGAGGACGTTTGGCGGTATTTGTAGCTTGGCCGTCAAGGTGACAGGCGTGGCCATTGGCTACTTTGTCAAAGGCGGCAAAGAACGTCGCAATTAGGACGCTACCCCTAAGAGCCGCATCGTGAGCCTATTCTCAATCGAATAAATAAAAAACGCGGCCAGTTTTCTGGCCGCGTTAATCGTCAGATCAAACGATAGGCGAGGATGAAACCGCCTATCGGCTAGAAATTAGCGAAGATCCGTAATCTTGGTCACCGTGTCGACGGTGGTCTGAAGCACACGGGCATTGCCGTTATAGACCTGTTGGGCTTTAATCATTGCCATCAATTCAGTGGTGATGTCGACGTTAGCCTGCTCGAGTTCACCGGACATAATATTACCCGCCTTTGGCGCACCGGCCGCAGTAATAGACGGCGTACCGCTATCCCCAGTTTGGACGAATCGATTTCCCCCAACATCTTTCAATCCACCGTCATTTGCGAATGATGCAATTGCAACGAAGCCTGATGTATATGTTGATCCATTTGAATAGGTTGTCAAAACTTCACCCTTAGATGAAATCGATAAACCTTGCATCAAAACCGGATCAAGGCTGCCTTTTGCTGTCTCAACGGTATTGCCAGTTGTCGGTTTTTTATTAGCTAATTTTGGCTGCACCAAAGCGCCGTCACCTTCGCTGATAAGATAATTCATTGTTACTGCGTAGTTAGGCGAATTTCCTATTTGCGATGGCATAGAAATTGTTCGATTAGGAAAAGCTTGGGTCAAGGCCGTTTGAACCGCATTTGCTAATGACTGAGCACTCATACCTGCCGTCACGGTCACTGGAATGCCAGCAACATCCATGATGCCGTCTGACATAGGTGGAGTAAGTGTAATAGTTTCTGTTTTTGGAGTTGAAACGGCAGATGCCGAAACGTCCGCGTTCCATGTGATACTGGTGTGTGAAGGAGGGGCAGTTGGAGTAATTCCTACACTGTGCGTAGCATCTGCACCAGTACCAGCTATTGTATCAGATGCATATTCAAAATCCATCCCATTGGCGGCGTCGACAACTGTTGGGATCATAGATGCCGTTACATTTGGCGTTGCATTGGCTTTTGCTAGCAACGTCGAATTGACTTCAGCTGCAAAGCCAGACGTTGGATTAGGTACCGTAGCGGTAAACATTATCGTCGTAGTGTTGCCACCATTCAAATCGATCGGCACTGAAAAATCATAATTATCGCCTGGCACTAATTGGCTTCCGTTTGAAAAAGTTAAATTATGTACAATTCCAGATGCTGGTTGAAATGCTGTTGTTGTTGAGATACTTGGTGATACAGCGGTCGGCGTATCAACAGACAGTGGATCGACAGCACCTTCGGTAGGTGCAAATGCGATCTGAACTTTTGTTTGATCACCTGAACCTACTAGAGTGACGGTTCGATTAGCAAATGATGCATCAGCCGTTAAAGCGCTCTTAATTTTATTGGCCTGAACGGCAACCGTATCGCCGTTAGCAATTGAAACACTGACGCCGCCAATTACAACAGGGCCTGTTGCTGAGGCGGTGCCATTGAGGGAAATCTGCTGAATTTCCTGCCCAGCAATAGAACCGTCTGGTAATGTCGCTCCATTATTAAATTGCGGAACGATTTGCATGGCCGTCTTAGCTGCGGCTGTATTCGGAGCCATAATAGGCTTACCATTTGCGTCCAGTTTACCTGAATTCACTGGGCTAAAGCCAATAAGCTGGTTTCCACCCGTGTCGGTTAAGAAACCTTGAGAATCCATGCTGAAATTGCCGGCCCGAGTAAAAGAAAATGTATCGCCTGACGCCGAAGGATCGCGAACAACAAAGAAGCCGCGTCCATCAATAGCCATGTCGGTAACTCTGCCGGTTGTCGTAACAGCTCCAGCTGTAGTATCGCGCGAAACAGAGCTCGTTAGTACGCCACTACCTACCGACGTTCTTGGGTCAGAGGCTGGGTCGTTTGAAAAAACATCACCAAAATTTGCATATGAACGCTTAAATCCGACCGTATTGGCGTTAGCCATATTGTTCGAAGCCACGTCCATCGACTTCTGTGCGGCATTGAGGCCGGCCATGGTTACCGAGAGCATTGTAGTCCTCCGTTGAAAATCCTGTCGGACCGAATTTAGCAATTAGCGTGCCAAGTTTGGCCCTAGCCGGCGGGAGGGGTGGGAAAATAATTGCCTTAAATGGCTAAAAGGATCCAGGCGGCGCCCGTTATTAATGCTGATAGCACAAAGGGGCCGAGACAATGTTACACCAGAACGCGCTTAAAGCTTATGAGCAAGTCGAGCAGGAATTCATGGTGGAGAGCGCCAGTCGCCATCGGCTCATTGAAATATTATTCACCGAATTGATTGCCTGCATTGACCGGGCCTTGTTGGGCATTGAGTTCGATGATCAATCCGCCCGTTCGGCCGGCGTAAGCAAGGCCATGACGATCGTATATTCGCTCCGCACGAGCTTAGACTTCGAACGGGGTGGTGACGTAGCCAATTCTTTGGCCGATCTTTATGATTGGGCAAGAATTCAACTCTTGGGTACGAACAAAGACCGCCCAGAAGAGCGTTTAAAGGCCGTCCGGACTACGATTTCAGAAATTTCCGAGGCTTGGTCGTCGATCGGCGGTACAGTTGGCTAAGGCCTAATCCGGCTTGCCAATCGAAAATTTACGCATTTTTTCAATTAACGTGGTCCGCTGAATGCCGAGCATTCGCGCTGCTGCTGAGACCGAATGGTCGCAATCGGCCAGCGCGATACGGATAAAATCTGTCTCCAGCGCGGCGATGTGGTCTTTCAGGCTGAAGTCACCATCTGACGATAAGAGTGCCCGGATCGACTGATCCCGCGCATCAGACGGCGCCATGGAGGCCAAAGCGGCTTCCGCCGCGACGTCGCTTACGACCGGCTCGTCATTGGCGAATTCAGCTAACGCATCCCAAATGGCGTCTTGCTCCTCAGTAACCGCACGCGGTTGGCCCGGAAAGAGCATCTCCGACATTAAATCGCCATCGATTTGCCGATCCGCGTATAAAGCGCCGGCTCGTTCGAGGATATTTCTCAGCTCGCGGACATTTCCCGGCCAGTCATAGGATCGGAGCACGTTAAGCGCGCTCTCGGTCAAAATCGGTGGCTTCGGGAAGCCCTGCGCCTCGAAGCGCTTTATAATAGAGTTAACAAGCGCTGGAATATCCTCCAGCCGAGCCCGGAGGGGCGGAAGGAGGATCGGGAACACATTAATACGGTAGAATAGATCCTCGCGGAATTTCTGCTCGTCGATCAATTGCCGCAAATCGCGGTGGGTGG
>DAIOVR010000190.1:0-3979 GCA_036758905.1 Beijerinckiaceae bacterium | reverse complement strand
AGCCCCGGAATATCGGCCAACACAAATTCGCGCTCGTCGACACGCACAACGCCCAAGCCGGGATGCAGCGTGGTGAAGGGATAATCAGCGATTTTAGGCTTGGCTGCCGTAACAGACGCCAAAAAGGTCGATTTACCCGCATTGGGCAAGCCAACAAGGCCCGCATCGGCAATCAGCTTCAAGCGCAACCAAATCCAGCGCTCCTCGCCCTCAAGGCCCGGATTGGCGCGGCGCGGGGCGCGGTTGGTGGAGGTTGTGAAATAGGCATTGCCGAAGCCGCCATTGCCGCCTTTGGCGAGGCGAAATTTTTGACCCAATTCGGTCATATCGGCGATCATGGTTTCGCCGTCTTCATCAAAAATCTGCGTGCCTTTCGGCACTTTGAGAATGATATCATCCCCCTTGCCGCCAGCACGGTTTTTACCCATGCCATGGCCGCCGGGACGGGCTTTGAAATGCTGCTGATAGCGATAATCGATCAGCGTATTGAGGCCTTCAACGCATTCGACAAACACGTCGCCGCCGCGTCCGCCGTCGCCGCCATCGGGACCGCCGAACTCGATGAATTTCTCACGGCGAAAGGAGACGCTACCTGCGCCGCCATCGCCTGAACGGATAAATACTTTGGCTTGATCAAGGAATTTCATGCGCCCTCTTTACAGCAATTCCCGCAAAAGGGGAGCACGAAGCGATAAAATACTTAGGCCTGAGGGGGCGGCTTTTTTCAACCGTATCTGAAGCGGTTCGAAATTTTTTCTGATTCAGGCGCCCCATTCGACCTTCCGTTCTTATAACGGCCGATCATTCGTCTATTCTGATGCCATAACAGATCGGAGACGGGCATGGAGATCGGGAAGATCGCGTTTAATCAATCGCCAAACGATTTCAAAATCAACCCGATCATACCCGTGCGAAAGTCGATTGCGCATCGTGTACATAACGAGCCACGGAATTTCTTTATGGCGAGCCGCGAAATCCGGTGCCGTGCGCATGATCTTATTTGATGCCTCGCCTATCACCTCAATATTGCGAATGACCGCATCTTGCACCAACTCGTTGTTCAGGAAGGCAACGTCATCCAAATCTTTCTTATAACGATCAATACGCTCAATGGCCCCCAGAATATGCGCTAGATAGTCCGGTACACGAAATAATTTGCTCATATCGCCACGGCTTCAGAAAGCACTTGGTCACGAATGGCATCGGGTAACGCTTTGGGGGTTAATACGTCGACAGGGACACCAAGAAGACCTTGCAGATCGACTTGGATAGCAGCAACATCCATGAGCGACGTTTCTGGCGTTGGATCGATGAGGATATCCAGATCGCTTCCGTCATGATCGTTACCATGCAGTACGGAGCCAAAAATCCTTGCATTATCGGCGCGATGTAATGCGACGATAGCGCGAATGGCCGCTCTATTTGCGCCAAGCAATTCCGAAGGTTTCAAGGTTTTCCTCCAAGGTTTACCGATGCACAGCACGGGATAGTGTACCCGAAATCCGGTCACATTCGATAAAATTATGGTCGGGACTTCCGGGTCATTGTGAGATCAACCTCACCAACTTTGATGAACCCTAAAAAATAAACATCCGCCGTGTTGTGAACCGTCATTGCATCCGTGCGGGTTAGCCTATCGCGAAAATCGAGATCAAAGGAGCCTATCTTCGCCGTGTAGGAAAGCGAAATTTCGTTTCCATTTGTGCGGATATCGGCCTCTTTGGTGACATCTTCCCGCATGCCGGAATAAAGATTTTCACCCAATTTGGTAAAAACCCATGTCTTTTGCGCTTTTTCACCGTCGGAATAGACGAAGTCTTCTTTCAAGGTGAGAGCGACACCGTCCCACTTCCCCTTCATCTGAACGGTCATGTCGCGCCGCTCGCCCGTCCAGACATTGGTAAAATGGCCTTGGGCAACGAGATCGCCAGCGAAGAATTTTTCCAAGACGAAAGGCTTCTCCGATTGTGCCTTGACGGGCACCGAGATAACGCCGGAAAGGGCTAGAAGGCTAAGAATAAAAAGTCGTAAGCGCATTAAACATCTCCTCCGTCACGGATCTAACGTGACGCTACGTTACAGCATGTTCAACGGATTGACGATGGCCTGCGCCTTCGGCTGCTCCCTGGCGGGCGCGCCATTCCGTCCGATCCAATTGGAACCAATGAACAGGAAATGACGCACCACGCGCCGGCATGAAGGGTTCCGAGTCATGCGTATAGGTGAATCCATTATGTTCCAGCACCCTTTTTGAGGCGGGATTAATCGTACGCACGGAAGCGATGATCCGGCTGGCTCGGCTCATGCTGAACGCAATCTCGATCATACCTTGGACGGCTTCTTTGGCATAACCACGCCCCCAAAACGGCACGCCAATCCAATAGCCGATCACGAGTTCGCCCTCGGATTGCGTTGGAGCGAGGGTAATAGCCCCAATCGCCTGGTCAGGCTTCGCATTGGGCGTAATAACAAACCCGACCGATTGGCCGTCAACATTGCTGCGTCGCGTTTCAAAAATAAACTGCTCGGCCTCTTCTGGCGGATAGGGATGAGGGATACGAGATGTCATTTTGGTCACATCATGATCAGCCAAAAAGCGGGCAAGATTTGGCGCATCCGACAACCGAGGCCAGCGCAGCCAGAGCTTTGGCGTTTCAAGACGATAGATGTCGTCGCGCACAAGTTCATAAAACATAGGGCTGGCTCCGGTCAGTGGGGTATCGGGTGCGGAAAATAAAAACAAAAAAGCGGGGAATGTGATTTCCACATTCCCCGCTTCGATCCCTTAGGACGATCCGGATGGACACTTACTTGAAAGGGTCGATCCGCCGGGGGTTTTAAAAACCGGCGGGGCCTTTCAAGCTTCGCCGTCTTATTCTGCCGCTAGTTTGGCATGGACCGTTACATACATCCGGTCATTGGCTTTTTTCTGGAATTCAACCGTGCCCGTGGTCGTTGCAAACAAGGTGTGATCCTTGCCCATGCCGACATTGGCACCCGGGTGAACGCGCGTGCCGCGTTGACGGACAATGATGTTGCCCGAAATCACAGCTTCGCCGCCGAACTTCTTAACGCCAAGGCGGCGACCGTCTGAGTCGCGCCCGTTGCGGGATGAACCGCCTGCCTTTTTATGAGCCATTGTTCTGCTCCTGATCCTTGTAGCGGGTCTGTTTATGACCCAAACCGGTTAAAATCGATTGTGCGTTACCGCGCCTTCCGCTTACGCGGATGCTGCGGCTTCCTCAGCGGCTGGCTTGGCCTTTGGCGCCTTCTTGGCTGCCTTTGGCGCTTCACCCGACGCATTGATCGACGTGATGCGAACGACGGTCAAATCCTGACGATGACCCTTCTTCCGCTTCGAATTCTGGCGGCGGCGCTTGACGAAATGGATCGTCTTCTTCGACCGCGTCTGCTCGACGATCTCGCCCGAAACCGTGGCGCCCACGATCATAGGCGCGCCAATTTCGCTGCCTGCATCGGAGGTGATCATCAATACTTCGCCGAAGGATACAGCCGCACCGGCCTCGCCTTCGAGCTTTTCAATCGTAATCTTGTCGTCAGCGGCAACTTTGTACTGCTTGCCGCCGGTCTTGATAACTGCGAACATCTTGTCCTCGTGTTCTAACGGCTCTGACCGCTCTATGAAAGCGACCGGCCGCCTTTTTGGCAGTGGCCCGGCGACCGTCCCGACTACCCCTCATGGGCAGGCTTCGCGGCCTCAATAGATTTCCGCGCGGCGCCAATGGCTCCACGCATGAAGGCGCGTTCCTACCCTGAGGGCCTGTGAGAGTCAATCAGGTCACACGGTTTTGAACGTGGTTTGACCTTGTGGAAGCGGAACCATCATGCTATTGCGCCCGCCGACCATGGGTTTTACGGCTCATCTTGTGGAGAGGTGGCAGAGTGGTCGAATGCACCGCACTCGAAATGCGGCATAGGGGCAACCCTATCGGGAGTTCGAATCTCCCCCTCTCCGCCA
>DAIOVR010000189.1:0-4033 GCA_036758905.1 Beijerinckiaceae bacterium | reverse complement strand
CAAAATCCCTTGGCAGCCAAGCCCAAGCCTCTCAGTTTACCGCGCCTATCTTTCGCGATTTCATGAAATTGGCCTTGGCCGATAAGCCAGCGACGCCGTTTCGCGTTCCCGCTGGCATTAAACTCGTGAGTATCGATCCAGAAACCGGCCTTCGCTCCACCAGTGGGGCTAAAGGCTCTATCATTGAGGCTTATAAGCCCGGCACTGGGCCGTCCGAATCTGAAAGCGGCGATAGTTTTGGATCCGGCAACCTGTTCGTTCCCTCACCTGACATCGAAAAGGCAGTGGGAAGTGGATTGGGCGGCGTTTATTAGCTCCGCGAACGAGGATCACTGGAATAGCTTTACATGTCCGAGCGACCTAGCTACTTGTCCGCCTCAATATTGATCAGGAAAGTTTCATTCACCGATGCGCGCCGAAATTGAAAATCTTGCCGAAGCTGCCAAGCAGTCCATGGGACTGCTGAGGAGGCATCTTTGACGTCGATACCTCAACCCGTCGGCTAATGGAGCTTAATGCGCTCGTTGAAGATCCCAACCTATGGAGCGATCCCGATACCGCGCAGAAACTGATGCGCGAGAGAACCGATCTGGAAGATCGTTTGGGCGCCATTACACGGCTTGAGCAAGACCTCACCGACGCTATCGAGCTCATTGAAATGGGCGAAGCCGAAGGCGACGCGACCATCGTTACAGAAGCCGAAGAAGGCATTCGTACGGTACAAATCGAAGCGGCCCGCCGACAGATCGAGACGTTGCTATCGGGTGAAGCCGATCAAAACGATACCTATCTCGAAGTTCACTCCGGTGCCGGCGGTACAGAGAGCCAAGACTGGACCCGGATGCTGATGCGCATGTACACGCGCTGGGCCGAGCGTCGGAAATTCAAAGTTGATGTCATGGATGTCGCCGACGGTGAAGAAGCGGGCATCAAAGGCGCAACCTTATTGGTCAAAGGGCATAATGCCTATGGATGGCTGAAAACCGAGGCAGGTGTTCATCGCCTTGTCCGCATTTCGCCCTTCGATTCCAATGCCCGCCGACATACAAGCTTTGCTTCTGTGAGCGTCTATCCCGTCATTGATGATCGGATCATGATCGACGTTAAAGAATCCGATTGCCGGATCGATACGTTCCGCTCGTCAGGTGCAGGCGGACAGCACGTCAACACAACCGATTCCGCGGTGCGTATTACCCATATTCCTTCGGGTGTTGTAGTCGCCTGCCAGCAGGAGCGATCGCAGCATAAAAACCGCGCAACCGCGTGGAACATGCTCCGCGCGCGTCTTTATGAAATCGAATTAAAGAAACGCGAAGACCAAGCCATGGCCGATCAAGCGGCTAAGACCGATGTGGGTTGGGGACATCAGATCCGATCCTATGTCCTCCAACCGTATCAATTGGTCAAAGATTTACGCACGGGCGTCACCTCAACGGCACCGGGCGACGTCCTTGATGGCGCGCTTGACCCCTATATGGAAGCGGCGCTCGCGCAACGCGTCTATGGCGGCGAAGTCGACGTGGAAGATATCGACTAATTTATGCCGATTGGGCGGCCTTAAGAACTTCGGCGGCATGGCCATCGACTTTCACTTTTGGCCAAACCGCTAAAATCTTTCCGTCGGTGCCGATTAGAACTGTCGTGCGCTCAACGCCCATATATTTGCGGCCATACATGCTCTTTTCCACCCAAACGCCATAGGCTTCTAGGGCCTTTTTATTTTCATCAGCAGCAATTGGGAAAGTAAGGTCGTATTTTGCCTTAAATTTGTCATGGCTCTTCGGACTATCCGGGGACATTCCGATAATAACCGTGTTGGCCTTCGTAAATTCCGCTTTTAGCCCATTAAATTCAATAGCTTCCTTGGTGCACCCCGACGTGTCATCCTTCGGATAAAAATAGAGCACCACTTTTTTGCCACGATGGGAAGACAAAGAAACTGTTGAACCACCATCGCCGGGCAGCGAAAATTCCGGGGCCATATCCCCTACTGATAAAGCTGAAGCCATATTCTCTTCCTTTCGTCGAATCATTCGGAATGCTTATTTCTACGAATGATCACGCGTCCTAGATTGCTTAAAACAATGAGTTGGCTAAGACGGGTGGCGAACTACCGATTAAGTAACGAAACGTCTCAGTTTAATATAAATCACGGAAAATCCATAAAATCTCAATGAACGACCAGTCCGACTCCAATGGCTTAGATGAAACACTCACCAACGCGGATAATACCGCGCGTGAGCCACGTCGTCGTGGCCTATTGGGCGCGGTAAAACGCAAACGGCATTGGTCGTTTCGCCTATCCGTTCATGGAATAAAATTATTTGCCGAGATCATCGCTGTCTTATTGCTTCTGCTTGGCATTGGCGTTGGATTTCTTGTCTGGCAATTATCGCAAGGTCCCATCAGCTATGACGGCCTTAATCGGCAAATCGCTGCTGGAATCCAAAGTCGAATGCCGCCAGGTTTTTCAGTCTCGCTCTCAACGGCTGAAATTGGAGAGGTTGTCGGCGGGCTTCATCTTTCGGTTGGCGGATTGGTTATTAAGGATGAAACCGGAAAGCCAATCCTCGTTACACCGAAAGCAGAAATCGGCTTTGATGGCCTTTCACTTCTGATTGGACGTTTGGTCCCGCGCGATATTGATCTGACAGGCCTCTTGGTTTCTGTGACCATCAAAGCCGATGGATCTGTAGCGATATCCGAAGAAATAGCAGATCAATCGGACGAGCGCACCGCACAGAAAAATGAAACAACCGAGCCATCATCGGAGACGAATACCCCCGCCGGTCCTTTGGCCATCGGCACCTTTATTGATGCGCTTTCAAATCGTAACGGTCCGCTTGGTCTTTTAGATCATGCCATACTACGCAATGGCATTTTACGCATTGATGATCAGCGCCGTGGTCGGCAGATCCGATACCGTGATCTGGCCCTCACCTTTGATCGAACAGGTGAAGGCGTCGAGCGGATCGCGCTAAGCGCGCAAGGCGAACACGGAACATGGTCAGCGAATGGCATGTTGATAGGACGCGGCGGCGAAGCACGCCGGCTAACTCTACAGAGTAAAGACATCGCCATTTCTGAACTTTTAGGTTTTGCCGAACAGGGCACCATCCCTGTCAAAACCGACATGCCGCTATCGTTCAATATCTCAATTGATGTTGATAAAAATAGCATGCTGACAGGCCTATCCGGCGCTATTACCGGCGGCAAGACCATCATTATCCTAGATGATCCGAAAGCTCCGCCCATCAAAGTCGATGAAGTTCACGGCGAATTCACCCTGTCCGATGATGGCAATCGCATCATTTTACCTCTCATTGAATTTGTCAGCAGCGATACGCACTGGCGTATCAGTGGTGACGTGGGACTACCAAAAAATGCCTCAGATGGTTGGGCCTTCGCCTTAAGAAGTGAAGGCGCCACCGTCATGACGGATGCTACCGGACATCCACCGATTACGATTGATCATCTATCCGTGTCTGGCAACGTCGAGCCTGGGTTTCGTGCCGTTCGTGTTACGTCCTTTGAGGCCCATGGCCCGGAATTAAACGTCAATGGCAACGCACTTATCGGCGCAGCCGATGGGCGTGATGGTCTGAAGCTGGATATCATCGCAAAGCAATCAAACGCTCTGTCACTCTTAGCGTTTTGGCCCTCCTTCCTTGTGCCAGAAGTTCGCTCTTACTTAGGCCAATCGATTATTGGTGGAACCGCGACAGAGGCAAGCTATCGCTTAGACCTCGACCCATCAGGCCTTCGCGCTGTAATTGCCAAAGCAGTCATACCCGATAATGCAGTAGCTCTTGATTTAGTCTTCAAGAATGGCACGTTACAACCAGACAAAGGATTACCAACGCTAAGAAACATGGAAGGCAAAGTCCATGTAACAGGCCAACAAGTAGGTATCAATATTTTAGGGGGTACCATCGACGCAGGAAATGGGCGCGTCCTCACAATTACAGACGGCACCTATCGTGTTTTTGATACGTCACTTGTTCCCACCATCGCCGATATTAATTTCCACTTC
>DAIOVR010000188.1:0-4035 GCA_036758905.1 Beijerinckiaceae bacterium | reverse complement strand
CGGTTACCGGCAATCTGAAAGACGTGATGAAGGAATCAATTTCGGCGGCGGCCTCTTATGTTCGTTCGCGGGCAATCGATTTTGGAATTGAGCCGCCGCTTTTCGAGCGTCGTGACATCCATGTTCACGTTCCAGAAGGCGCTACCCCCAAGGACGGCCCATCGGCGGGTATAGGCATGGCAACCGCTATTGTCTCGATGCTCACGGGCATTCCGGTTCGCCGTGATGTTGCGATGACCGGCGAAGTGACGTTGCGAGGCCGCGTCTTGCCGATCGGCGGGTTGAAAGAAAAGCTGCTCGCTGCCCTTCGCGGTGGCGTGAAAAAGGTCCTTATCCCGGAAGAAAACGCCAAGGATTTGGCCGATATTCCGGATAGCGTAAAGAACGGGATGGAGATTGTTCCGGTTTCGCGAATGGATGAGGTGATCCGCCATGCTCTTGTTCGTCAGCCACAGGCGATCGAGTGGAAAGAGGACCTTTCTCCGGCTAAGTCACCTGCTGCAGCTGAAGAAGATATGAGCGGTATTGTCGCTCATTAAGTGTAATTAAGCTGTGATAAGGGTCGTCAATTTGTTTTGGCGGCCCTTTTTTATAGAAAAATTGCGATTTTTCCTGTCAAAATAAGGGTTTCCCTCTTGCGCCGATGGTCGGGGCTTGGAAGAACCCTGCCTATGGCCGGTTGATTCGGTACATGAGTAAAAATGGAGAACTACAATGAACAAGGGCGATCTTGTCTCCGCTGTTGCGGACGAAGCAAATTTGACGAAGGCACAGGCTGGCGCGGCAGTTGATGCTGTTCTTGACGCCATCACGGCTACGTTGAAGAAGGGTGATGAAGTTCGCCTCGTTGGTTTTGGTACGTTTGCTGTAACAAAGCGTGCAGCCGGAACGGCGCGTAACCCACGCACGGGCGAAACCATTGCAACCAAGGCTTCGATTACGCCAAAGTTTAAGGCTGGCGCTGCTTTGAAGACGTCCGTTAACGGCTAAGAAGATTTACGTCAGGTATGGCTTGCGCGAGCAGGCCATTCTGACATAAAGACAGCGAAAGGGGCGGTTAGCTCAGTTGGTAGAGCATCTCGCTTACACCGAGAATGTCGGCGGTTCGAGACCGTCACCGCCCACCACCTTTCCCTTATCGTTGGTTGTTAGGCTTTCTGAGAAGCCTTTTAATCGCTCGATATACTGTTTCGGCTTTCAACAAGCCCGGCCCCTGTGCCGGGCTTGTTTGTTTATATTGCCCCATTTCCGATAGTTATTTTCACGTACTATCCAGTTTTACGTGCTCTGATAGCCTGTAAGGGTTTGTTGCGGAGCTTCATGTGTGGCTCATTCACGGCGCATAGAAATTTTCTTATTCGCCTTTTCCCTTGCGGCCCTTTTGCTGGGCGGCATTTTCGCATTGGCGCGTAATCCTCACATGGCTGCCTATCTTTGGTTGAGCGGTACGGCATCTATCCTTGTCTGGCTTACCCTGATCGTTCTGATAGCCATCACCAAAGGTGTGGTTGGCCTCGATATTATTGCGGCGTTTTCAATGGTCGGATCCATTTATTTAAATGAGCTTCTGACCGGTAATGTCATTGCAGTGATGTTTGCGGGTGGTCAGCTTTTAGAGGCAATCGCTCAATCCCGTGCCCGGCAGGAAATGACAGCCTTATTGGCGCGCTCGCCGCGGATTGCCACGCGTTATGAGGGCGAGAGCCTGGTAGCTGTTAAAATTGAAGATATTCGCGTGAGTGATCATCTGCTGATCCGTCCGGGCGATATCGTACCCGTTGATGGAATTGTGGCCCGTGGGTCAGTGCTTTTGGATGAATCCGTCATGACGGGCGAATCTTTACCGGTCGCGCATCACATTGGTGATCGTGTTTATAGCGGTGTTAGCAATATCGGCGGTGCCTTCGATATGGTTGCTGTAACGGATGCCGCGGGAAGTACGTTCAGCGCAATCATTCGAATGGTATCCGCCGCGGAGCAGCAAAAAGCGCCTATGGCTCGGTTGGCGGATCGATATGCTTTGGGCCTTTTTGCTTTTACGGCCGCTCTAGCGGGCTTGGCGTGGCTATTAAGTGGTGACCCATTGCGGGTGCTGGCTGTTTTTGTTGTCGCGACCCCGTGCCCTTTAATTGTTGCTGTTCCGATCGCAATCGTTTCAGGTTTATCGCGATGCGCGAAAATCGGGGTTTTGGTAAAAAATGGCGGCGCACTTGAGGCCATGGCGACGGCAAAATCGCTGTTTTTCGATAAGACAGGAACCATCACAATCGGTGAACCGTCTGTTTTACAGGTATTGGTTGATCCGGATTGCAACGAAACCGAATTGATAAAATTAGCCGGAACTGTCGCGCAGGCTTCAAGCCACTCCGTGTCAAAAGCATTGGCTCAATATGCCACAAAGTTCTCGTCCCTATTTAATAGACCTAGCCATGTTGTAGAAACGCCGGGTGAGGGGATTTCAGGCGAAATTGGGGGGCGTCACGTTTATTTTGGAACCTTTGAATTCGTCGCCAAACATGTCGGATCATCGGGTTGGATCGAGAATGCTAGGTCGATTGTCCTCCGGCATGAGGGCCTAATTGCCGCTATCGGCATCGACGATCTCTTGGTTGGTCTAGTTATCTTTCACGATCCGATTCGACCTGAGGCAGCGAGCGTTATGCAGGAGCTTCGCCGATGTGGATTTAAACGAATTGGGCTTTTAACCGGCGACCGACGGCAAGTCGCGGAAGCCGTAGCCGATGGATTGTTTTTCGATCACATCGAGGCGGGTGCCACACCCGCGGGGAAAGTTAATATCGTACTTCAGGAGAAAAAACTGGCCGTCGTTGCCATGGTCGGGGACGGTGTAAACGATGCACCGGCCTTAGCTGCGGCCAATATAGGCATTGCACTTGGCGCTAAAGGAGTTGGAGCCTCTGCTGAAGTCGCCGATGTTGTCGTGCTAATTGATCGACTTGATCCCTTACCCGATGCTTTTAAAATTGCGCAACGCTCTTTCCTGATTGCAAAACAAAGCGTTTTTGTAGGAATTGCTCTTTCTGCTGTTGGAATGTTGGCTGCTTCTTTGGGCTATTTGCGTCCAATCGAAGGTGCCGTGCTGCAAGAGATGATCGATGTTGCGACAATTTTAAATGCACTGCGCGCGCTCGATATAAAATTCCTGTCATAATCACACATTAATGCTGCGTTCATAGCCGGTTGTTTAGAGAACTGGCTATATTGCATGTTCGTGTGGCTTGACTTGTTCGGTAGGGTCCCTTATTTCGTCGTCTGCCGTCGAACGGTACGCCGTTTTGGGGGAGTAGCTCAGTTGGTTAGAGCGTCGGCCTGTCACGCCGAAGGTCGCGGGTTCAAGTCCCGTCTCTCTCGCCATCCTTTCCGGTGAATATCGGTAAGGAAGGCAACAGGGCTCGATGCCGGTCCTCCCATCGCGAAGATGCCCATAGTGGTTTTTGGATTATTGGATCGAGCGATGAACTTGGGTTCTGGCTTCAATTTTGCGGTAGTGGCGGCCTTTTTTGCGGCTGTGTTTTCATTTGTCGCCATTCCGGCCTTGCTGCCCTTTTTGCGGCGGCATGCGATTGCCAAGGTTAATGCAAGGTCGAGCCATAAAGAGCCAACGCCACAAGGTGCGGGTATTGCGCTCGTCGCTGGGGTTGTTGGCGTATTCGCTACGGCCATCATTTTTGCTCCCTTTCTGACAATGTCCGATCGCATGGCGCTAGCCGCTTTGGGCGCGGGTGCTGTTTTGATTTCGGCGATTGGGTTTTTGGATGATGTCCGTCCATTGCCGGTATTGCCTCGCGTCGGCGGTCAGCTCGCTTTGATCGGTTTGATGCTTTACGTCACGCCTTCCTATATCTCATTGTTTGATGGTGCGTTGCCGCTGGTCGTTGAGCGCTTGTTTGCTGCCGTTGCGCTGTTTTGGATGGTCAATCTAACCAATTTTATCGATGGATTGGACTGGTTGACGGTGGCGCAATTCGTGCCTGTTGCGGTCGTTCTTGTCGTCTTGTCGGCATTTGCAATGCC
>DAIOVR010000187.1:0-4124 GCA_036758905.1 Beijerinckiaceae bacterium | reverse complement strand
AAAATCAAATTTATGCGATTAACTGACGCATACTTAAGTTCTTGCTTGTTAAGTGCCCGTTTCAATTATAGCATTTGTGACAATTCGAAGCGTTAAGACTTCGAGACAATGAAATGGTGGAACACGATACATAAGCCCGGGGGAGAAACAGCCATGATGGATGTTTCTGACGAGTCTAACGATATGTTGACGGAAAATGGGCTTGGGGGCGATGCGGAATACCGCGTTGACCACGCGACCTTTAGCGTACCAGTTGACGATATTGATGAGCGCACGACAAAGCTTGTCGATGTCGTTGCCAAATCGGTTATTCCGGAGCTTTTGGCAAAATTCGAAACGTCCTTCGCAATTCCCGATCCGTTGTTGGCCCATGCGGGAGAGGCAGAAATCATTAGGCTTGCCGAGATCGTGCTTGGCCCCGATGATGCCGAAACAATCAGCTATCTTGAATCATTGCGTGAGCGTGGCTTGTCGCTTGATCTCTTACATCACGAATTGCTTGAGCCTACGGCGCGCCATTTAGGCGAGTTATGGACCCAAGATCTGCTTGATTTTTTAGATGTGACAATTGGGGTCGCGCGCCTGCAGCGCATGGTCCACTATTTTGCGCGGCTTGATCAAATTCCGCCTTATGATGAAATGCGCCGCGTTCTGGTCGTTCAAACACCCGGTGAGGCGCATAGTTTTGGCGTTACAATGATTCGCCGATTTTTAACGGCGGGCGGCTGGAACGTTTTTACCGATATCCACATGACCGCTGAGCAGATCGCAGAAGCGGTGTCGCGAGAATGGTTTAGTGTCGCGGGCTTCTCGTTGGCGGGTGAAACGCATATCGAGCAGCTAACCGATGTGATTGCGCTTGTGCGGAGTACCTCTAGAAACCCGAAGATTGGTATTATGGTGGGCGGGCCCGCTTTTACCGCCGATCCCAGCCTTGTTGCGCGGGTCGGTGCCGATGGAATGGCAACAAATGGCCCGACAGCCGTAATTTTGGCAAAAAAACTGCTCGCCGCTAGTCTTAGTCCCACGGCATAAGGGGTTTATGGGCTATTTTTGATCACGCTGGTAACCGATAATAATTTTTTATAGTCCTATTGTCTTAGACTAATCTTCCCCAAGGGCACTTCCGGAAAACGTCTGATCATAGTAATTCAAAATCCTATCGTGTTAGACTGATCCTACCATCGAGTACTTCCGTAAAACGTCCGATCGTAGTAAGACGATTAGTAGCGTTGCATAAAAAGGGGAGAACGCCGAATGAAGATGAAATTTGCCTGGCTCATTACTGCCAGCATGATGACTGCGCCTGTTTTGGCTGCAGATTCGATAAAAATTGGTGTGTCGGGACCATTTACCGGAGGTTCTGCGTCCATGGGCGTCAGCATGCGCGACGGCGTTAAATTGGCCGCCAGCGAAATCAACGCCGCAGGCGGCGTGATGGGTCGTCAGATCGAGCTCGTTGAGCGCGATGACGAAGCCAAAAACGAACTCGGTGTGCAGATCGCGCAAGAGTTGATCAACAAAGAGAACGTCGTTGCAACCGTTGGTTACATCAATACAGGTGTCGCGCTTGCATCGCAGCGTTTCTACCAAGAAGCAGAAATTCCCGTGTTCAACAATGTTGCAACGGGTTCGATGGTAACAAAGCAATTCGCTGGCGCTGACTTTAAAGCCAATTATATTTTCCGTAATGCAGCGAATGATACGATCCAAAGCGCGATGATTGCAGAAGAAGCCATCAAGCGTCAGGGCTTTAAAAAGCCTGCTATTCTTGCCGATGCGACGAATTACGGCCAGCTCGGCAAGACCGATTTGACCAATGCTTTGCAGAAGATGAGCATCACGCCGGTTGCTACCGAAAAGTTCAACGTCGGCGATACGGACATGACGGCTCAACTTTTGCGTGCAAAAGAAGCAGGTGCTGATGTCATTCTCACCTATGCGATCGGTCCTGAACTCGCACAGATTGCCAATGGTATGGCAAAGCTCGGCTGGAAAGTGCCGATGATTGGTTCATGGACGCTCTCAATGGCGAGCTTCATTGATACAGCTGGCCCGAATGGCGATGGCGCAATGATGCCGCAGACCTTCATACAGCAGTCAACGACACCAAAGCGGAAGACCTTCATTGAAGCCTATCAGAAGGCTTATAATGTTGATCGTATGCCTTCACCCGTTTCGGCAGCTCAAGGATATGACTCGATCTACCTGCTAGCAGCTGCCATCACACAGGCGAAGAGCACGGAAGGTCGTGCGATCCGCGAAGCGCTTGAAAACCTGAACACGAAGGTTGAAGGCGTAGTGACGACCTATGATCATCCGTTCTCGGCGGCTGATCATGAGGCGATCTCGGACAATATTCCGGTGTTCGGCCTCGTAAAGGGTGGTCGCGTAGGTCCTGCGCATCCGGAAGATATTGAAGGCGATAAAGCCCTTCGTATCAAGCCAAAGGCATAAGCCACTTAAACGTATTCAAATCATAACCCGCCCGCATTTAGCGGGCGGGCTTCTTATGGGACCTTGTCATGCAGATATTGATGCAGTTGATCGTCAGCGGCATATCCGTCGGGATGATTTATGGCGTAATCGCCTTCGGCTATCAGCTTACCTTTGCCACTTCTAAAACATTGAATTTTGGACAGGGCGAAGCGCTGATGCTCGGTGCGCTTGTTGGATTAACGACAGTCAATTTTCTGATTGGTAATGCGCTGGGTAATTTCTGGGCCTATGTCCTAATGCTTCCCGTGGTGTTGGCGTTTGGCGCTTTGCAGGGCAGCGTTGTCGAATGGCTTGGCGTACGCCCTGCGATGCGGGCCAAGTCTGAGGCGGGCTGGATTATGTCCACCATTGCGCTTGGCATTATCTTTAAAAATCTCGCTGAAAATATTTGGGGTCGCGATGCCCTTAAATTTCCGTCGCCTTTGCCGGAAGCCTCGCTTTCCTTTGGTGGCATTCGCATTCAGCCGATGGAAATCGTTGTTGTCATCGGCGCAATCGTACTGATGGTAGCCGTTGAACTTTTCAACCGTTATTCGATCTATGGCAAAGCTGTGGTAGCCACATCAAATGACCGCGACGCGGCGGGTTTGATGGGCATCAACACGAACCGGATCATCACGTTTTCTTATGCACTGTCATCGATGAGTGCTGCCTTTGCCGGTGTGCTTGTGGCGCCGGTGACCTTAACAGGCGCTTCGATGGGCGCGGTGTTGGGCCTCAAAGCCTTTGCGGTGGCGATCATCGGCGGATTGTCGAGTGGACTTGGCGTTGTCATCGGCGGCTTGATCCTTGGTATCACCGAGACCCTTACGGGCTACTATATCTCGACGGGATATAAAGACGTTCCCGGCCTTTTGCTGTTGTTGATTGTTCTTTCGCTGAAGCCCTCGGGGCTCTTTGGCAAAGCGGCCATTAAGAAGGTTTGAGCACGATGTCGAGACTCTTTTGGATCCTCGCCATTGCGGCGATTGCGCTTCTCCCCTTTGGCATGACGAGCCCTTATTATCTGCATCTCTGCGTGACGATTGCGATCTTCTCCATTGTCACTCTCGGTCTTGATGTTGTGTTTGGTTATACGGGCGAAGTATCAATTGGACATGCCGCGCTGCTTGGTATTGGAGCTTATACAGCCGCGGTTTTATCGATGCATTTCGGCATCGGATTTTGGACAGCCATTCCGATTGCGATTGTGGTTACGGCAGGTTTTGGCGCGCTATTGGCGTTGCCTGCGTTGCGGGTGACAGGGCCTTATTTGGCTATGGTGACCTTGGCCTTTGGTACGATCATTCAAATCTTGATCAATGAGATGGTTGATCTCACCAATGGTCCTCTTGGCGTTAAATTTAATACGCCAATCTTTTTAGACCTTCGGCCTTATAGCAATATGCTCCCCTTCCTCGATATGTCCTTCAAACGCATGAAGGAGATGGAATTTTTCTACGTGACCGCTGCGGCCTTGCTGCTGACGATCATCGTGATCAATCGTGTATTGGCTTCTCATTATGGCCGCGCCTTTGAGGCCTTGCGCGATAGTCCGATTGCATCGGATTGCATGGGTGTGAGTGTTTATAAGCATAAAGTGATCGCGTTCGTTTTATCTGCGGCGTTATCAGGTCTTGCCGGTG
>DAIOVR010000186.1:0-4150 GCA_036758905.1 Beijerinckiaceae bacterium | reverse complement strand
AATATTGGCCGCTGGGCGTGCGAGGCCAGATATCACCAGCGCCAAGACTTTCAACAATGGTCGCAAACCTGCCGTACTTGAACGTTCCGTCATCGTCGAAAATTCCGAAATGTTTAACGCTTTCAATGAGTTCCTTACGAACACTCGCCCAGCTCAAGACGATGGCGTCATGAAGCGGCACATTTACCGGCAAACCCGTGAGCGTCATCATCGCCATTGACTTCGAATACTCACCGCGAAGAAGCGCCTGATCTAAATAGCGCGGGTTTACGGCGCTTAATCTGTTGAACAAGGCCAAAAATAAAGATTCAGCATCATCAACGTCTTGTTGGCAATAATCCAGAATGTTGATCTTTTCATCCGCTCTATATGGAGGTCCAGCAAGAATACGGCTGACCATACTTTTCTTTTCAGTTGCTTGCCGCGCTTCAACCCCGTTGCATTTTAAGGCCGCAAGAAGCCCCCCACGTGAGTGCGCTTCCACCGGAGTATCGGCACCATTTGTATCGAGCATATGCTCCGCGTAGGTGCAGATCACATGTGTCGGAAGTGCCCAGCCCAATGCGAGGTGGGCCTCCATTTCGGCCTGCGCGTTGTGGGCAATCAACACAGCATTTGGTCCGCAATCAAAGAAAGGTGTGCGCCCCATTTCATCCCGCCACCGGCGCGAAACTTCACCCGTCAATAAGTTCTTCGCAACGCCGCATACAACGTCTAAACCGCCATCCTCCAACGGGATATATTCGTAATCGACAGCGTAGGGGGTTAATGGAAAACGCACACCGTTCATCATTTTATGCCTCCCCGCGAAACTTCACGAGCAAGGGGTCGTTCCTGTCCTTGATAACATTCCGCTCCCCAAATGCGCGGGAAAGAATGGAAGCCGGTGATACATCGTCTGGCCACTTTGGTTCAGCGTTGATCCCTTGTGCCGTCAAATCATCGTATTGACGTTCCTCCTTATTCCAGTCGAGCCGCTTCCATTCAGAACGTGCCTGCTCCAGCGCATCGATCTTTTGCTCATTTGCAGAATGATGGCGGCCAGTAGTTGCATCTGCTACCGGGACCAAGACCAAACAAAGCGCTCCACCCATCGTGTACACAAGGTAGCCCGTCATCTCCTTAATCGAATTCTCGAATTGGCTACCTTCAGCCCGAAGCTCAGCCGCTAAATCTGGCCAGATAAAAGTCGGTTCGTCAGTAAACCCTCCTTCATCCTTCGGATAGAAAACATCGATTGGGCCAATAATCACATCCGGATGGCTGCGAAACCATCCCTTAACCTTGGTCGTCGGCCTAATGCGCGACGGAGATTTGGTAACGCGTGTCGTGACACTTGCCGTGCGCTCACTTTTTGCCCGAAGGGCAAGTTCGAAGATGTTCTCGACCGCTTTCGATACGCTGGCGGCATTCGATGTACCTTCGGTTGGCTGAAGGTCTGGAGACTTTTCTGGCTTTACCATTTGGTGGGTTCCTGATTTTGTTGATAGGGAGGGGGTCGTCGCAGGGTCGGATTTCATCGACGTCATGACGATGCCCCTTCGCTCTCGTCGGTAGAAATTCCAGCCGCCGTCAAAAGGCCAAACGTCGCCTTGGGCAGATTGCTCAGGCGGCGGCGGATACTTTCGGTTGTAACGAGAGTGCGACGGCCACGCTTGACCGCATCAAGTTCACCAGCCGCCAAGGCACGGTAAATGCTGCTTTTGCTTTCACCACCGCTGACGCGACGCGCTTCGTCAATCGTGATAAGTTCAGGGCGGGCAGAGTCCACATAACCCTGCCTGCTAATAGGTGTTGACTGTCTCATGGCTATTAACCTTTGAAAAATCCCCCGCAACCACCATGGCTGCACTGGGACTTTCTGGGGATTAAAGGTGCCGAGACTCTATGATAAATGGGGATCTTAAGGTTTTTTCGGTTGCAGTGCAGTTCCACTGCTTACCAAAGCCCGAACGCTGTTTGTTACAACCAGCTTTGCGTCTGCTAGGGTTGAATTCGTTCCAAGCTGTTGTGTTATATCGTTTAAAATTTGTCGATTTATTGAATACGCTACTTTCTTTTGCCAGATATTGTTACGCCACCGCCTAATGGTGTCGGCTGTTATAAACCCTCCCTCATGCTTTTTGACGATGCCCACCTTGCGCAATTCGTCAGCTACAAATTGGCTGGATTCAGCCACACTGCTCTTGTGGCGCATCAGAATTTCCATGCAAGCCGTTGCGCATGCGGAAATGGTCATGGTTGACGTTGGATCTTTGTATTTTGTCTTATTTGCTGCTCTTCCTTCTTCGAATAATGTGGGTAGAGCACCTTGTTGGACATCTCGAAGCGCTGAAGCAATTGCGCCCAGTGGCTCAGTAATCCCGCATCGCAAGACTGTCTCGTCCTGTTCAATGAAGTGTTTGACCTCAACAAGCATTTGTAACGCCACGGCCAGACGGTCATCCCCTTCGTAAAACTGATTTTTTAATACCTTTAGAATCCCCACGAGTTCGATATATTTCTGTGTCAATTCGACAGCGCTTCGAACGTCAGATTCACTCCACGGTGTTGCAAACAAGGTCAGAAATTCGGGGTGTTTCTTGGGTTCGGGGTTATCCGGATCGGCTACCTTTTGGGATTCAACGTCATCACCATCCGACATTTTTCTTACTCCCCAATTTAAGTCCCCATTCGGACAATATTTGATTCGGTCACGATGCCAAGCTTAGGAAGCGATGCGCGAATGGTATCGGCGACATACGACGGCGCAAGGTGTGCATAATGCTTTTCCGTCATGCGCGTGTCTGAATGGCCCAACTGAGCCGCAATAACGCCCATCGGTACTCCAGCCATAGCGAGCAAGCTTGCATAGGTATGGCGAAGCGTATGGAACGTGGCAGCAGGCTCGATGGCAGCTATTCGGGATGCCTCAACAAGGGGTCGCTGTTGATGTGATGCGCCCCATTTATCTCCATCCTCGCGATTAAAAATGCGGGAAGTCGATGATTTTCCCGCCGTTAATTGATTAAATAATGCTCCACCTTCGTCGTTCAACGCGATTTGGCGAGGCTTCTGGCCCTTGGTTACCCTGGCAACAATGGTTTTTGCACGAACGTCAAAGTCCCTGACCTGAAGGCGGGTTAATTCGCCATACCTACACCCGGTCAGTAAAGCGCCCCTCACAAGGTTTCTAAAATCACGTGGGCAAGCGTTTACAAGCCTCTCAACCTCGACTGTTGTCAGATACCGAATGACAGCCGCATCAACGCCTCGAAATGGCTTTACCTTTCGCCAAGGTTCGTCGGACGCGACTTTACCCTCTTGAAAAGCATGATTGAGGGCTGCCTTTAAAATTGTCAGCACACGATTAGCCGTTGAGCGCCGCGCTCGAACCGCTTCGGCGTCTGTTGCGTCGACGACTGAAACCGCCTGCTTACTTGCAAACTTTCCGGTACGGATTAATTTTGGACCCGACGCGAGGTCAAAATGCCAATTGCGAATACGCGTCGAACTTAGCCGCCCGATCTGGATATTACCCAATTCAGGGATAATTCGGGCATTCGCAGCATAAGTATCGGCTTTGACGCCCTTGGAGCCACGGCGTTCGCGGGCTTTAAAATAATCATTCAGCGCCATGGTCGTCGTGTAAGGCCCTTTGGCCACTTCCTCGCCCCTTCCCTTTCGGGCGAAAAACGTCCGAGCCTTTTCCTGTGCTTGGGCAAATGAAAGGCACGATGTTCCGTCGGCATCGCGAATATCGTCAGCAGCGCCCACCGCCTCGTAATTTTGCTTGCCGCCTTCATCCCTAAAACGAGCAATCCAAGTACCTGCTTTGGCACCTCTCCGGTAGCCAATTGCACACCCCGTCGAAATAACATGCCAATACGGTTCTCGGCGTGCGGCCAATGTTACGCGGGATGTGCGGGTATTAAGGCGCGGATCTTTAACACTGCGGGCCATCTTAGGATCTCTGAAATCGAATACGATTCAAATGTACGGAATAAGTACGGAAAAGTCACGCAGAAACCTTGAGAGACCCCCATGGAATAAATTTGTTGCAAAATATAGAATTTTATCTGCTGCCAATGTCTCAGAATGTACCTCGAGGCACCTGATTTCACTCTCTCACGGCGAAAACAGGGGTTCGACTCCCCTTGGGAGCGCCAAT
>DAIOVR010000185.1:0-4218 GCA_036758905.1 Beijerinckiaceae bacterium | reverse complement strand
TGGGATGCGGAAGTGATTTATGTCGCGCCGAACGCGCATCCGTATTGTTCTTCTTGAGCGTGTTTTCGGGCGGTTTGGAACGCACCCTTTAGCGTATATTGATCATTTAGCGTGTCGCTTTAATCAAACATGATCATTATGTATCGGAAGTGCCGTTTTGATGAGCTGAGGCACTGGGCTTATTCACCTCAAACAGGCTCGCTCATATCCGCCGTCACCGCGTTTGAGCCCCGCGCGAACACCAGTAAAAGCAGGCCCGCGCCGACAATTAATCCTGCGCCGATGATAGAATTCATCCCGGGCATTTCGGCCCAAATCAAATAACCCCAAATGGTTCCCCAGATCAGGTTAGTATATTCGAAGGACGCGACAATATTCGCCTCCTCCAAACGGTAGGCCTCGCCCAGCATTGTCATGCCAAGGGCTGCAATGGGGCCGCAGGCCGCGATCAGAAGGAAGTCGCGAAGCCCCGGCATTTCCCACTGGCGGAGCAGGAATATCAAGCTCTTATGACCCGAATATTCGCCGCCCCACGCCGTAATGCCGACGGCCAAAATGCTGGCCGCCAGCAAATAAAGCAGGTTCTGGTAAAAAGACATCACGGCAGACGAATCGCGCAATCCGATGCGCCGCGCCAGTATTTGCGCGCTCGCATAAGACAGAGCCGAGAAGATCGGAAGTTAAGAAGCAGCCTCAAATACGCTGCTTCCAGGCTGCACCATCACAATCGCGCCAACAAAGCCCAAGCAAACGGCTCCCCACCGCGAAAGCGTAATTTTCTCGCCCAAAACGGGCCCAGCCAGAGCCGTCACAAAAAGCGGCACAGTGGCGTATAAAGCAATGATATCGGCCAGTTTCATGACCGGAAACGCCAGAAAATAGCTCGTATAAGCGAAAAGCAGCAGGACGCCGCGGAAAATGAGGGCACCCCGGCGGGGGGAATTGAGCGTGTGAAGACCGCCCGATTTGGCGACGAGAAACAGTAGAAACGGAATGGCTACAATACAGCGTGTAAAAATAACCTCGTGAACAGGGTAGTTTCCGCTCACGGTTTTAATCGCGATATCTTGCAGAGAAAACGTCAAAACGCCCAAAGAGAGCCAAAAAACGGCTTTGAACCGCTTAGAAACGTTCATTTAAGCGCTCCATTACACTCAGGCGACACGGCTTTTAAGTGCCATCAATCACAAAACAGTGATGCAAAATTAAGATATATGACGTTACGTCAGAATAATTGCATCAATGGACGGAAGAATCATGTCCGGCAACGCCGCTATATACTTCGAACCCGAAGGGTATTCTATTTCCGGGCCGCGCCTGATGGGGCGCAATGCTGCAGGGTTCAGTTTTTTGAACGGCTTTATCGAGCACGGAAAACTCGATCGCTTCGCGGCATTTACGACGAAACCTGAGCATTTTCAAAGCTTTAAGGCAATCATTGAGGCACAGCATCCCGGCAAAGAAGCCATCGCAATCGATCCTGAAACCTATGCCGACCTTGCCTCGGTCGGGTGCCTTTACCTTCCAGGACCCGGCCTGTCTGAATCGGCCTGGAAACGCTCAAAAATAGCCGAAAGAGGCTGGAGTCTGTGTGGAATTACCCATACGACGCTTTCCGGACGCGCAATGGACGCTATAACGGGGATTTTAACGGCTCCGGTTCAGCCTTGGGATGCGCTGATTTGTACCTCGCGTTCGGTTCGCGACACGGTTCGGGCTTTGTTGGAGGCGGAAGCCGACCATCTGAAATCGCGCCTAGGAGCCACGCGGTTTCTGCTTCCTAAACTGCCATTGATCCCCTTAGGCATTGATTCAAATAGCTTTTTTTATTCAGAAAACGAGCGAAAAGCCGCGCGTCAGGCTTTGAACATTGAAGAGAAGACCGTTGTTATCCTATTCACCGGTCGCCTCTCTTTCCATGCCAAGGCGCATCCGGCACCGCTCTATCAAGCCCTTGAAAAAGCTTCACAAAATCAGAAAATTACTCTGATCGAATGTGGCTGGTTTGCCAATGATTTTATCAAATCAGCCTTTGATGAGGCGGCCCTGCATTTGGCGCCTTCGATACGGCGGGTCGTGCTGGATGGTCGAATGGCCGAAAATCGGCAAAAAGCATGGGCTTCTGCCGATATTTTTGCGTCTTTGACCGATAATTTGCAAGAAACCTTCGGAATTACGCCTGTTGAGGCGATGGCGGCTGGTATTCCTTGCGTTGTGTCGGACTGGGATGGGTATCGGGATACGGTTAGGCATGGGGTTGACGGGTTTCGGGTGGCGACTTTTCAGCCTTTTTCGGGCTTTGCCGAGAATTTGGCGGCCCGACATGCGCTTGAATCGGATAATTACGACCATTATTGCGGCTTAACGAGCCAGCTGATTGCGGTGGATCTCGGGGAGACCATCGAGGCCTTGAAAACCCTTATCGAGAACCCTGATTTACGCCGAAAAATGGGCGAAGCGGGGCGAAAGCGGGCTCGGGAAATCTTTGATTGGTCGAAAATAATCCCTATATATCAAGCACTTTGGGCAGAACTCGCGGAGGAGAGGCGGAGCTATCCGACGCTTCCCGCCAAACAGTCAATCAAGCACCCGTGGCCTGCCCGAATGGAGCCATTTTCGGCGTTTCAGAGCTATTCTACCGCCCAAATAGACGAAAAAACCACGCTTAGAAGGCACTCGGACATCAGCCCCGAACAGGCGAGCGACATCCTCAACCTCACAAGCTTCAGTCTGGGCAGGCGGCTCCTGCCTGCAGACCTTAATTTGATCGATTTCCTATACAAGATTCCAGTCGATCAGGTGATCACAGTGCAGGAATTGATACATAAAACAGGCCTTCCTATTAATGTTACGATGAATTTGGTGATGGTTTGCCTAAAAATAGGCGCGCTGAGCGTCGATCGGGTTTCAGGGCCGACCGAAAAGATTTAGCGCCGAAGCGGGAGCCAGAACGGGGCCATCGGCGTTATCGTCTTGAACCGAATTTGACGCCCAAGGCGAAGGCTCCGCGATGATCGAACCTGCCCACCCTGCTCCCGATTGGGGGGACTGGCTTTCTGCCATTTCCGAACAAGTCGACATCGCAAAATCGGTGGGCAACGCAACGCCCGAGCCTAACGAGGAGGACATCCATCGCTTAAGGGCGGCGGTTAAATATGCGCGGGCCTTGCTTCGACTGGCGCCGCCCTCCATTAGCGATCAGGCCACGCTGTACCGGAAGCATTTAAAGCGCGTGGCTCACCGCCTCTCGCGTTTCCGTGACCGCACCGTGTTAATGGAATCGCTTGCCACTTTGTCGGCGCATGTCGAAAAACCTCCTTCGACAGACCTATCCAAGAATGCCCGCGTGGCGCTTCAAAATGCCAAGACACGCCTCAATGCGGTGAGCGAATTGCTTCACACACTACCCGCCCCTGCTGAACCTCCGTCAGAGCTTAGAAGAGCCATCAAACGCTATAAAAATCGAATGCAGCGGCGAAAGCCAAAGCATTGGCGAAGCGTATCGAATGCAAAAATTCACATTTATCGGTCGGCGCTTATTGTTCACGCGTGCCAAATGCATTTTTTAAAAACGGCGCGCCACAAAACCAAAGGAAAATATATTCGCCACCTTGACCAATTGCGGCTCTATCTCGGCGAATTAAATGATCTTGATCGTCTCGTTGATTTTTCAACGGAGAGCCGCTTTCGTGATCTCTTCGATCAAGACAAAGCTGTCGTGGCGCATGCACGCCATCGACAGAATATGTTGCGAAAAAAATTACGAAAGCTCGCTTAAATTCTACTCGCCCTTTTTAGGAAACCGTGCGTCCGATTCAACAACATTCAAATCCATGTGGTTGCGCATGTAACGTTCCGATGCCTTTTGCAGCGGCTGGAAATCCCACGGATAGTAATTGCCGTTTCTGAGCGCCTCATAAACAGCCAGGCGGCGTGTTTGCGAGCGGCGCACTTCATGATCATAGTGTTCAAGGTTCCACCGTTCAGCCACACGATCCATCAAGCGTGCCAAACGCTCCGCATAAGCGGGATCATTTGCCTTGTTGTCTAATTCCTGCGGATCATTTTCGATGTCGAAGAGTTGAACAGGATCTCTTCCGGCAAGATTTAATTTAAGCGAACTCTCGCGCACCATCACCATTGGCGCAATCGATCCTTCTGCTGCATATTCAACTCTGACAACGGGGCTTGACCGTTCACCGCCTTGCAGCGCTGACA
>DAIOVR010000184.1:0-4225 GCA_036758905.1 Beijerinckiaceae bacterium | reverse complement strand
GGCGAAGATTTCGCCAAGCTCGCCACTGAATTGTCGAAGGATCCAGGCTCGGGTCAGCAGGGCGGCGACCTCGGTTTCTTCACCAAAGAGCGCATGGTGCCTGAATTTTCAACGGCGGCCTTTGCCTTGGCAGCCGGTCAGGTTTCGGATCCGGTGAAGAGCCAATTCGGCTACCATGTCATCAAATTGGTCGATAAGCGCGAAAAGCCTGTTCCGACCTATGATGAGGTCAAGGATCAGATCGAACAGTTCATGTTCCGCAAAAACCAGCAAGAAACCATCAAAGCGCTGCGTGAAACCGGAAAAATTGAACGGATTGACCCACCAGCAGCGCCTGCCGCCCAATAAACCAACCGCCCTAACCTCAAGAGCCAAGCCATGTCGACAGCCATCTCCCCGCTTGCCCCTAAGAGCTATCCTGAACTTCCCGCCATCGAAGGCGTAACCTTCGCAACCGCGGCAGCAGGGATCAAATATAAGGGGCGGACTGATGTGCTGTTGGTTGGCTTGGCCAAGGGCACACAGGCCGCCGGCGTCTTTACCCGGTCAAAATGCCCCTCGGCGCCGGTTGATTGGTGCCGCGATGTTCTAAAATCAGGTAAAGCGCGTGGCTTGGTGGTCAATTCCGGCAATGCCAATGCGTTTACGGGCAAAGCGGGCAAGGAAACGGTCAAAAGGACCGCCGCCATCGCCGCCGAGGCCTTAGGCTGCAAGCCGCGCGAAATCGTATTGGCCTCAACCGGCGTGATCGGCGAGCCGCTTGACGCCGCAAAATTTGACGGACCCCTCCAAAAGGCTGCCAAAAAGCTCAAAGCGACGCCTTGGATCGAGCCCGCTCAAGCCATCATGACAACGGACACCTATCCTAAGGTGGCCTCCATGACGGCTGAGATTGGCGGCGTCACCGTCACGATCAACGGGATCGCCAAAGGTGCGGGCATGATCGCGCCTGACATGGCGACCATGCTTTCCTTCATCTTCACCGACGCGCCTATCGAGCATGAGGTGCTGCAATCGCTCTTGTCCAAAGGCACGGCGACCTCGTTCAACGCTATCACGGTGGACAGCGACACCTCGACTTCCGATACGCTGATCTTGTTTGCGACAGGTGCAGCGGAAGCACGCGGCGCGCCCCGCATAGAAACAGCCTCCGACAAACGCCTCGCCGGTTTCCGCAAAGCGCTCGACGAAGTGCTAACCAACCTTGCCCATCAAGTCGTCAAAGACGGCGAAGGCGCGCGGCATTTTGTGTCAATCACCGTTAAAGGCGCCAAAAGCGCAGCATCCGCCAAGAAAATTGCAAAATCGGTTGCTGATTCTCCCCTTCTCAAGACTGCTATCGCGGGTGAAGACGCCAATTGGGGCCGTATCGTCGCCGCCGTCGGCAAAGCGGGCGAACCCGCCGATCGCGACCGGCTCTCGATTTCCTTTGGTGGCATCCGCGTCGCTCATAAAGGCGCGCGTGACCCATCCTATAACGAGGCCAAGGTCTCCGCTTTGATGAAAAAACAGGCAATCGACATCGGGATCGATATTGGCCTTGGAAAAGGTGAATTCACCGTCTGGACCTGCGATCTCACGAAAGAGTATGTCGAAATCAATGGCGACTATCGAAGCTGAGTCGCGTTTTCCCTGAACCTATATTTTACGAGAGTATTGCCCATGAAAGCCCGCGTTACCGTCACCCTCAAAAACGGCGTGCTTGATCCACAGGGCAAAGCCATCGAAGGTGCGCTTAAATCCTTCGGGCTCGAAGGGGTGGACAGTGTTCGTCAGGGCAAAGTCTTTGATGTCGAGCTCTCGCTGACCGACAAGGCAGAGGCCGAGGCGCTGTTAAAGGCTGCCGCCGAAAAGCTTTTGGCCAATACGGTGGTTGAAAATTACCGCGTCGAAATCCTCGGCTAAAAGGATTTAAGGCGATGAAATCAGCCGTTATCACATTCCCCGGCTCGAACCGCGAAGGCGACGTTATTCGCGCACTTCGCCAGTCGACCGGTCACGAGCCCGCATCGATCTGGCATCAAGACACGGAATTGCCGAAAGGCACGGATCTTGTCGTGCTCCCCGGCGGCTTCTCCTATGGCGACTATCTGCGCTGCGGCGCTATCGCGAGCCGCGCGCCCGTTATGGATGCGGTGCGCGCCCATGCCGCTAAAGGCGGTCTGGTGCTTGGAATTTGCAACGGGTTTCAGATTTTGGTCGAATCCGGCCTTCTCCCCGGCGTTTTGATGCGCAATGCAGGCTTAAAATTCATCTGCAAGATGCAACACCTTAAAGTGGGGCGCGCCGATACGGCCTTCACCTCCGCCTATCATGAAGGCCAAATCATCAAGGTCGCCATCGCCCATGGTGAGGGGAATTATGTGGCTGATGCCGATACAATTGCCCGCTTAGAGGGAGAAAACCGCGTCGCCTTCCGCTATTGCACCGCTAAAGGCGATACCAAAGCCGGCAACCCAAATGGTTCCATCAACGATATCGCTGGCATCTACTCAGAACACCTCAACGTGCTCGGCATGATGCCTCACCCCGAAAACCTGATCGAGACACTGGTCGGCGGCACCGATGGCCGCGGATTGTTTGAAAGTCTCTCCACCCTTCGGGGCGCTGCCTGATGAAAAACGCCATTGCCATGACACCCGAACTCATCGCCCAGCACGGCCTGAAGCCCGACGAATATCAGCGGATCCTTACGCTGATTGGTCGCGAGCCAACGCTGACCGAGCTCGGCATCTTCTCGGCCATGTGGAACGAGCACTGCTCGTATAAATCCTCGCGGCTTCATCTGCGCGGCCTGCCCACCAAAGCGCCTTGGGTTATTCAAGGCCCGGGCGAAAACGCGGGCGTCATCGATATCGGCGATGGTTTGGCCTGCGTCTTCAAAATGGAGAGCCACAACCACCCGTCCTATATCGAACCCTATCAGGGTGCGACGACGGGCGTCGGCGGCATTTTGCGCGACGTGTTCACGATGGGCGCACGTCCGATTGCGACGCTCAACGCGCTCCGCTTCGGCTCACCCGATCATCCTAAAACACGCCACCTCGTGTCAGGCGTGGTCGCCGGCATTGGCGGCTATGGCAATTCCTTCGGCGTGCCGACGGTTGGCGGGCAAATGGGTTTCCATACCCGCTATGACGGCAATATCCTCGTCAATGCGATGGCGGTCGGCATCGCCAAATCCGACGAGATTTTTTATGCCAAAGCCACAGGCGTCGGTAACCCGATTGTCTATCTCGGCTCGAAAACCGGCCGCGACGGCATCCATGGCGCGACCATGGCATCGGCTGCTTTCGATGACGCCGCGGATGAGAAGCGCCCAACCGTACAGGTCGGCGATCCCTTCGCCGAAAAGCTTCTCTTAGAAGCCTGCCTCGAACTGATGCAGACGGGTTCCGTCATCGCCATTCAGGACATGGGCGCTGCAGGCCTGACCTCCTCCGCCGTTGAAATGGGCGCCAAAGGCGATCTCGGTATTGAACTCGATCTCGATAAAATCCCCTGCCGCGAAGAGGGCATGACGGCTTACGAGATGATGCTGTCGGAAAGCCAAGAGCGCATGCTCATGGTGCTTGATCCGACAAAAGAAAAACAAGCCGAGGCGATTTTCGTCAAATGGGGCCTCGATTTCGCCATTGTCGGCAAGACAACCGACACGCTGCGCTTTGTGGTCAAGCACAAAGGCGAGGTGATGGCTGATCTGCCCATCAAAGAACTCGGCGACGAAGCCCCGCTTTATGATCGCCCCTATATCGAGACGCCCAAGCGCCCCGTGCTCGACGCCAAGAAAATCCCCTCGCCCGTCTCCAACCGCGAGGCCTTGCTCAAACTCATCGGCTCGCCCGACCTCGCTTCCAAGCGCTGGGTATGGGAGCAATATGACCATCTGATTTTGGGCAATACGGTGCAGCAACCGGGTGGCGATTCAGCCGTCGTGCGTGTGGGCGAAGGCCCGCGCGGTTTAGCACTCACCTCCGATGTGACGCCGCGCTATTGCGAGGCCGATCCGTTCGAGGGTGGCAAGCAGGCGGTCGCCGAAGCCTATCGCAACATTATTGCGGTCGGTGGTACGCCAAAAGCCATCACGGACAACCTCAATTTCGGCAATCCCGAGCGGCCTGAATATATGGGCCAACTCGTCTATTGCATCCGCGGATTGGGCGCAGCCTGCGAAGAACTCGACTTCCCCGTCGTGTCCGGCAATGTCTCGCTTTATAACGAGACC
>DAIOVR010000183.1:0-4259 GCA_036758905.1 Beijerinckiaceae bacterium | reverse complement strand
CCCTTTTCAAAATGGGCTTCGACCGCCTTCGAATCCGGTTCAAAATCAAGCGGAATGATCCGTTGAAAGGCACCGAAGCTCCGCTCCGTCAGATAAAAATCTTTGCCCTTTTGCTCGGATTCCCGCTTTTTCTCGCCGGAGATGATCAGGCGGTCGCGGTCAAGCGTGACCGAAATATCCTTGTCGGAAACGCCCGGTAATTCAGCCGACACTTCCAGCGTATCTTTCGTTTCCGCTAAATCGATGACGGGTAGCGCGAGCTCCGATCCATTGTTCCAATTGGTCGGCAGGCGTCGGTCGATATACCCCATCATATCCTGCATTTCGCGTCTTAGGCTTTGGAACGGATCGCGGATCGCTTGAAACTCGGGGGTCAGGAAGGACGGTATTAAGGAACGCATGGTAAAACTCCTTTAATCGATCTGCTTCGCTTCGTTGAAGGGGATCATCGTAATGGAGTTTTTGTTTTACATTGGCTTTGGCGGTCTTCCTTGACTTCGCGCAATAGGGTACGGGTTAAAAATCCGTACGTCATCCAATCGACGTAATTGATATTCCATGCTGTCATGGTCCAAGACAGAGGAGATTCGCCCATGAGTTCCACGGTCATCGAAGTAGCCCTTACGGATTTAGAGGAAAGCGAAGAAGATCGGATCGAGCAGCTGGTTGATACGCTGGCAAACGATGTGTTGCCATCGCTCGCCGAAGCCGCAGGCGTTTCTGGCACGACATTGGCGGCCCGCCTCATGATCGAGATGTCCTATATCGTTGGCTTTACCCATCATCCGGTTGATGCTTTGGATTTGTTGACTTCAGCTGGACAGGCCATTCGCGCAGGCATTGGCGATAATGAGCAATCGCCCAACCATGAGGCCAAAGAGGCTCAGGCTGACGATGTCGAGGCCGACATTGCAACGGATGAAACGATCATCTCGGGAACCAGATCCGATCGGTTGCATTAGTATAGTTGAAGGTTTCGACCGGCCGGTACGGGCGAAAGTGGTGAGCGCGCTGGGACTCGAACCCAGGACCTATTGATTAAAAGTCAATTGCTCTACCGGCTGAGCTACGCGCTCGCTTGTGCGCTTGCCTAAAGGGGTCGTGCCGCCGGGTCAATAGGTTAATCTGCCGCGCTGCCGCTTACGCGCGGTATTATGGTCACTTCTTGTTCATCCTATCTGGATTAAAGGGAGAAATTGAACGGATTCGGTTCAGCTCTCTTAGACGGCAGGCCTCTATGACGGATAAAAAATGTATTGCGGTAGTCCTCGCAGCCGGTGAAGGCACGAGAATGAAGTCGGATATGCCGAAAGTACTTCATTCGCTCGCAGGACGCTCGATGTTGGGGCACGTACTGAACACGCTGCATGAGGCCGATATTACCGATATTGCGGTCGTGATCGGACCGAATCGCGACGATGTGGCCTCTGAAATTCGCGCATTGGCTCCAAAAGCCTCGCTTCATGTCCAAACCGAACGGCTTGGAACGGCGCATGCCGTTTTGGCGGCACGGGATTCGATTGGTCAGGATTATGATCAGGTTTTGGTCCTTTTTGCCGATACGCCGCTGATTGAAGCTGCAACGCTAAGGGCAATGCGCTCGCGCTTGGCGGATGGGAGTGCGGTCGTTGCTTTGGGTTTTGAGGCCGAAAATCCGCATGGCTATGGTCGTTTTCTGGTCGACGGCGCGACATTGCTTGCCATCCGCGAACATAAAGATGCCTCGGAGACGGAGCGGAAGGTTAGCCTTTGCAATTCAGGTCTGATGGCGATTGATGGAAAACGAGCCTTGGAATTGATTGATTCCATCGGCAATCAAAACGCCCAAAAGGAATATTATCTGACCGATATTGTTGATGTTGCACGTCAACACTCGGCCAAGACATCGTATGAGATTGCGCCAGAAGCTGACGTGATGGGCGTCAATGATCGGGCCCAGTTGGCGGTTGCCGAGCGTATTCTGCAAGATCGTCTGCGGAAAAAGGCCATGGTGAATGGTGCCAGTTTGGCGGATCCTTCGACCGTCTATTTCTCCCATGACACGGTCCTTGGACGCGATGTTGTGGTGGAGCCCAATGTCGTATTTGGCCAAAAAGTGGTGATTGGCGACAAAGTGCTCATCCACGCCTTTAGCCATATCGAGGACGCGACGATTGCGCCTCATGCGTCGGTCGGACCATTTGCGCGTATTCGTCCCGGTTCGAAGGTGGGCGAGGGCGCGAAGATCGGTAATTTTGTCGAGTTGAAGAAGGCTGATATAGGCGCTGGGGCTAAAATTAGCCATTTAAGCTATATTGGCGATGCCGATGTGGGGGCTGAGGCCAATATCGGAGCGGGCACGATTACGTGCAATTATGACGGATTTTTCAAATATAAGACCGTGATCGGTGAGGGGGCGTTTATTGGTGCCAACTCGTCGCTTGTTGCGCCGATTACCATTGGAGCGGGGGCCTATGTGGGTTCAGGCTCCGTTATTACGAAGGAAGTAGCGCCTGATCAATTGGCGGTCGCCCGCGGCAAACAAATGGCCAAGGATGGTTGGGGCGCACAATTTAGAGCCGCCAGCCAGGAAAAAAAGAAAGCCGGAAAGGCTTAAGGCGCGTCACGTTTTGTCATTGAACGTGATTTGCCTAACGGCAACCTTTTTCGTTACCAGACACTTGTTTTAATAAACTTAGGAACTTCATTCATATGTGCGGAATCGTCGGAATACTCTCGTCAGAACCTGCTGCCGCCCAAGTGATCGAAGCGCTTAAGCGGCTTGAATATCGCGGTTATGATTCTTCCGGCGTCGCCTCACTCGGCGAGGGTGGTCAAATCGAGCGATTGCGCGCCGAGGGTAAGCTAAAGAATCTAGCTGCGAAATTAGCCGGACATCCTTTGTTCGGTCATAGCGCGATTGGTCATACGCGTTGGGCGACCCATGGCAAGCCGACCGAAGACAATGCCCATCCGCATGCAACCGAACGTGTGGCCGTTGTCCATAATGGGATCATCGAGAATTTTCGTGAGTTGCGGAATGAGTTGATTGCGGAAGGTGTCGTTTTCAAAAGTGAAACTGATACGGAGGTGGCGCTGCATCTCGTTGATCGCGCGCTGCAACGCTCCGGCGATCCGATCAAGGCTGTGCAAGAATCTTTGCCCAAATTGCGTGGTGCATTTGCTTTAGGTTTTTTATTCTCAGGCCATCAAGATTTGTTGATTGGCGCGCGGCAGGGTGCGCCTTTGGCGGTTGGCTACGGCGAAGGTGAAATGTATCTCGGATCAGACGCGTTAGCGCTGGCTCCCTTTACCGATATGGTAAGTTATCTCGAAGAAGGCGATTGGGTCGTTCTCAATCGCAAGGGCGGAGTGTTTCACGATCGCACGAATGCGGTTGTCAAACGGACGGTGCAAAAGAGTGGTGCCGGCGCCTATCTGATCGATAAAGGAAATCACCGCCATTTCATGGCCAAAGAAATCGCCGAGCAGCCTGAAGTGGTTGGCCGGACGCTCGCGCATTATCTCGATCTCGGCGCAGGGAAAGTTCATCTGCCCGTAGCCTTGCCGTTTGATTGGAAATCGTTACAGCGCATAACGATCACGGCCTGCGGTACGGCGAGCTATGCCGGACAGATAGCCAAATATTGGTTTGAGGCACTGGCGCGGATTCCGGTCGAAGTGGATGTCGCTTCCGAATTCCGGTATCGCGAAGCGCCACTTGAGAAGAATGGATTGGCGATCTTCATTTCGCAATCGGGTGAGACCGCCGATACGCTTGCGGGTCTGCGTTATGCTAAATCGCAGGGACAACATATTTTGTCCGTGGTGAATGTCACGACGTCGTCGATTGCGCGCGAGAGTGATGTTGTCATTCCGACGCTTGCCGGACCCGAGATAGGCGTTGCCTCGACGAAGGCATTCACTTGCCAATTAACGGCCTTAGCATGTTTGGCGATTGCAGCCGCCTCCGCACGCGGGACGCTGAAAGCGGGCGAGGAAGAAGCACTCGTGAATGATCTGATCGCGACGCCGGGCCTAATGGTTGAAGCGTTGAAATTGGAATCGCATATCGAGCACGTAGCCCATGATATGGCGAAGGCTACTGATGTTCTTTATCTCGGACGCGGCACAAGCTATCCTTTGGCACTTGAAGGTGCGCTCAAGCTCAAAGAGATTTCGTATATTCATGCGGAAGCCTATGCGGCGGGCGAGTTAAAGCATGGTCCGATTGCCTTGATTGATGAAACGCTGCCCGTGATCGTCATTGCCCCGCATGA
>DAIOVR010000182.1:0-4274 GCA_036758905.1 Beijerinckiaceae bacterium | reverse complement strand
TAATTACAGATACAGAAATTAAGCTGTATCGTTGGTAGCGGAGGGAGGCTACGGTCTATACAGCGTCTTTTGGATAAACCTACCTAATTAACTATCGAATATATTATAACGGCCGTCAAAAATTGTATCGACTTAATTTGTGGAAAGCCGAAGTGAATTCCCATCACTATCAAATAAATGGCATTTCGATGCGTCATAGATAAGCCCAATAATTTGACCTAGTTCAACATCTTGCTCCGCATCGACTAGTGCAGTTACCGAATATCCTCCGAAAGTCGCAACTTCGATAAATATCTGGTGTCCCAATCGCTCAACAAGAACAACAGAACCTTGGTGGCGGGGAACCGTTCCCTGGCGAACAGAGACATGTTCTGGTCGAATGCCTAAAGTTAGTTGTGAACCTGGAAAAATTTTTGAACCCCGTGCCGATAGCTCGAAGAAATCTAGACCCTCACCTCCAACGGTAATCGTATCGGATGATGACGATGTACAACGGACCGGAATGAAATTCATTTTAGGTGATCCTATGAAGCCCGCAACGAATAAATTATCTGGGTTGCGATAGAGATCCATTGGTGCACCAAATTGTCTTACGCTACCGCCATCTAGAACAGCGATACGATCGGCTAGTGTCATGGCCTCCACTTGATCATGGGTGACATAAATCATTGTTGCATCAAGATCACGATGCAACTTCGCAATTTCGGCGCGGGTGTTGACGCGTAATGCGGCGTCTAAGTTTGACAGCGGTTCGTCAAAAAGAAAGACGTCCGGGTTGCGTACGATAGCTCGGCCAATTGCGACCCGCTGCCTTTGACCACCCGACAGCTGGCTGGGCTTTCGATCCAATAAGGCATCCAATTTTAAAATCCGCGAGGCCTCGGTTACCTTCGCATCAATTTCTTTGCGTGGCTCGCCTGCTATTGTCAGACCAAAGGCAATATTATCCCGTACCGTCATATGTGGGAACAACGCATAGGATTGAAATACCATCGCGATTGAGCGCTCTTTTGGCGGCAAATCGTTAACAACGCGATCGCCGATCGAAATCTCACCTGCCGATATTTCTTCCAAGCCCGCAATCATTCGCAACAGAGTTGATTTACCGCAGCCCGAGGGGCCTACAAAGACAATGAACTCGCCATGTCGGATGGAAAGATCAATGCCTTTTATAATATCAACCTGACCAAAACTTTTGCTTACTTGTGTGAGTTTTAAATCAGCCATGACCGTCTTCCTCGACGAAGAGCCGCCCATCCGGCAGCACGGATACGGGAACAGGATCGCTCACCTTGCCAATGAAATTTCCTTCGCGGTCGTAATAGAGAAAGCCCATGATGGCCAGCTTGCCATCACGCTCAACAATTTTACCGCAATATCGTTTGCATGGATCATCACCATCAAGAAAGGGAACGGCCGGCGACCAAGGGCCGAGATGCGAGGGCGCCATGAGATAATGATTACCTGTAATAGGCTTTTGTGGATTGGCCGAGCGATAAGCTTCAGACCAATGTTCGGCCGCAGTGCAGAAAGTCATATACCATCGCCCCTTATGCTCAAATACTTGAGGGACTTCCAATTGGCCGAAGGCACCGCCATCATAAACTGGCTTTTGAAGCGTCCAAGTCATTAAATCAGGCGACGTGGCAAAACCGATTGCGCCACCTGCATTGGGTTCGCTACGTCCGGGTACACGCGCCGTAAAATACATTACCCAGCCTTCGCCGCTCGGATTACGAATAACCCACGGATCACGCATTGCGCGGTCATGCCAATGGCCCGGCGTATATTCCTCGTATGTCGCCGCATGAGGGCCTTTGAGATCGAGGCACAAACCATCACCCACGCGCTGCCAATGGTGCATATCATCTGATATTGCATGGCCAATACGTTGATGCATACCTTCGCCCTCATGGGCCGTTCCCGTATAAAAGAGATGCCATTGACCGTTATCGTCTTTAACGACGGAACCGGTCCATGTCGTCCAATCATCCCAAGCGGGACTTTGAGAAGGGGAAAGACACGTGCCTTTATGGGTCCAGTTGACGAGGTCTCTTGAAACCGCATGGCCCTGCGTGACATTGCGATGCCGCATTTCGGGATCAGGAAGCCTATTATCAGCCTGCAAGAAATAGATATGCCAATCCTCCCCATCGCGCGCGAGCCAAAAATCCCAAATCCATTTGTCCTGAAGCGAAAGCACCACGATAACAATCCTTTACTGAGGCCGAGCGATATACGGCATCATCCTTTAATGCCGGAGCCAATTGTTGACTGTATGAACCAACGTTGGAAAGCAAAATAGACAGTCAGAATCGGCAAAGACATCAAGACTGAAAATGCCATAAGATTGCCCCATACCGGTGGCGGTGTTGAGAAAAATTGCGCAAGAGCCAATGAAACTGGCCGCGCATCAGAGCCACGTGTCACCATAAGTGGCCAAAGATACGCGTTCCAATATTCAAGACTTTGTAGAATGGCCACCGTAGCAATCGTTGGCAACGACAACGGCATGATAATTGTCCAGTAGGTTCGCAATTTTGAAGCGCCAGCGACATAGGCTGCCTCATCTAGATCTTTCGGGATCGCTGCGAAGAACTGGTAAAACAGAAAAATCGAGAAGGGATGCGCGATGAATGGAATGATCTGTGCTTTATAGGTATCAACCCAGCCAATGGCCGACATCATCAATAAAAGTGGAATGGCCACCGATTCCATCGGGATGATAATTAAAGCGACGATAAAGGCAATCACGAGATTGCGCCCAGTGAATTGCATACGCGCGAGCGAAAACGCCGCGAGCGAATTAACAAAAATGCCAATCGTTACAATTGATACAACGATTATACCGGAATTGAGCATGTAGCGCAGAATGGGGAAGGTTTTATTCGCTAAAACCGCCTCAAAATTCTTGAAGGATATATCCACTGGGTTCACCCAAAAGGCATGGGCATTACCAAGATCACGAAGAATTTGATTTTCATCAGGCTTCAAAGCGGTAGCAAACATTAAAAACAAAGGTGCGAGCACAAAGGCGACTACCACCAATGCGATAATCAAAAGCAAAAGTCGTTCACTTCGAGTTGTCATTGGATCGCACGCTCCTCTTTAACGAGAACACGTTGCACAAGGCTTATGCCAAGCACTAGAAGGAAAAACACAACCGCTGCCGCCGCTCCAATACCTACTTTGCCTTGCCGAAAGCCTTGCATATACATCACGCGCACCAAAGTATCGGTAACGCTCGATGGTCCCCCTTGGGTGAGAAGCTGGACTTGCGTGAATAATTTAAACGCAAAAATCGTCGTCGTTATAGCGACTAGAATATGGGTATTGCGTAGGCCTGGCATAGTCACATGCCAAAATTCTTGCCAACGGTTCGCCCCTTCGATCCGTGCCGCCTCATAAAGCTCTTGGCTAATTCCCTGAAGACCGGCAAGATAAACGACCATTTGAAATGGAAAGCCCTGCCATGCCGAAAGCAGGACGAGGGCTGGCATAGCAGTATACGGGTTTTGTAGCCAATCAATTGGCTGAGCAGTCCCAAAAGTTAAATTAGTGAAGGCGTAATTAAAAAAACCTTCACGTTGATAAAGGGACGACCAGATGACTGATACAACTACCATCGAAATAACAGTTGGTAGAAAATATATCCCACGGAAGAGATTTCGCATGGGTAGCTTTGTATTGATCAATAATGCGGCGCCCAATCCCATTACCGACTGTAAGGGAACAACAAGTATCGTAAAGGTCGCTGTCCGCCAAAAAGCATTCAAAAAATCACCATCTTCTGCAAGCCGCAAATAGTTGCGCCATCCTATAAAGGCGGTTGGAACATTTGGATTGGGGACAAGCCGCTGATCGGTAAAGGATAAAATGACTGACATTAAAAATGGTAAAACGATAAAGACGCCAATCATCAACAAAGCGGGTGCCAGCATATACCATGCGGCCCGTTTATCGCGCTTCATATAAGACATGATTGGCTCCCACGCAGTGAGAGATGGGGGAGATAACAGACCTCCCCCACCCTAATCGTTGAACAAATAATCGCTTACTTGCCGAACGGAGGATAGCCCTTATTGTCGGCAATATCTTGATCGATCTTTTTAGCAGCGGCATCAAGTGATGCTTTGACATCCTTGCCGTCGATGATATCGGCAACTGCCTTTGCAAATGAAGCCGTGATCGTCGGATAGGCAGGATGGGCCGGACGAGGATAACCTTCACCAGCATTTAGCTGCTGAAGATAAAGGTTAAGCGGACCGCCATCC